>NZ_JANMET010000076.1:0-25820 GCF_031377265.1 Tabrizicola sp. | reverse complement strand
CCATATACTCGGCCACCGTGATCGGCCCGGTGGCCGCGATCCGTGCGGCAAGCATGTCGCCAAGAACGGTCATGCGCTACGGCGGCGCGCCAGAAACCACAGGCCCGCCAGTATCATCGGCAGCGACAGGATCTGCCCCATCGTCAGCCCCCAGCCGCCGATGTGCAGTGCAAGACCCAGCGGGTTGCCGTCGCTGATAAACTGCGCATCGGGTTGGCGCACGAACTCCACCGCGAACCGCGCTGCACCATACCCCGCCAGAAACACCCCCAAAAGCCCGCCCGGCCGCTTGAACCAGCCCCGCCGCCAGCCCAGCCACAGCAGCACCGCGCCCAGCACCAGCCCCTCCAGCGCCGCCTCGTACAGCTGGCTTGGATGGCGCGCACAAATCCCTACAACCCCCGCGCAGGTCTGCGCCGCTTCGCCCGGAAACGCCACGCCCCAGGGCAGGTCGGTCGGTCGCCCCCACAGCTCGGCATTGATGAAATTGGCAATCCGCCCCAACAGCAAGCCCGTCGGTGCAGCAACCGCCATCAGATCGGCGGCCTGCAGCAGCGGAATCTTTTCCAGACGGCAGAACATCAGCCCTGCGATGATCACCCCGGCAAAGCCGCCATGAAACGACATGCCGCCGTTCCAGACCTGCAAGATCTGCCACGGCGCATTGGCAATCATCGCCGGATCGTAGAACAGCACATAGCCCAACCGGCCGCCAAGAATGACACCAAAGATCACCCAGGTCAGCAACCGCTCCACCTGATCGGCCGTCATCGGTGCCGGTCCGGCCCACAGCTGCGGGGTCTGCACCGCCCGTGTGACCAGCCGCCAGCCGATCAGCAGGCCAACGATATAGGCCAGCGCATACCAGCGCAGTGCCAGGGTAAAGCCGAAAACCTCAAAGCTGAAAATGGCCGGGGAAATGTCTGGAAACGCGATCATGGCGGGCTTTCTCAAGGATGCCCGGTTGTCGCGGGCGCGGGGGGCGATGTCAACTCTGCCCCGGGCGGCTTGGCCAGCCCGTGCCACTTCGCCACCTTGTGAAACACCCGTGCCGGACCATATAAGAGGCAAGCTGAAAAGGACGCCGCACATGACAACGCCCAACAAGTTCTTCGATGATGTAAGCCAGCTGATGACCAACGCCATGGGCGTGGCTCAAGGCGCCAAGACCGAGGCGGAAACCGCGATGAAAGGCTTCATCGACCGCTGGATGTCGGACCGCAATTTCGTGACGCGCGAAGAATTCGACGCCGCCCGCGCCATGGCGCAAAAGGCCCGCGAAGAAAACGCAGCCCTTGAGGCGCGCATAGCAGCGCTTGAGGCGTCACTGGCCAAGAAGAAGGGCTGATCCTGCCCGCTTTGCACGGATACTGTGCATTTGCATGAGTAGAAAGGCTGTCTACTATTGCTTATGTGCAATCTTGAAGCAAAGCGAAAAGGCAGTGCCATGACCATCCATCCCGAAACCCGCGTGGGGCACGTCCACCTGAAGGTGGCAGATCTTGACCGCGCGATTGCCTTCTACTCCGGCATCCTCGGGTTCGAGGTGACGCAGCGCTATGGCGCTCAGGCGGCTTTTCTGTCGGCGGGCGGCTATCACCACCATCTCGGCCTCAACACTTGGGAAAGCCGTGGCTCCACCCCGCCGCCTGCGGGCCATACCGGGCTGTACCACACCGCATTTCTGTTCCCCGACCGCAAGGCACTGGGCCAGGTGCTAAAGCGGCTGGCAGATGCAGGCTGGCCGCTTGACGGTGCCGCAGATCATGGCGTGTCCGAGGCGGTCTATCTGACCGACCCCGATGGCAACGGGGTGGAACTGTACCGCGACCGCGCCGAAGCCGACTGGCCGCGCGCGCCTGATGGCACGCTGGCGATGACCAACTCCCGGCTTGATGTGGCAGCGATCATCGCCGAAGCGGATTAGGCCCGTCAGATCCTGATGAACCGGAACGCTGCTGATGCGCCCCACCCGGCCATGCCCGCAAGCAACAGTGACAGCAGTCCGTACAGCAGCGGCTGTTCGTGGGCCATGGTAAAGATGAACCGCTCCAACCCTTCCTTGCGCACGCCGATCACCCGGCTTTGTTCGGCCACCACCCGGCCATCGCGCAGCAGGAACAGGCGGACCTTGTAGTCGCCTTCAGTCAGGTTGGCGGGCAACACCACGTCGGTGCGAAACAGCGTGTCCTCGGTCAATTCGACGCGGTTTTCCAGCACCCGGTAGCGATCTTCGTTGGTCCGCACCCGCAGCATCGCCAGCACGAACTGGCCCGACTCTGCCGCCTCATCGGTAATGCCCACGGCCCGGATCACCCGTTCGATACTGATCTGGCGGCGCAGGTTCTCGGTATCGCTCAGAATCTCGTGCAATGGCCCGGTCGTGGCCACGGCATAAAAGCTGGGCGCGGAATCCACCGTCACTTCGGCATTGTTCACCCAGATGCCGAACACCCGGTCCTTGCGCCGCACCGTCACCGGCGTGGCGGGGCCCTCGACGGTGATGATCACCTCCAGCGGCGCGCCCTCGGGCACCGGTGTTTCACGCTTGACCGCGCCATAGATCAGGATCTCCGACCCGTCGAAATCGGCGGTGATCGACACCCGGTTCTGGCTCAGGCCCGACACGATGCTTTCGTCGGCCCGCACCATCCCGGCGCACAGCAGCAAGGGGATCAGCAGGCGGATCATGGCAGCACCCCCGCCGTTACCGTGTACAATTCTGCCGGGCGCACCAAGAGGTCCACCGCGATCCGCATCGACACCGCCAGCACCAGCAGTGACAACAGGATGCGCAACTGTTCCGCCTTGAGCCGCACCCCAACCCGCGCGCCGATCTGCGCGCCGATCACCCCGCCAAAGATCAACAACAGCGCCAGCAGCATGTCGACCGACTGGTTGGTGACGGCATGCATCACGGTGGTGAAAGCCGTGACAAAGATGATCTGGAACAACGACGTGCCGATCACCACCTTGGTCGGCATGCCCAACAGGTAGATCATCGCCGGCACCATGATGAAGCCGCCGCCGACCCCCATGATCGCCGCCAGAAAGCCGACAACCGCCCCCACCAGAACCGGGGGAATGACACTGATGAACAGCCCTGACGTTCGGAATTTCATCTTCAGCGGCAGCCCATGCACCCAGGAGTGCACATGGCTGCGCCGCACCGGCGTGGCACTGTTGCGCGCCCGCAGCAGGCTGCGCAGGCTTTCCTGCAGCATCATCGCGCCGATCAGGCCCAGAAACAGCACGTAAGACAGCTGCACGAACAGGTCGATCTGCCCGGCCTTGGTCATCAGCTGGAACACCCAGATCCCGCAACTTGACCCGACAATACCGCCCGCCAGCAGAACCGTGCCCATGCGGAAATCCACCGCCTTGCGCTTCACCTGCGCCAGCACGCCGGACACCGACGAGGCGACCACCTGATTGGCCCCGGTCGCCACCGCAACCGCCGGGGGCACCCCGATGAAGAACAGCAGCGGTGTGATCAGGAAACCGCCGCCCACGCCGAACATCCCCGACAGGAACCCCACGATTCCGCCAAGCCCGAGGATCAGGAAAGCATCGACCGAAACCTCGGCAATGGGCAGATAAAGTTGCATGTTCGCGGGCCCATCGGGGCTGGAAGCGGCGGTATGATCAAAGGCTTGCGCGCCTTTGGCGGCGAAGTCAAACGCGGCGGCGACCTCATCGGAGTGCGCGCAGGAATTCCCGCAGGATGCGTTCCAGATTTGCCGCACCCAAGGGGGCCATCGCCTTGGTATGCTCGTGCCCGATCTTCTCGTCGCTCAGGCCCGCCGCCATGTTGGTGATCGACGACACCGCCGCCACCCGCAGCCCCAGAAACCGCGCGAGGATGATTTCCGGCACCGTCGACATGCCCACCGCATCACCGCCGAGGCCCTTCAGCATGCGAATTTCGGCAGGTGTTTCGAACGAGGGGCCGGAATACCAGCAATAGACCCCCTCGGGCAGCGCAATGCCCAAAGTCCGCGCCGCAGCCTTGAGGCCGTCGCGCAGGGCCGGGTCATGCGCACCGGTCATCGGCACGAACCGCGCGTCGGTCTTTTCGCCGATCAGCGGGTTCAACCCGTTGTAATTGATGTGATCGCTGAGCAGCATCAGATCGCCGGGCGCAATGTCGGGGCGCATCGACCCCGCTGCGTTGGTCACGATCAGATCCGTGGCCCCCAGCGCCTTCAGCACCGTCAGCGGCAGGCGCATCGCCGCGGGATTGCCGGTCTCGTAGTAGTGTTCCCGCGCACCGAACACCGCGACGCGCACCCCTTCCAGATCGCCCACCGTCAGCATCGGTGTATGCCCCGACACGCCGACATGCGGAAAGCCGGGAAGGTCGGCATAAGGGATCGTGGTGCCGGTGACGGCCTGGCCCAGATGGCCAAGCCCCGAGCCAAGGATCAGACCCAGCCGCACCGGCGCATCACCCGCGCGGGCGCGGATCAGGGTGGCAAGGGTGGCGGCATCGGTCATCGGCGGCTCTTTTGGCTGGCGGCGAAGCGGGGGGTTTCACACCCCCCGCACCCCCCGTGGGATATTTGTGGACAGATGAAAGGCTTAGCGTTCCTTCACATAGGGTTCGCCGCCGGCACGGGGTGGGGTTGCCTTGCCGATGAAGCCCGCGAGGACCACGACGGTCAGAATGTAGGGCAGCGCATCGAGGAATGGCACGGGGATCTTGACCTGCACCACTGCCTCGACCACGTCGGGGCGCAAGGCGAGAGCCTGGAAGAATCCGAACAGGAGGCAGGCCCAAAGTGCGGCCACCGGGCGCCATTTGGCAAAGATCAGCGCGGCCAGCGCGATGTAGCCGCGCCCCGCCGTCATCTCGCGCCCGAAACCGGCTTGCAGGGCGGTGGCCATATAGGCGCCAGCGAGGCCGCAGAGCACCCCGGTGATTGCCACGGCGGCAAAGCGCAGGCCCTTGACCGACACCCCGGCGGTATCCACCGCCGCCGGGTTTTCCCCCACCGCCCGCAGGCGCAGGCCAAAGCGCGTGCGGTTCAAGACCCACCACGAGATCGGCACCAGCGCGATGGCGGTGTAAACGAGGAAGGAATGGCCCGAGATCACTTCATTATACAGCGGCCCGATGATCGGCACGTCCTTCACTGCATCGGCGAAGGGCAGGGTGATCGGCCCGAACCGCGCGTCGCCGGTCAAGGGTGGCGTCCGCCCGCCCTGCCCGAACAGCCGCTGCGCGACCAGCACGGTGATGCCCGATGACAGGAAGTTCAGTGCCACCCCGGCGATCAACTGATTGCCGCGGAAGGTGATTGAGGCCAGCCCATGGATGCCCGCCAGTACCAGCGAGGCGCCGATCCCCGCCAGCAGCCCCAGCCACACCGAGCCGGTCAGAAACGCCACCGCGCCCGATGCCATCGCGGCCATCAGCATCTTGCCTTCCAGCCCGATGTCGAAGACCCCTGCGCGTTCGGAGTAAAGCCCGGCGAGGCAGGCCAGCAGCAGCGGCGTGGCCAGCCGCAGCGTCGAGTCGAGGATTTGCAGCAGCGTTGCGTAATCCATCACGCGGCCCCCAGCTTTTGGCTGCGGAACAATCCGAACGCCTTGGTCAGCAGCATCCGCACCATCATGTCCAAGGCCCCGGTGAACAGGATCACCAGCCCCTGCACTACGATCCGCATCTCGATCGGGATCGACGTCCACAGGCCCAGTTCCGCCCCGCCCTGGTAGAGAAACCCGAACAACAGCGCCGCCAGCACCACACCAACCGGATGGTTGCGCCCCATCAGCGCCACCGCGATGCCGATGAACCCCGCCCCCTCGGCCGAGTTTTGCAAGAGCCGCTCCGCCTCGCCCATCACGTTGTTCACGCTCATCATTCCGGCCAATGCACCGGACAGGATCATCGTGACCAGGATGATCTTGGTCGGGTTGATGCCCGCATATTTCGCCGCCGCCTCGGATTTGCCAAAGGCGCGGATCTGATAGCCAAGCCGCGTGCGCCACAGGATCGCCCAGACCACGACGGCCATCACCAGCGCGATGAACAGCGTCACGTTGGCCGGCACCGGCTTGGTGAAAAACAGGTTGAAGCCAGGGATCATGTCCAGTGTCGGCAGTTTGGCACCTTCGGGGAACCGCGCGGTCGCCGGGTCCATCTGGCCCGCCGGGCGCAGCACGTCAACCAACAGATAGACGATCAGCGCCGAGGCGATGTAGTTGAACATGATCGTGGTGATCACGATATGGCTGCCGCGCTTGGCCTGCAGATAGGCCGGGATCGCCGCCCACACCGCGCCGAACGCCGCCGCCCCCAGCGTGGCCGCCAACAGCGCCAGCGTCCAGTGCGGCCAATCCAGCGACAGGCAGACCAGCGCCACGCCCAAGCCCCCCAGTTGCGCCTGCCCCTCGCCGCCAATGTTGAACAGGCCCGCATGAAACGCCATCGTCACCGCCAACCCGGTGAAGATGAAGCTGGTGGTGTAATACAGCGTATAGCCCCAGCCATAGGCCGAGCCGAGCGCACCCTCGACCATCACGTTGATCGCCTCGACCGGGCTTTGCCCGATGGCCAGCAGCACCAGGGCCGAGATGATTGCGGCCAGCAACAGGCTGATCAGCGGAACCAGGGCGACATCCGCCCAACGCGGCAAACGGTCCATCAGGCGGCCCCTTTTTCGGCGATACCCGCCATCAACAACCCCAGTTCCCGCTCATTCGTCACCTCCGGGTCGCGAAAGCCCATCAGCTGGCCGTCGAACATCACCGCGATGCGGTCGGACAGCGACATGATCTCGTCCAGCTCCACGCTGACCAGCAAGATCGCCTTGCCCGCGTCGCGCAGCGCCACGATCTGGTTGTGAATGAATTCGATCGCCCCGATATCCACCCCCCGCGTCGGCTGGCCGATCAGCAGAAGGTCGGGGTTGCGCTCCATTTCCCGCGCCACCACGATCTTTTGCTGGTTACCGCCGGAATAGCTTTTCGCTGGCTGCCAGCAGTCCGGTGGCCGCACGTGATTGGTCTTCATTTTCGCCTGCGTGTCGGCGCGCAGCGCGTCATTGTCCATGAACAGCGCGTTCTTTTGATACTTCGGATCGTTGAAATACCCAAAAGCCACGTTTTCCCATGCGGTGAAATCCATGATCAGGCCCAGATGCTGGCGGTCCTCGGGCACATGCGCGATGCCTGCGGCCCGCCGCGCCTGCCCGTTCGCGCCAGCGCCGGTCAACGGCAGATCCACGCCGTTCAGGGTGATCCGCCCGGTGGCCCGCGCAATTCCGCCCAGCGCCTCCAGCAATTCCGACTGGCCGTTCCCGGCCACCCCGGCGATGCCGAGAATCTCCCCCGCCCGGATCTCGAATGACACCCCCTTCAGCCGCTCCACCTTGTGCTCGTCGCGCACCCGCAGGTTCTCAACCTTCAGGACAACCGCCCCCGGCTTGGCGGGTCCCTTGGCCACCTCCAGCAGCACCTTGCGGCCCACCATAAGTTCGGCCAGCGCCTCGGGGCTGGTCTCGGACGTCTTCACCGTGCCAACCATGGTGCCGCGCCGCATCACGCTGACGTTGTCGGTCGTCTCCATGATCTCGCGCAGCTTGTGGGTGATCAGGATCACCGTCTTGCCCTGATCGCGCAACCCGCCCAGAATCCGGAACAGATGGTCCGCCTCATCCGGGGTCAGAACCCCCGTCGGCTCGTCCAGGATCAGGATATCGGCCTGCCGGTACAGCGCTTTCAGGATCTCGACCCGCTGCTGGTGGCCCACCGACAGATCCTCGATCAGGGCGTCGGGGTGCACATCCAGTTCATATTCCCGCGACAGATCGCCCAGCACCTTGCGCGCCTTGGCCAGCGAGGTGTTCAGCAGCGGCCCATCCTCGGCCCCCAGCACCACGTTCTCCAGCACGGTGAAATTCTGCACCAGCTTGAAATGCTGGAACACCATGCCGATGCCGGCGCGAATGGCGCTCTGGCTGTCGGGGATGGTGGTTGGCTGGCCGTTGATGAAGATCTGGCCCGCGTCCGCCTTGTAGAACCCGTAAAGGATGCTCATCAGCGTCGATTTGCCCGCTCCGTTTTCGCCGATGATGCCGTGGATCGTGCCGCGCGGCACCGCGATGTTGATGTCTTTGTTGGCCTGCACCGGACCGAAGGCTTTCGAGATGCCCTTCAGTTCGATGGCGAGTGTGGTGTCCGCCATGTTGCCCCCCTTGTCACCCCGTCAGCGCAAAGTGACCGCCGCTCGTCCCCGCAGCCTTTGGTCTTGGTGCAATCGTGCCGCGCCAAGGGATTGGCGCGGCACGTTGCAGTTACAGGTCAGCGGCTCAGAACGTGGCAGCCGGGCAGGTGTTGTCGGACATGTAGTCATGCACGACCAGTTCGCCCGACTTGATCTTTTCCGCCGCCGCATCGACAGCGGCCTGCATTTCCGGGGTCACCAGCGCGGCGTTGTTGTCGTCCATAGCATAGCCGACGCCTTCATTCGCCAGACCCATCACATTGATGCCGGGCTTCAGATCGACGCCTTCCTTGAACGCTTCATACACCGCGTTATCGACGCGCTTCAGCATCGAGGTCAGCACCTTGCCGGGGTGCATGTAGTTCTGGTTGCTGTCGACGCCGATCGACAGGATGCCCAGATCGGCCGCCGTCTGCAGCACACCGATGCCGGTGCCGCCAGCCGCCGCATAGATCACGTCCGCACCTTGGCTTTGCTGTGCGGTCGCCAGTTCCGCACCCTTCACCGGGTCATTCCAGGCCGCAGGGGTGGTGCCGGTCATGTTCAGAATGACTTTTGCTGCCGGATTGGCGGCAACAACGCCCTGCGCATAGCCGCAGCCGAACTTGCGGATCAGCGGAATGTCCATGCCGCCGATAAAGCCGACAGTGCCGGTCTTCGACGCAAGGCCGGCCATCATGCCAACCAGATACGAACCCTCATGCTCGTTGAAGACCACCGATTTCACGTTCGGCTGGTCGACAACCATGTCGATGATCGCAAACTTGGTGTCCGGAAAGTCAGGGGCCACCGTGTTCAGCACGTCGCCAAACGCAAAGCCGGTCATCACGACCGGATTGGCGCCGGATTCCGCCAGACGGCGCAGCGCCTGCTCGCGCTGGGCTTCGGACTGCATTTCAAGTTCCTTGAACGTGCCACCGGTCTCAGTCGCCCATTTGGTCGCGCCATTGAACGCGGCCTCGTTGAAGGATTTGTCGAACTTGCCGCCAAGGTCGAAAATGATCGCAGGCTCGGCCAGTGCGGCGCCAGCGGTCAGCGCCAGCATGGCAGTTGCGCCATAGAGGGATTTCATGAAGGTCATCGGTTGCTCCCGGTCGGATTTTGTTGCTCTTGGCCGACGGCTGCCGAAGACTCGGGGGCGCGTCGGATCGTCAGCAAACTTGGGCGGACTCCAGCGGGCCGGTCAAGGGATATTCCGCAGCCGACATGTCGTTTTTTGACCGTCCGGTCAGGTTGACCGGTCGGTTGCCGCCTTTGCAAGCAAACGTTTCAGGATCAGCGCGTCTGTGGCCCTGCCATCTGGGGCGCGATAGTAGCCGCGCCGGCGCCCGGCCTCGGCGAAGCCCATGCCGCAATACAGCGCGATTGCCGCTGCATTGCTCTCGGCCACTTCCAGAAACACGTCCTCGGCACCGCGCAGCCGCGCCTGATACAGAAACCGCGTCACCAGCCTGGCACCAATACCACGCCGCCGCGCCTGTGGGGCCACGGCAAGGGTCAGCAACTCCGCCTCGCCCGCGACTGCGCGGCCCAGCAAAAACCCCTCCGCCTCGACCAGTGCAAAGCACAGCGGGTCGCCCAGAAGGCCTGCAAACTCTGCCGCACTCCACGGCTTTGGCGTGGTGAAACACAGCGCATGCAGCGCGGCCATCTCAGCCGGGGTCACGGCAAGATCACCGGCGGCGGGTCAGATGGCGGAGCTGCATCCGCACCACGCAGATAGAACGGCGCCGGGCGCGGCTGCGGCGTCAGCGCCCGTGCCGCGCCGATCCGCGCAATGGCCTCGGCGATCACCACCGGCGACACCACCGCCCCCGGCCCGGCGGCTGAACCGGTAACCGCGCCGCTGATCTCCGCCCCCTCCGCCAGAACGGCCTCGCCTGCGCCCGCTTCGGTGAAATCCTGAACATAGACCTCGCCGCGCCGCGCATCCTCGATCACCCGGATCGGGCGCGGCAGACCATAAGCCACCGCTTCCAACCGCGTGACACCAACCGCCGGAATGCCAAGCCCCAGCGCAATGCCCCGCGCCGCAGACACCGCAATCCGCACCCCGGTGAAATTTCCGGGCCCCGTGCCCACCGCAATCGCGCGCAGGTCGGGCCAGCCGATGCCGCCCTCGGCCAGCAGCTCTTCCAGCAACGGGATCAGCCGTTCTGCCTGACCCTTTTCCATCGCCTCGGCGCGCAGGATGATGCGGTCTGGCAATAGCAAAGCGGCCGCGCACAGCGCGGCCGATGTGTCGAAGGCCAGGATCGGCAGCAAAGCGTCAGGCCGCAACAGGCCGCACTTCCAGCACTTCGGGGATGTAATGCCGCAGCAGGTTCTCGATCCCCATCTTCAGCGTCAGCGTGCTGGACGGGCAGCCCGCGCAGGCGCCCTGCATGTGCAGATACACAACACCCCGGTCAAAGCCGTGGAAGGTGATGTCGCCGCCATCCTGCGCCACGGCGGGCCGCACGCGGGTGTCCAGCAATTCCTTGATCTGGCGCACGATGTCGCCATCCTCGCCGGTATGTTCGGCATGGCCGCCACCCGCAACCTGACCACCGTCGATCACCGCCGCGCCGGATTGGTAATGCTCCATGATCGCGCCCAGAATGGCTGGCTTGATGTGCTGCCATTCAACCGCTTCGGCCTTCGTCACCGTCACGAAATCGGTGCCAAAGAACACGCCTGTCACGCCACCAGCCGCAAAGATGCGCCGCGCGAGGGGCGACTTCGCCGCCGCTTCTTCGCTGGGGAAATCGGCGGTGCCCATCTCCAGCACGGTCTGGCCGGGCAGGAACTTCAGCGTCGCAGGGTTTGGTGTGGATTCGGTCTGGATGAACATGGGGTATCTCCGACTATTCCAGTCGGATATGCGCCCGCGTACCGCCAATGTCAAGTTTGGAACCGTTCTAAACGGTCAAAGAAACACCACCCAGGCGGCATAAAGCCCGGTCGCCACCAGCATGCACATCACCGCGAACGAACCCATGTCCTTCGCATTCTTGGCAAACTCCGACCAGCCGGGGGATGCGTTGTCGACCAGCTCCTCGATCGCGGTGTTCAGCGCCTCCACCGCCAGCACGATCAGCGACAGCACCGCCAGCCCCAGAAACTCCGCCACGCTCGCCCCAACCACGGCAAACACCACCATCAGGCCCAGCAGCGCCAGCACCTCTTGCCGGAACGCCGATTCCCGCATCAGCCGCCGGGCGCCGCCAACCGAATACCCCGCCGCCGCAAAGAAATGCGCCACCCCGGTCTTGCGCGCTGGCTTTTGCGACACTGCTCAGCCCGCCAGATTGCGGCAACCCGCCGCCAGATCCAGCCCCTCGTCCCGCGCAGTGGTGGTCACATCCATCATCCCCAGAATCGTCGAGAACATGTTGTCATGGCTGACTTCATCCCCCGCCTTGGCACCCAGACAGCCCTGATCCAGCCCCAGCGCCGCCTGAAAGGCCTTGGACATCCATATCACCATCGGCACATGCGTCTGAAACTCCGGCGCCATGAAATACGGCGTGCCATGCAGATAGATGCCGCCCTCGCCCAAGGATTCCCCATGGTCCGACACGTAATACATCGCCGGAATCACCCGGTCATCCGCCGCCAACTGATCAATCACCTGCGCCAGGAAATAATCCGTAAAGGCAATCGTGTTGTCATAGGCATTCACGATCTCTTCGGTCGAACATTCGGTCAGTTCCGGCGTCTTGCAGGCGGGGGTGAACACCTCGCGCTCCGGCGGATAGCGCAGCCAGTAGCTTGGCCCGTGGCTGCCGATCGTGTGCAGCACCACAACCGTGTTTTCGGTCATCGTGTCGGCCAGATCGGCGAGCCGCTGCAGGAACACCGCGTCATTGCACTCGCCGCCGTTCTGACAATGCTCCGGCGCATCCTCCGTCACCATGAACCGCGGCTGGAACCGCGCCGCCACCGCCTTGTCGCCGGTTTGGTTGTCCCACCATTCCACCTTGAACCCGACGCGCGCCAGCACATCCAGCAGGTTCTCGTTCGACAGCCCACCCTCGTAGGAATACTGCTCTCGCGTCAGGGGCGAAAACATGCAGGGCAAGGATGTCGCCGTCGCCGTGCCGCAACTGCTGGCCTGCGCGAAATAAAGGATGTCGCGCTTGGCCAGTTCCGGGTTGGTGTCGCGCGCATAGCCGCCCAGCGACCAGTTCATCGCCCGCCCGGTTTCGCCCGCCACGATCACCATCAGCACAGGTTTCTTCGCCGCCGCCAGCAGCGGTCCCGGCTTTGCATCCGTCCCGGTCTGAACCAGCACGATATTCGCCGATTTGAACATCATCTTGGCATATTTCAGCGCCCCGGTCATCGGCGCAAGCGGCTGTACCGATCCCATAAGCTCTTTGTCGGCGCGCAGGACGGTGGAATAGCTTTTCAGGTTGGTGAACAACAACCCCACCACCAGCGCCGCCGACCCGGCGGTCACCAGCGCCCACCCCGCCAGGCCGCGCCACACCGTCGCGCGCCGGATCTGCACCCAGATCACCAAGGCGGCCGGGATCACCCCGTACAGCCCGACATGGATCAGGAATTGCGGCGTGATCAGGTGCTTGCCTTCCGCCATCGTCGTCGTGACTGCGTTCTGTATCATCTCGCGGTCGATGACCACGCCCAGGGTGTCCATGTAGAACGACGTCACCGCCGCAATCAGGATCAGCAGTACCAGCACCGGCTTTTGCGCCCGCCTGACCGCCAGCAGCGAGGTGACCAGCAGCATCAACGCCCAGACCGCCCCCGCGAATACCCAGGCGGCAATCGGTTGACCGTCAAAGATGCGGAACAGATGCCCCCAGAACGTCGTGTTGCACACTGCAATCAAGTATGTGGCGACAAGCACATTAAGGACGAATGGCGAAAGCACCGGGCGGTTGCCGGGCGCAGAAATGGGCATTGTAACACTCATGAATCTATCCTGTGACGTTTGCTACAGCTATGCGATTGGCAATCCGTGTTCAATGACTGCGCTGCATCGGTGAGTAAGCAATTGCTTACCCTGGTCATCGTACGGGTACGTCAGCCCCCAAACCATCACTGAGACTTGGTCATTGATCACACCACCGGCGCGGCCTTGGGTTGCGCCAGATGAGGCAGATCTATGTGCCATGGCACAGGTCATTTAGGTGACGACTTCGCTCCGGGCGAGCGTCACCGATTGTCTCGGACAATCCTTACCAGATCGTTAATTCCTGCCGTTAACATATTGATTTTGCTTACGCTGATACCATGTCCACGCGTGGACACGCCCTCAGGTGATGCTTTCCAGCCGTTCCTTGGACATATCCCCCGGAACGATGGTGATCGGGATCGGCAGGCTCCCCGAGGTGCGGGTCATCGCGGTGACCAGCGGCCCCGGCCCCGACTTGTCGGTCCCCGCCCCCAGGACCAGAATCCCGATCTGTTCGTCTTCCTTCACCAGCGCCAGAATCTCGTTCACCGGGTCGCCCTCGCGGATCACCAGTTCCGGGTTGACCCCCTGCTTGTCCCGCATCCACTTGGCAAAGACTTCGAAATGCGCCTCGATCCGTTCGCGCGCCTCGGCCCGCATCAGGTCGGCCACCCCCATCCAGTGCTGGTATTCCTCGGGCGGGATGATCGACAGGATGGTGACCCCGCCGCCGGTATGCGCGGCCCGAAGTGCGGCAAACCGCATCGCGTTCAGACACTCCCGACTGTCGTCCAGCACGACCAGAAACTTCCGCATGACATTCCCCTTTGACGGCGCGATCATGGCCCGGCTGGGCAGGGGATGGCAAGCCTCACGCAGCAGCCTTCGCACCGGCCTTTGCAGCCACCTTCGGGTACCGCTGCCACATCGCAACCGTCCGCGCCCCGTTCAGCACCATCAATGCCGCCCAAAGCCCGTGATTGCCAAAGGCCGGAAGCAGCACCGCCAACGCCACGGCATAAACCGCCACCGACACCAGCGTTGCGGTCAGCATGTCGCCCGTCAGCATCGCGCCGATGAAGATGCCGTCATAGACCCACGCCGCCACCCCGATCAACGGTGCCGCGATCAGCCAGGGCAGATAGTCCTGCGCCGCCAGCCGCACCTCGGGCGCCGTCGTCATCAGGTTGATGATCGCCGGCCCCGCAAGACCAAAGACGACCGCCAGCCCGACTGCGCCGCCAAACCCCCATTGCATGCACAGTAGCCCCGCCCGCCGCGTCTCCACCGCTGACCGCGCCCCAACCGCCTGCCCGATCAGTGCCTCGGCGGCAAAGGCGAACCCGTCCAGCGCATAGGCGGTGATTTCCAGAAACTGCATCAGCACCTGATTGGCCGCCAGGGTCACATCGCCGAACCGCGCCCCCAGAAACACAAAGCTGGTGAAGCACAGCTGCAACAACACCGTCCGCGCCATGATGTCCCGGCTGGCGGTGAACATGCGCCCCAGCGCCACCCGGTCGGCCAGCCGTGCCAGCGCCGCCCGCAGTACCGGGCCAAAGGCATCGCGCGCCAGCCACAGGCCCAGCGCCAGCCCGGTCCATTCCGCGATCAGCGTCGCCGCCGCCACCCCCGGCACACCCCAGCCAAGCCCGATCACGAACCACAGGTCCAACCCGATGTTCAGACCGTTTTGCCACAGCTGCAGCACCAGCACACCCCGCGTCCGCTCCAGCCCCACCAGCCATCCGGTCAGCGCATAAAGCGCAATCGTCGCCGGTGCCCCCCAGATGCGGA
The DNA here is from genome assembly GCF_031377265.1 of Tabrizicola sp. GTDB lineage: Bacteria > Pseudomonadota > Alphaproteobacteria > Rhodobacterales > Rhodobacteraceae > JAUYQR01. Next base: position 10,890 of record NZ_JANMET010000076.1, on the reverse strand, counting down.
TCGCCAGATACTGCCGCGCCAACCCCTCCACCTCGGCCGACGCGGGGGCAAGGCTGAACACCGCCCCAAACAGCGCCACTTGCGCCACCACCAGTGCCAGCCCCGCCAGCGCCCCTACGATCAGCGCCCGCAGCAGCACAGCCGACCGTTCAGCCATATCGCCAGCGCCCTGCGCCTGCGCGGCCAGACCCGATGTCGACATGCGCAAAAAGCCAAAGGCCCAGTACAGCGTCGCAAGGATCACCGCGCCAATGCCGACCGCCCCCAAAGGTGCGGCTTCGCCCAATTGGCCGATCACGGCAGTATCCACCGCCCCAAGCAGCGGCACCGTGGCGTTTGACAGCACGATCGGCCCGGCGATGCGGATCACCCGGCCATGGGTCAATCTGCTCATCAGGGCGGGGCCGTCATGCCGGGGGTGGCATCAGGAAATGCCCGGTCGCCTGCGCGAACAACCGGCTGCGGTTGTCCTGCCATGCCTCCACATGCACACTTGCATAGCGCCGCCCCGAACGGTTCACCCGGGCGCGGGCATAGGCATCACGCGGCAGGCCGGTGCGCAGGTAATCCACCGTGAAGTCGATGGTCTTGGGCAGCCGGATCGGCCCGACCGGGGCCGCCCCTTCCGCCTCCATCCCCTCCCACAGCGAAGTCCAGGCCAGCTCGATGATCGCGGCCACTTCCAGAAACGCCGCCGTCGCCCCGCCATGCAGCGCGGGCAGCATCGGGTTGCCGATCAGGCTGTCGGCAAACGGCAGGATCGCCGTCAACTCATCACCCCGCCGGTCGAACTGGATGCCCAGAAACCCGATATAGGGCACCGCCTCGACCAAGCTGCGCAACAGCGCATCGCGGCGCTGCTTGATCACCTGCACCGGTTCGGGTTGCTTCATGGCTCGCCCCGCTCGATGGTAAAAGCCCCGCTTGCCATGGCCACGGGTCGGCTTTCGTCATCATCCGTGGCCGTCGCGCGGACAAAGGCCACCGTCCGCGTCACGTGATGGCATTCGGCCCGCGCCCGGATCGTCTGGCCGGGGGTGGCCGGGCGCATGTAATCGATCCGCAGGTCCAGCGTCGCGGTGGACAGAGGCGCAGCCGGATGGCACATCACCGCAGCGCCAGAGGCCGTGTCCATCAGCGCCGACACTGCGCCACCATGGATCACACCGGTCGCCGGATCGCCGATGAAACGCGTGTCATATGGCATGGAGATAACGGCGCGGCCGGACCCAATCTCTTCCAGAGACATTCCTAGCGCGCGGCTGTGGGGCAAAGCTTGAATGAATTGGCGGGCGATGGCGTGGATATCGGGCATGGCGGCTCCTTCATGGTGCATGAAACGCCCCGGCGTGGTTAAGCGCAAGGGTGCGTCGCGCCGTTGCGCGAAGGCCTGACTGCGCCTAGGTTCGGCGTGGGAGGAAACCCCATGTCCGACACGCGGCTGACCTTCAAGGAAATGTGTGCCAAGTTCGATGTGACGCCGCGCACCCTGCGCTATTACGAATACATTGAACTTCTGGCCCCGGATCGCGATGGCCGCGCCCGTTATTACGGCCCCCGCGAAGTGGCGCGCATGACGCTGATCCTGCGCGGGCGGCGATTTGGCTTCAGTCTGGAAGAAATCCGCCAGTGGCTACTGATCTATCGCCAGAAAGGGACTGAGTCGCAGTTGCAGTACTGGCTGCAGCTGGCTGACCGGCAATTGACCGAACTTGGCCGTCAACAGCAGGAGATTGAAACCTCGATCAGCGACCTGCGCGCGCTGCGTGCCACCGCCGTTGAAGAGCTTTCCAAGTTCAAACCCGGCTGACTTCACGTCATTGCGGGAAATGACGTGACGTTACGCTGACGTTAACGTCAACTGATCTAGTAAAGCCATGTAACGGTTTGCATCTGCAAGTTCAGGTGCAATTTATCGTATGTGAGCGAGTGATGAACACGACTGATCTGATGACCATCCGCGCGATGTGTGACGCCTTTGCCGTCACGCCACGGACGCTGCGGTTTTACGAGGCGAAGGAACTGCTGAACCCGGTTCGCGAAGGGACCAAACGCTTGTTCACCCGGGCTGACAGGGCGCGGTTGACGCTGATTCTGCGCGGCAAGCGCTTTGGCTTCAGTCTGGAGGATATCCGCCAGACGCTGGACCTTTACGACCGTGATGGCACGAACGAGGCGCAGCGCCGCAAGGCCTGCGAGTTGGCACATGGGCGTTTGGCCATCATGGAGGCGCAGCGCGCCGAACTGGACGAAGCGATTGCCGAACTGCGCGCTGAACTTAGCGCAAGCGAAGCGCGCCACGAGGTGTCGCACCGCGCTGCTGAATGACGAACCGGGCCGCCGAATGAACAAGAGGGCCGCTGAATGAACAAGAGGGAATGACAGAATGCCAAGCTACACCGCCCCCGTGAAAGACATGCAGTTCCTCTTGCATAACGTCCTGCAGATCAGTGGGGCCGACATCCCTGGCTACGGCGATCTGGATGACAGCTTCACCGGCGCGGTGCTGGAAGAGGCCGCGAAGGTCGCCTCGGGTATCCTCGCCCCGCTGAATTCGGTCGGTGACCGCGAAGGCTGCGTTCTACAAAACGGCGTGGTGCGCACGCCCACCGGCTTCAAGGCGGCCTTTGATACGCTGAAACAGGGCGGCTGGACCGCGCTGGACTGCGACCCAGAATATGGCGGGCAGGGCCTGCCCTACCTGATGGGCACCGCGGTGGGCGAGATGTTCGTTTCCGCCAACATGGCCTTCAACATGTATCAGGGCCTGACCCACGGCGCCTATTCGGCGATCCATGTGCACGGCTCGCCCGACCAGAAGGCGAGGTATCTGCCCAAGATGGTCAGCTGCGACTGGACCGGCACGATGAACCTGACCGAACCGCATTGCGGCACCGACCTTGGTCTGATGCGCACCAAGGCCGAACCGCAGGCCGATGGCAGCTATCTGATCACCGGTCAGAAGATCTTCATCTCGGCTGGCGACCATGACATGGCCGACAACATCATCCATCTGGTGCTGGCCAAAGCCCCGGGCGGGGGCGAGGGGACCAAGGGCATCAGCCTGTTCATCGTGCCGAAAGTGCTGGTGAACGACGATGGCAGCCTCGGGGCGCGCAACGCGGTCACGGTTGGCAAGATCGAAGACAAGATGGGCATCCATGGCAATGCCACCTGCGTGATGAACTATGACGGCGCCACCGGCTGGCTGCTGGGCGACCTCCACAAAGGCATGCGCGCGATGTTCACCATGATGAACGAGGCGCGGCTGGGCGTCGGTCTGCAGGGCTATGCCCAGGCCGAAGCCGCCTATCAGAACGCGCTGATCTACGCCAAGGACCGCCTGCAGGGCCGCGCCGTCACCGGGGCTGAAAACCCCTCCGGCCCGGCAGATCCCTTGATCGTGCACCCCGACATCCGCCGCAACCTGATGGAACAGAAATCCTTCGTCGAAGGTGCCCGCGCCCTGACGTTCTGGGCCGCCAGTCTGATCGACCGATCGGTCCGCATGGGGGATGAGGCTGCCGAAGGCCTGGTCAGCCTGATGATCCCGGTGATCAAGGGTTTCCAGACCGACAAAGGCTTCGAGATGGCCGTCGCCGCCCAGCAGGTCTATGGCGGGCACGGCTACATCGAGGAGTGGGGCATGTCGCAATTCGCCCGCGACGCCCGCATTGCGATGATCTACGAGGGTGCCAATGGCGTGCAGGCGCTGGATCTGGTCGGCCGCAAGCTGGCGCAGGACGGGGGCAAGCATGTGATGGCGTTCTTCGAAATGGTGAAGGCCGAATGCAAACTGCATGACGGCGACGACCGGATGAAGGGCTTTGCCGACCCGCTGAAAGCCGCGTCAAAGCAGCTGCAGCAGGCCGCGATGTTCTTCATGCAGGCCGGGATGAAAAACCCCAATGCTGCACTGGCCGGGTCCTACGACTTCATGCACCTGATGGGCCATGTCTGTATGGGCCTGATGTGGACGCGAATGGCCAAGGCGGCCTACACAGCCCTCGATGCCGGCGCCAGCGACCGTGACTTTCTTGACGCCAAGATCGCCACCGGCCGCTTTTACATGGCCCGGCAACTGCCTGCTTGCGGCATGCATCTGGCCCGAATTGAAACCGGGGCTGAACCGGTCATGGCGCTCAGCCCCGAGGCGTTCTAGACTTGCCCACCGCTTGAGGAGAAGCCGATGCCGAAACGCTTTCGCCTGACCCGCCGCTTCAACGCTGCAATGACCGAAGATGGCTATCGCGCGTTAAAGCGATTTTCGGCCGAAGCCGGGCTGGAGGAGGGGGAGGCCCTGTCTTTCCTGTTCGAGAACTTCGACAGCGTCACCGACAAGGACACGCTTGGCCACCGGCTGCGGCTGTTCAACGCGGAACTGCAAGAGCGGAAACGCTAACAGGGCGCAAGTCCCCGGAGGAACCATGACGGCTCAACTCTATTGCTTTGGCGAAAGCGGCAACGCCTACAAATGCGCCCTGGCGCTGACCATGACCGATATGGAATGGGAACCCGTGTTCGTCGATTTCTTCAACGGCGAGGCGCGCACCCCCGCCTTCCGCGAGATCAACGAGATGGGCGAGGTGCCGGTCTATGTCGACGGCCCGCTGACCCTGACGCAATCCGGCGTCATCCTCGACTACATCAGCTCCAAGACCGGCAAGCTGGGGGGCCGCTCTGCCGCAGAACGGCGCGATGTGCTGCGCTGGGTGTTCTGGGACAATCACAAACTGTCCGGCCAGCTTGGCACGACGCGCTTCCTGATGAACTTCCTGCCCGAAGACAAACGCCCCGCAGGCGTGATCCCGTTTCTGCAAGGCCGCCTGAAAGCCGCCTACAAGGTGCTCAACACGCATCTGGAGGGTCGCGACTGGGTGGTGGGCGAGGCCGTCACCATCGCTGATCTGTCGTGCTGCGGCTATCTTTACTATCCCGAACCCTTCGGCTTTGACCGCGCGGAATGGCCGAACATCGACCGCTGGCTGGATCGCATCAGTGCCCTTCCCGGCTGGAAACCCCCCTATGAGATGATGCCCGGCAGCCCTGCCGACCGGGTGTGAGGAGAGAGCATGTCTGACGCCTTCATCTACGACGCCGTTCGTTCCCCCCGCGGCAAGGGTCGCCCCGACGGCGCGCTGCACGAACTGACCGCGGTGGCTCTGTCCGCCAAGGTGCTGAACGCTGTGAAAGAGCGCAACGGGCTGCAAGGCCCGGTGATCGAGGATGTGATCTGGGGCAATGTCACGCAGGTCGGCGAACAGGGCGGCTGTCTGGCGCGCTCGGCCGTGCTGCTGTCGGATCTTGACGAAGGCATCCCCGGCCTGGCGATCAACCGCTTTTGCGCCAGTGGCATGGAGGCGGTGAACCTTGCCGCCAATCAGGTCAAGGCCGGTGCAGGCCACGCCTACATCGCCGGCGGGGTGGAGATGATGGGCCGCGTGCCGATGGGGTCGGACGGCGCTGCGATTGCGGTCGATCCGACGCTGGCGATGAAGACCTACTTCGTGCCGCAAGGCATTTCCGCCGATCTTATTGCCACCGAATACGGCTTTTCCCGCGATGACGCCGATGCGCTGGCAATGGAAAGCCAGCGCCGTGCGGCAGTTGCCTGGGCCGAGGGGCGGTTTGCCAAATCGGTGCTGACAATCCGCGATCAGAACGGCCTGCCGATCCTGGCCACCGACGAATACATGCGCCCCGGCACCGACATGCAGGCGTTGGGCGCGTTGAGACCGGCCTTCAAGGAGATGGGTGAAACTATGCCCGGTTTCGACAAGGTCGCCCTGATGAAATACCCGCATCTGGAGCGGATCAACCACATCCACCACGCCGGCAACTCCTCCGGCATCGTCGATGGCGCGGCGGCCCTTCTGATCGGCGATGCCGAATTCGGCCGGGCGCATGGCCTCAAACCCCGCGCCCGGATTCGTGCCACCGCCAAGATCGGCACCGATCCGACAATCATGCTGACCGGCCCGGTCCCGGTGACCGCCAAGATCCTGCGCGACGCTGGCATGGCGATCGGCGACATCGACCTGTTCGAGGTAAACGAGGCCTTTGCATCGGTGGTGCTGCGCTTCATGCAGGCGTTCGACGTGGACCCGGCTTTGGTGAACGTGAACGGTGGGTCCATCGCCATGGGCCACCCGCTTGGTGCCACCGGGGCCATCATCATCGGCACGCTCCTGGACGAGCTGGAGCGGACGGGCAAAAGCACCGGCCTTGCGACGCTCTGCATCGCTTCGGGTATGGGGGCCGCCACGATCATCGAACTGGTGTAAGGCAATGGCCCCCACGCCGCACCTGCATGATCAAAGGGGCGCGTCATCCGCCCCGATGCCAATCGTGATCGGGTCCGAAGCCACCTTGGGCACCGGACCGGGCGCATTGCATTGCTTTCGTTCCACAAAGTCCACGAGGTTGCTCTACGATGCCAAAGCTTGATCTATCGAAAGCCCCGGTAAAATCCGACTCGATCTACCCCTCGCCCTATGCCGAAATGATGGCAGGGCGCTCGTCCGTCCGTATAGGTGATATGGGCGGCCTCACCCAGTTCGGCGTCAATCTGGTGACGCTGCAACCCGGCGCGATGTCGTCGTTGCGCCACTGGCACCTGAACGAAGACGAATTCGTCATGGTGACCGAGGGCGAATGCACGCTGGTACAGGACGCGGGCGAAACCCTGATGCGCGCCGGTGACTGCGCGGCCTTTCCCGCAGGCAACCCGGACGGCCACCATTTCATCAACCGCACCGACAGTGTCGCGCGTTTCCTGGTGGTCGGCAGCAAGGCCGCGACCGAGGTTGCCACCTATTCCGACGTCGATCTGCGGGTCGAGATGGCGGGCGGCCGCGCCCGCTTTACCTACAAGGACGGCACCGATTTCAAGGGGCCGCGATGATCATCGACCCCGCCAATGCCCCGGTCAGCGGTGAGGCGGGCCTGTCCACCCTGCACCTGTCGGTCGCAGGCGGGATCACCCAGTTCGGCACCTATATCGACACGCTGCAACCCGGCGCGTTTTCTTCGCACCGCCACTGGCACACGGCTGAGGATGAATTCATCTACGTCCTCGACGGCACCGTCACCCTGCGCGACGATGACGGGATGCACGACCTTGCCCCCGGTGATGCCGCCGCTTGGCCCCACGGCTGCCCGAACGCGCATCACCTGACCAACCGGGGCGACACGCCTTGCCGCTACATCATCATCGGCAGCCGGGCTGCGGGCGATGTCTGCCACTATCCCGACGATGGCCGCATGCAGGTGAACGGCAGCACCCGCTGGCACATGGAGGACGCGACCGGCGCAATCCTGCGGCAAAGCGATCTGCCGCCCGAACTGCTGAACCTGCCACAGCCTTGGGGCGATGCTTTCAACCCGAACGCCCCCGGCCAGCGCATCCTGCACCAAGACACCACCCCATGGACCCCCGAAGAAAACCCGGTGCACCCCGTCACCGGCCCCGGTCCCGGCCCCTATTCCGCCCGCCTGCTCAGCGATCCGGGCGGGCTGACCCAGTTCGGCGCCTTCCTTGAAGACCTGCCGCCGGGGTCGTCCTCAGGCCACCGGCACTGGCACGAGGCTGAGGACGAGATGGTCTTCATGCTGTCTGGTGAGGCGGTTCTGGTGGACGAAAACGAGACCACGCTTCACCCCGGCGACGCCGCCGCCTGGCCCGCAGGCGTGCCCATCGGCCACCGCCTCGACAACCGCGCCGACGCCCCGGTTCGCTATCTGGTGATCGACACGCGGGCCGAACGCGACATCATCCACTATACCGATCACGATCTGATCACCCACAAAGACGGCCCCACCCGGCGCTACCTGCGCCGCGACGGCTCCGAATACCTTGTCAGGAGGCAACCATGACCGATTTCACCTATGTGCTGGACACCGACGGCGTTGCCACCCTTACCTGGGACGTCACCGCAAAGTCGATGAACGTGATGAGCGAGGCAGGCTTTGCCGAGCTGAGCGGCATGATCGACACGGCCCTCGCCGATGCGGCGGTAAAGGGCATCATCCTCACCTCCGGCAAGAAGGATTTCGCCGGCGGTATGGATCTCAACGTCATCGCCCGGATGCGCGAGGGCGGTGCCGGCACGGTGTTTGACGGCGTGATGCACATCCACCAGATCCTGCGCAAGATCGAACGCGCCGGAATGGACCCCAAGACCCTGAAAGGCGGCAAGCCCATCGTCGCGGCTCTTCCGGGCACCGCACTTGGCATCGGGCTTGAACTGCCGCTGGCCTGCCACCGCATCATCGCCGCAGACAACCCAAAGGCCAAGATCGGCCTGCCGGAAATCCTTGTCGGCATCTTTCCCGGCGCGGGCGGCACCACCCGCCTTACCCGCAAGATGGGCGCGATGATGGCCGCGCCCTTCTTGCTGGAAGGCAAGCTTTCTGATCCGAAATCCGCCAAATCCGCTGGCCTGATCGACGAGGTCGTCGCCCCCGAAGATCTGCTCGGCCGCGCCAAGGAATGGGTGCTTTCGGCGACCGAGGCCGATCTGGTGAAACCTTGGGATACCAAGGGCTACAAAATGCCCGGCGGCACACCGTATAGCGCGCCCGGTTTCCCCACCTTTGTCGGTGCCAGCGCGATGGTGCTGGGCAAGACGATGGGCGTCTATCCTGCGGCCAAGGCATTGCTGGCCGCAGTCTATGAAGGCGCGCTTGTCCCCTTCGATCTGGCGTTGAAGATCGAGGCGCGGCATTTCACCTCTGTCCTGATGAACCCCTCGTCAACCGCGATGATCCGCAGCCTGTTCATCAACAAGGAGGCGCTGGAAAAAGGCGCCAACCGGCCTGCCGTTCCCGACCAGTCGGTCACTTCGGTGGGCGTGATCGGCGCGGGCATGATGGGGGCCGGTATCGCCTATGTGGCAGCCAATGCTGGCCTGTCGGTCGTGCTGATCGACGCCACGCAAGAGGCCGCAGATCGTGGCAAGGCCCATTCCGAGGGGCTGCTGGACAAGGGCATCCAGCGCCGCAAGGTCACCCCTGAAAAGAAGGCCGAAGTGCTGGCCCGCATCATTGCCACCACCGATTACGCCGCCCTTTCCGGCTGCGATCTGATCGTCGAGGCGGTGTTCGAAGACCCGAAGATCAAGGCCGAAGTCACCGCCAAGGTCGAGGCCGCAACCGGCGCGGACTGCATCTTTGCGACCAACACCTCTACCCTGCCGATCTCGGGTCTTGCCAAGGCCAGCGTGCGGGCCGACCAGTTCATCGGCATCCACTTCTTCTCGCCCGTCGACAAGATGAACCTGGTGGAGATCATTCGCGGCAAGGCCACCGGTGACCGCGCCGTCGCCAAGGCGCTGGATTTCGTCCGCCAGATCCGCAAGACCCCCATCGTGGTCAACGACGCGCGGTTCTTCTACGCCAACCGCTGCATCATTCCCTACATCAACGAAGGCATCCGCATGGTCGCCGAAGGGGTGGAACCGGCGCTGATCGAAAACGCGGCCAAGCTGGTCGGCATGCCGCTCGGCCCGCTGCAACTGGTGGACGAAACCTCCATCGACCTCGGGGTGAAAATCGCCAAGGCGACGAAGGCCGCGATGGGCGATGCCTATCCCGACGGTGCGGTGGACGAGGTGTTGTTCTGGATGGCCGATCAGGGCCGCATGGGCAAGAAATCCAACGCGGGCTTTTACGCCTATGATGCCGCGGGCAAGCGCGAAGGTTTGTGGGACGGGCTCGACGCCCGCTTTCCACAGGCAGATGTGCAACCCGGCCTCGGCGAGGTTCAGCAACGCCTGTTGATGGCACAGGTGCTGGAGGCGGTTCGTGCGCTGGAAGAAGGTGTCCTGACCGACATCCGCGAAGGCGATGTGGGCGCCATCCTTGGCTGGGGCTTTGCGCCATGGTCAGGTGGGCCGTTTGGCTGGCTCGATATCCTTGGTACCGGTCGCGCGGTGGAAATCTGCCAGGACCTTACCGCCCGCCACGGCGCGCGGTTCACCACGCCGGCCCTGCTGGCGGAAATGGCGGCAAAGGGTGACAGCTTCTACGCCCGCTTTGGCGCGCAGAAAAAAGCAGCCTGACCGCTGCGTCTGCGTCCGATTCTGCGGTCTTGGTTAACGCTTGCTGATCTCTACGCGCGTGTAGACGGAATGAAGACGCAGTGAAGACGCGGCCCAACGGTGAAATCCCCACCGTTAAGGCCGCGTTCTCATGGGGTTAGGGGATCAAACCGATAGCCGAACCGCCCTATGTCGGTGTGGCACAGATCAGCCACCAGCGCTGCATCGGGGTCGCTGAAATACGGCCGCCAGTCCGCCCCCCGCACCGATGGATTGGCGCGGGGCAGCGGCAGGCGAAAGCCAAGCTGCGCCTCGAACGGTGCGATGTCTTCGGAATAGGCCTCAAGGCGGACAAACAGGCTTGGTTTCTCGGACCCGTCGCTGCGCCGCAGATAGGCGTCATATGGCCACAGCCGCAGGCTAGTCCGGGTCTGCGGATGGTTCAGAAATCCTGTGAAATCATGGGCTTTCGCCAGACCGACCGCCGGATGGGCAAAGCTTTGCAGCCGCAGCCAGTGATAGTAGCTGACGGCCCGGTCCCACGGGTTACGCACCATCGCAAGGGTCGTCAGGCCGTCGATCTCGGCTTCTGTCACCAGCCCGACGATGTCGCAAAGGGTGGAATGCTTCCACAACCGCCCAGCGGTTTTCACCCCCCGCAGCCGCCCCTTACGCGCCCGCGCCTTGGGCGTGTCGGCGATCAGGATGTCGTCCTTCAACGCCCGCGCCTCATAGGCCAGCGTGAACGCGGTGCCCCCGGTCTTGGGGATGTGGACGAACAGAAATCCCCGCCCCCGCGACACGATCATTCCGTCCTCACACCCGGTTCGGCGGATCGCGCCCTTCCAAC
>NZ_JANMET010000128.1:0-3058 GCF_031377265.1 Tabrizicola sp. | reverse complement strand
AGGAAAAAGTCCAAATGGCCCCCGACTTGGGGTATCTCAACCAAACTGCCTGAAAAACCGCCGATCCGCTTTACTCCGAACCGGGCCGAGATTGCATCGCGCAGCGCAAAAGCAACACCAAGCCCGGGCAAGGGCCGCGCCATGATCCCCCGCCATGCCTCCAGGGCAGTGTGGGCTGCTGCCGGTTTCTTGCACACGAAGATAAGATCGTGACCAAGGAACTGGAGAGTGGATATGACGAGACGGAAGTTCAGCCGCGAGTTCAAGATCGAGGCCGTGAGGCTGGTGACGGATCGGGGTGTGGCGGTGGCGCAAGCCGCCCGTGACCTTGATGTGGCGGAGAGCGTGTTGCGGCGCTGGATGCGGGAACTGACCGCAACCCCGGCTGCTGCCTTTCCCGGGAACGGGCAGTTGCGCGCTGATCTGGCCGAGATTGCGGCCTTGAAGAAAGAGGTCGCCCGGCTCCGGGCGGAGCGTGACATCCTCAAGAAAGCGGCAGCTTTTTTCGCGCGGGAGGCGATATGAGGTTCGCCTTCGTCGCCAAACACCGGCACATCTGTGTAAGCGTCCGGCCTGACCGCTCTGCCGCGTGCTGATGGAGCCGGATAGTGTCCACCAACGTTAGTGGACACTAGGGTGCAGGCTTGGCGCGGCGGACGAGGCGGCTTTGGACGGATGATGAGAAGCGGTCGATCTGCCTGCAGACGACTGCGCCGGGCGTTTCGGTGGCTCAGGTGGCGCTTTGCTATACGGTGAACGCGAACCTGATCTTCAGATGGCTTCGCGATCCCAAGTATCGGCCCGAGCCCGGAACGGGATCAGAGGAAGCCGGTTCGCGCTTTCTGCCGGTGGAGATCGTCAGAGAAGCCCCGGTGACCTGCCCAATGCCTTCTGCAGAGAACCGCATCGAGATCGAACTTGCGGGCGGGCACCGGATGCGGATCAGCGGGAGCTATGATCCCGAGGCTCTGGCGCGGCTGATCCGGGGGTTGACGGTGTGATCCCGGTTCCGGCCAACACGCGGGTCTGGCTGGCGGCCGGGGTGACGGACATGCGCAAGGGCTTTGCGGCGCTGGCAGCGCAAGTTGAGGCCGTGCTGCAGCAGGACCCGTTTGCCGGGCATCTGTTCGTCTTCCGTGGCCGCCGGGGCGACCTCGTGAAGGTGATCTGGTGGGATGGCCAAGGGGCCTGCATGTTCCTGAAGCGGCTGGAGAAGGGCCGGTTCGTCTGGCCCTCGGCCAAGGAGGGGAAGGTCGCGCTGACGCCTGCGCAGTTGTCGATGCTGCTGGAGGGGATCGACTGGCGAGCCCCGGAACGGACGTGGCGGCCCTTGGCAGCGGGGTAATCTGCTCACCCCGCAATCAATGATTCCCACAACGAATACAGTGGGATAATCTTCCCGCATGCTGGATCAGACCCTGACCTTGCCCGAAGACCCCGAGGAGCTGCGCAGCTTCACCGCGCGGCTTCTGGCCGAGGTCAAGGCACAGGCGATCTTGATCGAGAAGCTGCGCCACCAGCTGGCCGGGCACAGGGCGCACCGGTTTGGCGCGTCGTCTGAGACCGCCGAGCAGTTGCAACTGGCGCTTGAGACCAGCGAGATCGCGGCGGCGGCGATGACGGCTCGGATGAAGCTGCCGGACATCGAGGAGAAGGACAAACCCAAGCGCCGCCCGATCCCCGACCACATCCCCCGGATGGAGGTGGAACTCAGCCCTGCTGCCGAAGTCTGTGCCGATTGCGGCGGGCGCCTGCGCCGGATCGGCGAGGATGTCACGCAGGAACTGGAATACGTCCCCGGACGCTTCATCGTGAACCGGATCGTCCGGCCGCGCCTGACCTGCACCTGCTGTGAGCGCTTCGTGCAGGCCCCGCTGCCCTCGCGCCCGATCGAGCGTGGCCGTCCTGGGCCAGGCCTGCTGGCCCATGTGCTGGTCAGCAAGTATGCCGACCACCTGCCGCTTTACCGCCAGAGCCAGATCTTCGACCGCGAAGGGCTCGACCTGGACCGCTCGACGCTGGCCGACTGGGTCGGCAAGACCACCACCCTGTTGGAACCCCTCGCAGACGCCATTGGCCGCCATGTCCTGTCCGCCGAGGCGATCTTCGCCGACGACACCCCGATCAGCATGCTCGCCCCAGGCAGCGGCAAGACCCAGACCGCACGGCTCTGGACCTATGCCCGCGACGAACGCCCCTGGGGTGGCGACGCGCCCCCGGCAGCCTGGTATCGGTTCTCCGGCGACCGCAAGGGCCAGCACCCCAAAGACCACCTCGCCCGGTTCCGCGGCTGGATGCATGCCGACGGCTATGCCGGGTTCGAGGACCTCTACCGCTCGGGCGCCATCCGCGAGGTCGCCTGCATGGCCCATGTGCGGCGCAAGTTCGTCGACATCCACCGGTCGCAAGGCTCCCCGATTGCAGAAGAGGCCATCGCCAGGATCGCCCAACTCTACGCCATCGAGAAAGAGGCCAGAGGGTCGCCACCGGATGTCCGAGTCGAGCTTCGCAAGGCACATGCGGCCCCGGTCTTCGACGCCCTCGAGGTCTGGCTGGCCATGCAACTTACCACGATCTCGGGCAAATCCCCGCTCGCGGCCGCCATCCGCTATGCCCTGAGCCGCATGGAGCGCCTGCGTCCCTACCTCGACCACGGCATCCTGGAGTTGGACAACAACGCAGCCGAACGCGGCATGCGCGCCATCGCCTTGGGACGGAAGAACTACCTCTTCGTCGGATCGGAAGCAGGCGGCAAAGCCGCGGCCATCGCCCACACCCTGATCGAAACGGCCAAGCTCAACACCGTCGATCCCAACGCCTGGCTCGCCGACACCCTCGCCCGCATCCCAGACTACAAGATTACAAAGGTCGATGACCTGCTGCCGTGGCACTGGAACCGATAGCGGTCAGACCGGACGGTTACGATCAGGCGGCTTTGATTTCGTGCTTGATGCCGTCGCGGAATTCAACCCCTTGGATGATTTCGGGCAGGCGGTTCTGACCGTCGAGTTTGCGCAATTTCTTTTTGGCGGACAGCATCAGCTGGTGGTAAGCGTCC
>NZ_JANMET010000105.1:0-2302 GCF_031377265.1 Tabrizicola sp. | reverse complement strand
TGCCCGTTCTGGAAACAGACCGGCTGATCTTGCGCGCGCCGCAGCCCGGCGACTGGCCCGCGTTCCGCGATTACCGCGCTTCGCCGCGCACCGCCTATACTGGCGGCATCAGGAAGGAACATGAGGCCGCCGAACAGTTTGCCTCTTTCTTTGGCCACTGGGTGATGCGCGGGTTCGGCCGCCTGATCGCCGAAGATCGCGCCACCGGCCGCGCCCTTGGCCACTTCGGCCCGATGCAGTGGGAAGACGGCGCGCAGGTGGAACTGACCTGGTCGCTCTGGACCCCAGAGGCCGAACGCCGCGGCATCGCAACCGAGGCCGCCCGCGCGATGCACGACTGGGTCTTTGGCCCCCTTGGCCTGACCTCCGCCCACGCCGAGGTTCACCGCGACAACGCCGCCTCGCACGCCATCGCACGGCGTCTTGGCGGGCAGGTTGCCGCTGACCGGCGTCCGAAATGGATGGACGCAGGCTCGGTCTATGTCTTTGCCGGCAGGGCCGCATGATCGCCCCGACCCTGCATACGGCGCGTCTGACGCTGCGCATGCCGGTGATGGCCGATTTTGCCCATCGCCAGACCTTCTACGTCTCTGACCGGTCGGTCTGGGAAGGTGGGCCATTCACCGCGCTGGAGGCATGGCGCATCTTTGCCTCCGAGGTCGGGCAATGGCCGCTGATCGGCTTTGGCCCGTTTTCGGTTGATCAGGATGGCGTCTATGTCGGCGAGGTTGGCATTTACCAGCCGGAAGGCTACCCTGAACCAGAGCTTGGCTGGTTCGTGACCGATGCCGCCGAGGGCCGAGGCATCGCCGCCGAAGGCGCGCGGGCGGTGATGGCTTGGGCGCGTCAGACCTTTGGCTGGGACCACCTCGACAACTACATCGACCCCGGCAACGCGCGCTCCATCGCCCTGGGCCTGCGGCTTGGCGGGACCATCGTGGATGCACCCGGCGTTGATCCGGGCGATGTCGTCATCCGCCACGATCTGCGGGGGCTGGCATGACCCTCGCTTTCCACATTACCGGTCTGGAAACCCCTCGCCTCACCCTGCGCGAACCGCGCGAGGCGGACTTTCCGGTTATGCTCGCGTTCTCCAAAAGCCCTCGCGCCGAGTTTGTTGGTGGGGCTGTCGGGCGCAAATGGATCTGGCGTGGGCTTTTGGCGAATATCGGCCACTGGGCGTTGCGCGGCTATGGTTTCTATTCCGTCGAAACCAGGGCAGGCGAATTTGTCGGCAGGATTGGCGTGATATTCCACGACCAATGGCCCGAGCCAGAGCTTGCCTGGAGTCTTTTCGACGGCTTTGAAGGCAATGGCTATGCGACTGAGGCCGCAACGGCGGCGAAGGCAGACTATCATGCCCGCATCTCGCCCAAGCCATTGATCAGCATGATCGATGTGGAAAACGCCCGGTCCGAGGCGCTGGCCCTGCGCCTTGGCGCGACGCGGGAAAAGACCGAGGTCGACCCCGAAGGCGACTACCACATCTACCGCCACCCCGGCCCGGAGGTGTGCGCATGATCGCCCTCGCCAACACCCCGGTTCTTGAAACCGCGCGCCTGACCCTGCGCGCGCCCGTAGCCACCGACTGGCCGCATTGGCACGCCTTTGCCCGCAGCGACCGCGCGCAATACGTTGGTGGCCCGATGCCCGACAACGTCGCCTGGCGCGCGTTTTGCCATATCATCGGCATGTGGGTCGCACGCGGCTACGGCAGTTTTGTGTTCACCGAAAAGGGTGCTGACACCCCGCTTGGCCACGCCGGCCCCTGGCACCCGTGGGACTGGCCCGAGCGTGAGATCGGCTGGACCGTCTGGGGACCCGAGGCTGAAGGCAAGGGCTATGCTCACGAGGCTGCCCTCGCCGCCCGCGACCATGCCTTTGGCCCCCTCGGTTGGGACACCGCTGTCAGCTACATCGACCCTGCGAATGCACGCTCCATCGCGCTGGCCGAGCGGCTGGGCGCGGTGCTGGACCCCGACGCTCCAAAGGAACCGGGCGACGACGATCTGGTCTATCGGCACCGGAGGATGGCATGACCCAGCCCCTTCGCCTGTGGGAGGCTCCACCGACCGGCGTTTCCGCTACGCTGGCCCGCCAGATCGCAGCCATCGTGCCGGTGCTTCAGACCGAACGCTTCCGCCTGCGCGCCCCACGGATCGAAGACTTTCCGGTCTACGCCCGCTTTTTGTCCGATCTTCCGATTTCTGCGGCGGCACCCGATCTGGCTGAACAAGCCTGGCTGGATTTTTGCCAGTTGGTCGCCAGCTGGCCCCTGCGTGGCTATGGGCCATGGACGGTC
>NZ_JANMET010000090.1:0-2058 GCF_031377265.1 Tabrizicola sp. | reverse complement strand
TGCGGTGCTGATCGGGTCGGGGGCCACCACGGTGAACGCCTACCTAGCGCAGGATTCGATTGCCGACCGGCTGAACCGCGGGCTGCTGGAAGGCAGCCTGACCGACGCGATGCGCCGCTACCGCGATGCCATCGACGCGGGTCTGTTGAAGATCATGTCAAAGATGGGGATCTCGGTCGTCTCCAGCTATCGGGGTGGATTGAACTTTGAGGCGGTGGGCCTGAGCCGCGCCATGGTGGCGGAGTATTTCCCCGGCATGCAGAGCCGGATTTCCGGCATCGGTCTGACCGGGATCGAGCAGAAGCTGGAAGAGGTGCACGCCAAGGGCTGGCTGGGGGGCAGCGACGTGCTGCCCATCGGCGGCTTCTACAAGGCGCGGCGGTCGGGCGAAAAGCACGCTTGGGAAGCGCAGACGATGCATATGCTGCAATCGGCCTGCGACCGGGCGAGCTATGATCTGTGGAAGCAGTATTCTGCGGCGATGCGGGCGAACCCGCCGATCCACCTGCGCGACTTGCTGGACATCAAGACACTGGGCAAGCCGGTGCCGATTGAAGAGGTGGAAAGCATCACCTCGATCCGCAAGCGCTTTGTAACGCCGGGGATGAGCCTTGGCGCGCTGAGCCCGGAGGCGCACAAGACGCTGAACGTGGCGATGAACCGGATCGGTGCGAAGTCGGACTCGGGCGAGGGCGGCGAGGACCCCGCGCATTTCGTGCCAGAGCCGAATGGGGACAACCCCAGCGCCAAGATCAAGCAGGTGGCGTCGGGGCGGTTTGGCGTGACGGCGGAATATCTGAACGCTTGTGAAGAGTTGGAGATCAAGGTCGCCCAAGGGGCCAAGCCCGGTGAGGGCGGGCAGTTGCCGGGGATGAAGGTCACCGCGCTGATCGCGCGGCTGCGGCATTCGACGCCTGGAGTGACGCTGATTTCGCCACCACCGCACCACGACATCTACAGCATCGAGGACCTCGCGCAGCTGATCTATGACCTGAAGCAGATCAACCCGCGCGCCAAGGTGACGGTGAAGCTGGTGTCTTCGTCAGGCGTGGGGACGATTGCGGCGGGGGTGGCCAAGGCCAAGGCCGATGTGATCCTGATCTCGGGGCACAACGGCGGCACCGGGGCTTCGCCTGCCACATCGATCAAATATGCGGGTCTGCCGTGGGAAATGGGCCTGACCGAGGCGCATCAGGTGTTGTCGATGAACAACCTGCGCGAGCGGGTGACGCTGCGCACCGATGGGGGCCTGCGCACCGGGCGGGACATCGTGATGGCGGCGATGCTGGGGGCCGAGGAATACGGCATCGGCACGGCGGCGCTGATCTCGATGGGCTGCATCATGGTGCGGCAGTGCCAGTCGAACACCTGCCCGGTGGGGGTCTGCACCCAGAACGAGGCCTTGCGGCAGAAATTCACCGGATCGGCGGAGAAGGTGGTGAACCTGATCACCTTCTACGCGCAGGAGGTGCGGGAGATCCTCGCCTCCATCGGTGCGCGGTCGATGGACGAGATCATCGGGCGGGCCGATCTGTTGACGCAGGTCAGCCGGGGTGCGGCGCATCTGGATGATCTGGACCTCAACCCGCTGCTGATCACCGTCGATGGTGCATCGAAGATCACCTATGACCGGTCGAAGCCGCGCAATGCGGTGCCGGACACGCTGGACGCCGAGATCATCAAGGACGGTCACCGGTTCTTTGAAGACGGTGAAAAGATGCAGCTGTCCTATGCCGTGCGGAACACGCACCGGACCATCGGGACGCGGGCCTCTTCGCATATCGTGCGCAAGTTCGGAATGCGGAACGGCCTCCAGCCGGACCACCTGACGGTGAAGCTGGCAGGGTCCTGCGGGCAATCGCTGGGTGCCTTCGCCGTGCGGGGGCTGAAGCTGGAGGTGATGGGGGATGCCAACGACTATGTCGGCAAGGGGTTGTCGGGCGGGCTGATCGTCGTGCGCCCGTCGATGTCCTCGCCGCTGGAGGCATCCGAGAACACCATCATCGGCAATACAGTGCTGTATGGCGCAACAGACGGCCACCTCTTTGCGGCCGGGCG
>NZ_JANMET010000047.1:0-5159 GCF_031377265.1 Tabrizicola sp. | reverse complement strand
GGGATTGGCTTTTGCCTGGGCGCTGGGGGTGACGTTCCCGATGTTGAGTGCAGGATGAGACTGGCCCCGAGGGGCCCGAGCGGGAGCGCATGCGATGACGGCGGTTTTTGACGGGCACAACGACCTTTTATTGCGGCTGTTCAAGGCCCCGGAAAAGCGGGAGGCGATCTGGTTGCAGGGCACTGAGGGCGGGCATCTGGACCTGCCCCGGATGCGGGCGGGCGGCTTTGCGGGCGGGTTGTTCGCGATCTATGTGCCGTCACCTGTGCTGGAAGACCTGGATGCCTTGCATGACGCGATGCACGAGCCGCCCTATGACGTGCCGCTGCCGCCGTTGATGCGGGCCGATGCGGCGCTGGGTGTGGCGATGGCGCAAGCGGGGCATTTTCACTGGATGGAACGGGTGTCGGGCGGGGCGTTTCGCTGTTGCCGCACGGTGGCGGAGATCCGCGCCGCGATGGCCGAGGGGGTGATTGCCGGGGTCTTGCATATGGAGGGGGCCGAGGCGATTGGCCCGGATCTGGACGCGCTGCATCTGTTTGCCGCCATGGGCCTGCGGTCAATTGGCCCGGTGTGGAGCAGGCCGACGATCTTTGGCCATGGGGTGCCATTCCGCTTTCCTTCGGGTCCCGATACCGGGCCGGGGCTGACCGAGGCGGGAGTTGCGCTGGTGGCGGAATGCAACCGGCTGCGGATCATGATCGACCTCAGCCATCTGAACGAGGCGGGGTTTCGCGATGTGGCGCGGCTGTCGGATGCGCCGCTGGTGGCCACGCATTCCAATGCGCATGTGGTCTGCGCGTCATCGCGCAACCTGACGGATTGGCAGCTGGGTGCGATCCGCGGGTCTGGCGGGATGGTGGGGCTGAACTTCGCGACGGTGTTCTTGCGCCCGGACGGGCGCGATGACCCGGTGATGGGATGGGAGCCGGTGCTGCGCCATCTGGACCATCTGATCGGGGCGCTGGGCGAGGACCATGTGGGCTTTGGGTCAGACTTTGACGGCGCGGTGGTGCCGCGGGGGATTGGCGATGTGGCGGGCCTGCCGGCGCTGATCGGGGCGTTGCGGACGCATGGCTTTGGCGAGGCGTTGATCGCAAAGCTTGCACGGGAAAACTGGCTGGCCGTGCTGGAGCGTACCTGGGGCGGCTGACGCGGTTCGGAGGGGCTTGTCGCAGGCCCGGGATGAGCAGAGTGCCGCGGTGCGGATTCTGACAGGCAAGCGCCATTGCCAGATGTGGGAAGCCCCCTTCGGACGGCCCCACCCACCCACCCGCCGTCCGAAGGGGGCCGATGCTTCGGTGCCGTCGGCGCATGCGGCCACCGGCAAAGGCCTCCGGCGGGGATATTTGAAGAAGAGGAAGTGGTTAGCCGCCGGTATGGCTCATATGGCGGGTCATCTGGCCCCCGATCTTTCCGGCAACCTTTTGCCGCGAGTAATCGAAATCATGGCCCTTGGGTTTGCGGGCGATGGCGGCGCGGATCGCCTGTTCAAGTCCTGCATCCTCAGGGTTGGCGCGCAGGGGCGCGCGCAGGTCGGCCATGTCTTCCTGGCCGAGGCACATGTAAAGTTCGCCCGTGCAGGTGAGGCGCACGCGGTTGCAGCTTTCGCAGAAATTATGGGTGAGCGGCGTGATGAAGCCGATCTTCTGGCCGGTTTCAGCAAGCCTGACATAGCGGGCGGGGCCGCCGGTCTGTTCGGTCAGATCGGTCAGGGCGAAGCGTTCGGCCAGACGGGCGCGCAGATCCTTCAGGGGCCAGTACTGGTCAAGCCGGGTGGCGCTGCCCATGTCATCGCCCATCGGCATCACTTCGATGAAGGTGAGGTCGTGGTCGTTGGCGGCGCACCAGTCGGTGAGGGAGAACAGCTCATCCTCGTTGAAGCCCTTGAGGGCCACGGCGTTGATCTTGACGCGCAGGCCGGCGGCTTTGGCGGCAGCGATGCCGTCAAGCACCTGCGGCAAGCGACCCCAGCGGGTGATCTGCGCGAATTTGGCGGGATCGAGCGTGTCGAGGCTGACGTTGATGCGCTTGATGCCGAGGGCGGCGAGGGGTTCGGCGAATTTGGTCAGTTGCGAGCCGTTGGTGGTGAGGGTGAGTTCCTTCAGCGCACCGGTGCCAAGGTGGCGCGACATCGCCTCGAAAAACGTGAGGATGCCTTTGCGTACAAGGGGTTCACCGCCAGTGATGCGCAGCTTTTGCACACCCATGCGGATGAAGGTGGTGCACAGGCGGTCAAGTTCTTCGAGCGACAGGAGATCGGCCTTGGGCAGGAACGTCATGTTTTCCGACATGCAATAGGTGCAGCGGAAATCGCAGCGGTCGGTGACCGAGACGCGCAGATAAGAGATTGCGCGGGCGAAGGGATCGATAAGCTGTGTCATTGGCAGAAGGTAGGCCCGCGCGGGGACCCGCACAAGGCCGGATGCGACGGTTGCGGGGGCGCGGGCGGCGGGGTAGGCTTGGACCATGAAAAACATCGTGATCCTGGTTGTGATGCTGGCCCTGTCGGGCTGTGGAATGATGCAGCGGCTGCAGGGAAAACCTGCGCCCGCCGAGCCGGTGGCGGTGGCGCCGCTTGGCGCGTCAGGCGTTACGGCTGAGGCGCTGGACACCACGACTGAGGCAGAGAAAGCGGCGGCGCTGGCGGCGCCTGCGACGGGCGGCGAGCGGGAGTTGGGCCGGGTGACGGTGGCGCTTGGCGCGCCGGCCGAGCAGGGGCTGTGGCTGGCGACGGCACTGGTCACAGCACCGGTGATGGGGCGGGTGGTCACCGCATCGGGGGCAAGTCTTGCGGTGGAGTTGCGCCCGGGCACGGGTGGGGCGCTGTTGTCGCTGGCGGCGTTTCAGGCACTTGGGTTGAGCCTGACCGAGCTGCCGGAGGTGACGGTCTACGGGCCGTGAGTTGCCCGCCGGTCAGTCGGCGAGGTAGCGGCTGGCCTCGTTGCGGGCGAAGGGTTTGAGCGCTGCGCCGTGATGGGCGAGAAAGGCCCGGGCACGCGGGGCGTCGTGTTTGGAGAGGTCGCGGACCCACCAGGCGACGGCCTTCTGGATGAACCAGTCCTTGTCATTGGCAAGGGCCGCGCACCAGCCGAGGATGCGGTCACGCGCGGCACCTTCCTCGGGTTTGGGGTGGTTCTGTTTGGTCCAGGGTAGGGTCATCACCAGGGCCGCGCGGCGCGTCCACAGATGCGGCGACGCCACCCAGGTTTCCACGGTGTCAAGGCGGGACGGATCGGCGGTGAGACGCTTTTGGCCCGCAATGGCGGCGTGATCGGCCAAGGCCCAGGCATCGAAGCTGGGAACCCAGGACTGGATCAGCGACCAGACGGCCGCATCGGGGCGGATGCGGGCCTGGGTCAGGAGTTTGGCGGCGGCGACGCGGGCTTCGTGGATGTCGGTGTCCCACAGGCTGGCGGCGAGGGCGATGCGGTCGTCGAGTGACCGCTCGGCACGCCATTGGTCGGTAAGGGTTTCGATATCGGGCACCGGGATGCCGAGATAGCGGCGCGCGGCCTTGTGATAGGCCAGCATCTCGGCGGCCTTGGCGGGGTTGGCGAGGGCTTCCAGTTGGGCCAGCGGGGTCACAGATTGGCCTCGATCCCGGTGGGCAGGCCGTCGATGGTTTCGCGGTTGCGGGTGTCCCAGTAGGTGGCGAGGCCGTCGGGGCCTTTGTCTTCGGCCCAGTTTTTGAGGACCGGACGGTCTTCGCGGAAGTCCATGAACGGCACTGCAAAGCCGCAGGAGGATTGCACGAGGTCGATGGCGACGTCAAAAATCTGCCGCGCGCCGGGCTGATCCGGGAGATGGTCGGCCAGTGCAGGCCAATCGGGATCGTTGCGGTGGATGCTGCGGGCCGTTCCGTAAGCGCGCAGGATCAGCGGGCGGGTGGTGAAGCTGCACCACATCAGGGTGATGCGCGGATCAAGGGCGAGGTGGGCGGCGGTTTCATTGCCCGAGCCGGTGAGGTTGAGCCAGAGGATGCGGTTGGGCATGAGGATTCTGAGGCAATCCATGCCCTTGGGCGACAGGTTGATGCGGCTGCCGGGGGCGGCGCTGGCGGTGAAAAACAGGTGCTGTTCGCCGATGAAGGCGATCTGGTCGGGTTGCAGATCGGGGAAGCGCTTGCCCATGGGGGCTCCTGTCTGAGAGGGCGGACTGGAGGGTTTCACACCCTCCAGACCTCCCGTGGGATATTTGGTGAAGAGGAAGCGGATTTTAGATGGGGTTTAGGGGTTTGGCTATTCCACCGTGACCGATTTTGCGAGGTTTCTTGGCTGGTCCACATCGGTGCCTTTGGCGATGGCGGTGTGGTAGGCGAGAAGCTGCGCGGGCACGGCGTAGAGGATGGGGGCGAAGGCGGGGTCGACCTCGGGCATGGTGACGGTTTTCCAGGCACCCTGGCCCGCCTCGGCGATGCCCTTGGCGTCGGAGATCAGGAGGACGCGGCCATGGCGGGCCATCACCTCTTGCATGTTGGAGACAGTCTTGTCGAACAAGGCATCGCGAGGGGCCAGCACGATCACCGGGACGGCGGCGTCAATCAGCGCGATGGGGCCGTGTTTCAGTTCACCCGATGCATAACCTTCGGCGTGGATGTAGCTGATTTCCTTTAGTTTCAATGCGCCTTCAAGGGCAAGGGGGAACATCGCGCCGCGCCCGAGGAACAGGACATCCTGCGCCTTGGCAAGATCGTCGGCGATGGCGGCGATCTGCGGCGAGAGGGTGAGGGTGTGGCTCATCAACCCTGGCAGGGCACGCAGGGCGGCGAGGTGGGTGGCGAGGGATTCGGGGGTCAGGCGGCCACGGTCGAGGGCGGCTTTCAGCGCCAGGAGGGCGAGGGTGGTGAGTTGGCAGGTGAAGGCCTTGGTCGAGGCGACGCCGACCTCGACCCCGGCCATGATCGGCAAAGCGAGGTCGCTTTCGCGGGCGATGGAGGAGGTCGGGACGTTGACGATGGAGACGATCCGGGCGACCTTGTCCTTGGCGTAGCGCAGGGCGGCGAGGGTGTCGGCGGTCTCGCCCGACTGCGAGACGAAGAGCGCCCAGGAGGTGGGCGAAAGCGGCGGTTCACGGTAGCGGAATTCGGAGGCGATGTCGATTTCGGCGGGTAGGCCCGCGATCTGTTCGAACCAGTATTTGGCGACGTGGCAGGCGTA
>NZ_JANMET010000011.1:0-3329 GCF_031377265.1 Tabrizicola sp. | reverse complement strand
CGGCATCGGAAGCACCCGTTTCGCGGTGTGGTGTTTGATGTGGACGCGATGTTTTCTAATACCGATGAATGGTACGAGAACATCCCCGAAGACAGCCGCCCCTCGAAGGATCAGCCGTTCTACCATCTTCTGGCCGAAAACGACCAAAGCTACTACGTTGCCTACGTCTCGGAACAGAACTTGGTCCCTGACGAAACCGGCGAACCGGTAGACCACCCCGACCTCGGCGATCTGTTCGGCGATTTCGAAGACGGGCGCTATCCGCTGCAGTTTCAAATGAATTGACGGTTACGGGTTGCTAACCCTTGGCGTCTAGGCTGGCCCCAATGCAGCAAGGGGAACGGCCATGAGACTGAAACCATCCACGATAAACGGCGTACTGACCGTATCGGTCCTTGAAGACCGGATCGACGCCGCAAGCGCCATCCAGTTCAAGGAAAGCATGCGCGACCTTACCACTTGCCCGGCAGACCGCATCATTCTTGACCTCAGCCAAGTGCTGTTCCTGGATTCCAGTGGTCTTGGCGCGGTGGTGGCGGTGTTGAAGATGCTGGGTCCGGACCGCAAGCTTGAACTGGCCGGCCTGACCGCAACGGTCGAAAAGGTGTTCCGTCTGACCCGAATGGACAGCATCTTCACCATCCACAAAATGCAATCCGACGCAGGACAGAATGCAGTCAAGGCCTGACATTGTCCGCGAAACCGGGGCGACGCATCTGATCATCGCGGGCGACCCGATGTCGGTGCGCGCAGGGTTGATCGGCCTCGCGGCAACGGTCCCGCTGTGCGATCTGTCGGCGGATGACCGCGGCACGGCAGAACTGGTGCTGGGCGAAGTGCTGAACAACATCGTCGAACATGCCTATCCCTCGGTGCCCGGCCCGATCGACCTTTGGCTTGCCAGAACTGGCGCGGGCCTTGCCTGCAAGGTTGCCGACCGCGGGCTGGCAATGCGCGACGGCAGGGCACCCGTTGGCGCGTTACCAGCAGGGATCAACGGCGCGTTGGAGGATTTGCCCGAGGGTGGTTTTGGCTGGTACCTGATCAGAACCTTGACCGAAGATCTGCAATACGAACGCGTGCAGAGTCAAAATCACCTCAGCTTCACCATTCCGTCCGGCAGAACGCCACTCTAGGTCTTGTCGACACAAGGGA
This sequence comes from Tabrizicola sp., assembly GCF_031377265.1. GTDB lineage: Bacteria > Pseudomonadota > Alphaproteobacteria > Rhodobacterales > Rhodobacteraceae > JAUYQR01. The sequence goes on along the minus strand of NZ_JANMET010000011.1, from coordinate 2,174 downwards.
TTCACCTCGCGCGCTGATCGTTGGTCAAGCTGGTATCCGCGCTGGGGACCCGCTTGGCACGAGACCTGATGTCGGACGAGGGGTGGGCGTTTCATCAGCGCTTCACTCTGGCCGTCCGCGTTCCGAATGGAGGCAAGCCAGAGAACCATCGCTTTGTCATGGACAGGATATTTCGGATCGCTCGGATCGGCTCACCGTGGCGCGACCAAACCGAAGGGTTTGGCAAGGGGTCATCCATCTGCCGCCCGTTCCGGCGCTGGGCGCTGGCGGGGCTGTGGGAAACGATCATCGAGGCGCTGAACGATGGCCCGGTCGTGCCTGACGCGCTGCAGATGTACGCCCTCGAGCCGGCGAGCGATGCCGGCTCGACAAACCCGGCAAGGGTGCTGGCGGAGATCGGTTTTGGGGGCGGCGAGCGGAGATCGAGGCTGCGGTTCTGGGGCGCTGCCCCTACGTGAGGGAGGGCCGCAAGGGCCTCCGTTCCGGGGGTTGGATACCGGTTCCGGTATGATGTCCACGCGTGGACAAATTTTCGGCTAAGGAAAATCAAGGGGTTAGGGGAAGGCGTTAGGGAAGCGTTCAGGTTTGGCCATTCTTAGAGCGGTGTGCCGGGGCAGGCGCCGACCCAAAGTTGCCGGCCGCAGCGGCCGGTGAGGGGCTTGTTCTGAAGCCATTCCGCCGCCCGAACACCAACGCGCGCTTGCGTGGGCCGAGCAACAGGCCCGGCCCGGCTTGTGGTCAGTCAGGTTAAGCGGGATGCGGAGACCGTGCCGGGGCATCTGGCCAGGAGGTTGCGGGTTGGCACCCATCCCACGGGTGATCGGGCCACGGGTGATCGGGCCACGGGTGATCGGGGCGGCAACGCGCCTGTGCGCGGCGGTGTAACAGCTAGTAATTGCCCGGTGTCAACCCGGTTACCCAGGCAGCGAAACCATACCTTTGTAAAATTTGATACAAGGTATGGTCGATCCTTCACGACTGCTGTCATGCCTGATGGAATGGACCTGCAATGAGGCAAAGCGCCAAAATCGCCACGCTTTGCGCGGGACTGTCGTTATCAACTCATGCCGTGCTGGCACAGACTGGTCGGGACGACCCGCTTGCCAGCGGGCAGATGATCGAACTGAGTTTCGGCCTGTTGACGCCGGTGAATACCTTGCAGGACACGCTGACGACGCTGAATGGCGGCGGCCCACAGCTTCAGTCGACCGATGCGCTGGATTTCGGCCTGGGGGGTCGGGTGGCCGTGGCCTACAGCCGGCCTTGGGGCAGCACCGCGCGCCTGATCTTCAGCCTGACCGGGGCGCAGACCACCGGTGACGCGACGATCACGGTGGGACCGCGCGGAAACCTTTCCCGGAAGCTATGACGACGGGTTCAACCTGCCTGCCAACTGGACAGTGGAGACCGCGGTCGAGACCAGGATGGCGCTGCTGACGCTTGGCCAAGGAATGGGCATTGAGCAGCGGCTGGCGGATCAGCGCTGGGGTGCAGGGCGGTACGGCATCGCAGGATCTGACCGGGCTTTTGCGGGTGACCGACGACGAGTTGTGGCGCACGCTGACCACGCGGTCGAACAACCGGATGGTCGGCGTTTTCGGCGGTGTAAGCCATTACGCCGCTCTCAGCGAGGTGATGGGATTGCGCCTGTCGGGCACTTTGGGCGTGATGCACAACCGGTTCGAGTATGACTATGTCAACGTGCTGAACCCTACCGACCTGCCGCCATCGGGCCGGTGAGCGATGCCGGCTCATTAGACCCGGCGAAGGGGTTGGCGGACATCGTTTCGGGGCGGCGGGTGGAGATCGAGGCTGCGGACCTGGGGTATTCCCGGTATGGGAGATAGGGGCGCAAGGGCCTCCGTTCCGGGGGTGGGATGCCGGTTGCGGTGTGATGTCCACGCGTGGACAAGACTTCCGATCCAATATAATCAATGGGTTAGGGTTACGGTTTTAGGGAAGTGTTAAGGTTTGGCGGGCTTTCGGGTGGACTGTCGGGGCAGGTCACGACCTGCGTGTGCTGACAGCGGAGGTCTGACAGGGATTTGTCCCTTGGACCATCACCCGGACCGATAGCCCCGAGCCGAAAGGCGGAGGGCAAGGGCGGTGCAGCCTGGACCGTCGGGATGGAAATCGGGGCGCGGCTGCCTGGGCTGGCGCGGTAAGGCGTCTGC
>NZ_JANMET010000373.1:0-25982 GCF_031377265.1 Tabrizicola sp. | reverse complement strand
AGACGGCAAACTGAATGCCGGAAAACAATATTGCAACAAGGAGCAAAGCAAGACCATGAAATACAATCTCAAAAGCATCGCCCTCGGGCTTGTCGCCTCGGCCCTCCTCTCCGCGACGGCCTCGGCCGAAACGATCATCATTGGCCATTTCGGCAACCCGACGCCGATGCAGCTGCTGGTCAGTTCTGACGCCGTTCAAAAAGCCACCGGCTGGGAAGTCGAATGGCGCAAGTTCGACTCGGGCACCGACGTCATCGCAGCGATGGCTTCGGGCGACGTCGTGTTGGCCGAACTTGGCTCTTCGCCGTTGTCGATTGCTGCAAGTCAGGGTGTTGAGCTGCAACTGATCGCCTATTCGGACGTGATCGGCTCGGCGGAATCGCTGATTGCCCATAACGGGTCAGGAATCGAAACCGTTGCCGACCTCAAGGGCAAGCGGATCGGCGTTCCGGTCGGCTCCACCGCACATTTCTCGCTGATGGGTGCGCTGCAGCACGAGGGCATCGCCGAAGCTGACGTGACGATCATGAGCATGAAGCCCGACGAAATAGCAGCTGGCTGGGATCAGGGTGCGATCGATGCAACCTGGATCTGGCAACCGGTGCAGTCGGAAATCCTGAAGACCGGCAAACTGATCATCGGCGCCGACAAAACTGCCGAATGGGGCTTCCCGACGTTTGACGGCTGGGTCGTCGACAAAGCCTTCGGCGAGGCACATGCAACCGAAGTCGCGGCCTTCCTGAAAGAAGTTGAGCGGGTCAATGCCTCGTACCTCGCCAACCCGGCCGCCTGGACCGCCGACAGCCCAGAAGTTGTCGCTATCGCAACGGCAACGGGCGCTGACCCTGTGCAGGTTCCGGAAATCCTTGTCGGATTCACCTTCCTGCCATTGGCAACCCAGGTGTCTGATACATGGCTTGGCGGCGCGGCAATGACCATGAAAGGCACCGCGGATTTCCTGAAAACCGCTGGCCGGATCGACACCTCGCTGGATGATTATTCGGCCTTTGTCACCACGTCCTATGCAGAAGCAGCAATGAAGTGATCCAAGCAACCTCTGCCCGAACGCTCAGGCTCGGGCAGAGCCCTTATTGCATGTAGGAGCACGCCAATTGGGATTGAGCATAAGTGACGTATCCGTCGTCTATCCGGCCGCAGATCGCCGCCCTCCCGTCGAGGCCCTGAGCCGCGTCAATCTGACAATTGAAGATCAGGAATTCGTGGTTGCCTTAGGGGCTTCGGGTTGTGGCAAGTCTACCCTGCTAAATCTGATCGCGGGCTTTCTTTCCCCCACTTCTGGCAAGCTGATACTGGACGGCAGACAGGTATCTGGCCCGGGAGCTGACCGCGCGGTGGTGTTTCAGAAACACGCCCTGCTACCTTGGCTCAGTGTACTGGAAAACGTCGCCTTCGGTTTGAAAATTCAGGGGCTTGCGAAGGAAAAGCGGCTTGAAATCGCCAACAAATTCATCGGCATGTTGGGTTTGGACAGCTTTCAAGACGCGCCTGTCTACAAGCTTTCAGGCGGTATGCAGCAGCGCGTCGGAATAGCACGGGCGCTCACCTGCGACCCACGCGTCTTGTTGATGGATGAACCCCTGGGTGCGCTTGACGCGTTGACACGCGAGAAGGCGCAGGAACTGATCCTCAACATTTGGAATAGCACCCAAAAGTCGGTGTTCTTCATTACACATAGCGTTGAAGAAGCGCTGTTCATGGGCACCAAACTGGTGGTCATGTCGCCGCGCCCCGGCCGGATTACCCATCTGTTTGATCTGCCCTTCTCACGCCAGTTCCTAGAGGGCGCTCCAGCGCGAACAGTCAAGGCGTCGCCCGAGTTCATCCAGTTGCGCGAAGACGTGCTCAAAATCATTTTTGCAGACGAGGAGGCCGTAGCATGATCGAGCAAAGTGAGCCGCACACAGTCAAGCCCGATACTCTGCTTGCCAGGTTGGCCCGCGCACGCCCGACCAAACCAGGGGAAATCTACGGCGTTCCGGGGCAAGGCAGCACGTTCTGGCTGTCCGCTTGCTCGATTGGCTTTTTCTTGTTCGTGTGGTGGCTTGTCACCTTCATGGGGTGGGTCAAGCCGCTGTTCGTTCCACCTCCAATGGCCATCGTCACCAAATTCATCACGATCTGGAACGAAGGCTTCACCAATACCCCGTTTCTGGAACATGTCTGGATTTCAACTGTACGCGTATTCGGCGCGTTCATTCTGGCCTGCGTGATTGGGCTGCCGCTTGGCCTGGCCATGGGGATGAGCCCGGTGATGCGTGGCATCTTCGACCCGCCGATCGAGTTTTATCGCCCGATACCGCCGCTGGCGTATCTGCCGCTGATGATCATCTGGTTCGGCATCGGCGAGACATCGAAAATTCTGCTGATCTTCCTTTCAGTCTTTGCCCCCGTCGTTCTGGGCGCGCGTTCTGGCGTCAAATCGGCCGCAATCGAGCAGATCCACGCCGCCTACTCCTTTGGTGCCACCCGATGGCAGGTCATGCGGTACGTAATCATGCCCTCGGCCATGCCGGAAATCCTGACCGCCATGCGCATTGGCATCGGCTTTGGCTGGACCACACTGGTTGCCGCCGAAATGGTCGCCTCGACCAAGGGACTTGGCTACATGGTGCTGTCGGCCAGCCAGTTCCTGCAAACCCCCGTCGTGATCATGGGAATTTTCGTGATCGCCATCATCGCCTTCGCGTTCGATTTGCTGATGCGCTTTGTCGAACGCCGCGTCGTGCCCTGGAAGGGCAGAATGTAATCGGAAAGACAAGACCATGATTTACTTGAAGAAAGCCGTTCGGACCGCCGAAACGGACCAACCAGACGCACATGAAATCGTCTCGAAAATGCTGGCCGAGATTGCTACTGGTGGCGAAGCAGTGGCGCGACAGTTTGCCCGTGATCTTGATAAATGGGCCGGCGAGATCATCGTCTCGCCGGTTGATCGAGTGGCGGCGGCGGCGCTGGTGCCGGATAGGTTGAAGGCTGACATCCAGTTTGCCCATAACAACGTGCGCCGCTTTGCCGAAGCCCAGCGCGCCTCAGTCAGCGATTGCGTGATCGAGATCTTGCCCGGCGTGATGGCCGGACAAAAACAGATCCCGGTCTTTGCCGCCGGGTGCTATGTTCCGGGCGGGCGCTATAGCCATGTGGCCAGCGCAATCATGACCATCACCACCGCGAAAGTGGCCGGCGTGCCGCATATAGCCGCCTGCTCGCCGCCCCGTCCGGGGATCGGCATTCCTGCGGCCATCATTTACGCGATGGACTTGTGCGGCGCTGACTCGATCTTGTCGATGGGCGGTGTGCAGGGCGTGGCTGCCATGGCCAACGGCCTGTTCGGGTTGCCGAAGGCCGACATTCTGGTCGGTCCCGGCAATCAATATGTGGCTGAGGCGAAGCGCATTCTGTTTGGTCAGGTCGGTATTGATATGTTTGCCGGCCCGACCGACAGCATGGTGGTGGCCGATAGCAAGGCCGATGCCGAAATGGTTGCCGTCGATCTGGTCGGACAGGCCGAGCATGGCTACAACTCGCCGGTGTGGCTGGTGACTTCGGACCGCAGCCTTGCCGAACGGGTAATGGCCATTGTGCCACGGTTGATCGCCGCGCTGCCGAACTTGAACCGCCACAACGCCGAATTGGCATGGGCCGATTTCGCCGAAGTCATTCTTTGCGACAACGCCGAGGAAATGGCCGTGGTTGCCGACAGTTTCGCCCCCGAACATCTGCACATTCAGGCCGAAGACCTTGATTGGTGGCTGCACCGCCTGCAGTCGTACGGATCGCTGTTCCTGGGCGAAGAAACCACCGTTGCCTTTGGTGACAAGACGTCGGGCCCAAACCACGTTCTGCCGACGTCGGGCGCGGCGCGCTATACTGGTGGGCTGTCGGTGCACAAGTTCATGAAAACCGTGACTTGGCAGCGTGCCACGCGCGAAGGTTCCCGCCCGCTGGCCGAGGCTACGGCCCGGATCTCGCGGCTGGAAGGGATGGAGGGCCATGCCCGCTCGGCCGATATCCGACTGGCGAAGTACTTTCCGAACGATGTCTTCGATCTGACCTGATCCGATGACACCGATCACGCAAGACGACGCGGGCACGCCAATGGGGCAGATGCCGCGCGGCCCGCTGTTGCCGCGCGCACGAAACTGGATGCTCCTGCATCGCGGCGGCATCGTTCTGGCCACCACGATTGCACTGGCCTCCAGCTTTCTTGCCGAACACTACGGTGCGCCAGCCATGCTGTTTGCCTTGCTGATCGGCATGGCCTTCAACTTCATGAACGATGGCCCGCAGACAGCCGAGGGTATCTCGTTTTGTTCTCGAACTTTGCTGCGCTATGGTGTGGCACTTGTGGGGCTGCGGCTGACTTTTGCCGATGTCTCGCAACTTGGCGCCACCCCGATCATCGGCGTCATGGCCATGTTGGCGATGACACTGCTTGGCGGAGTGATCTTTGCACGCCTCAGTGGCCGAAGCACGGCGTTTGGGCTGTTGACGGGTGGGTCGGTCGCAATTTGCGGGGCGTCCGCCGCCATGGCCATTGCCGCCGTTCTGCCGCGGAAATATCTCAACGAGGAAGACATCCTGCTGACCGTCGTTGGCGTGACCGCACCGTCGACCGTGGCGATGATCGTTTATCCGATGCTGTTTCGCTCTCTCGGTCTGACGGATGTGGAAAGCGGTTACATGATCGGGGCCACGATCCACGATGTCGCGCAGGTCGTGGGGGCAGGATATTCGGTCAGCGATGCCGCAGGCGATATCGCCACATTCACAAAACTGCTTCGCGTGGCTTTGTTGCCCGTCGTTCTGTTGACCGTAGCGCTGGTGTTTCGCAAGGAAGCTGGCACCACTGCAGGCTTGCCGTGGCTTTCATCATCCTGATGGTGGTGCGGAATGCGGTGCCATTGCCGGAATTGCTGCTGACATTCGTCAACGACACGTCCCGCTTCTTTCTGGTGATTGCGATTTCGGCACTGGGGGTCAAGACCTCGCTTGAAAAACTGTTTGCTCCAGGGGTGAAGGGGCTTGCCTTGATCACGGTTGATACGCTGTTCCTGCTTGGCCAGGCGATCGTTTTTGCGCATGTCTTTCTGCTGTAGAGGGAACTTCTGGCACCGATCGGTGGCACGACTGCTTATGCCTCGACCCCAGTTGATCGCGAACGGAAAGGATTGGAATGCCGAGTTTGTCCTGCAAGCGCATGGGAACGGGTGCGCCCTTGGTCTTGGTCCACGGCTATCTTGGCGGCAGCGCGATGTGGACCGGCCAGATCGCGCGATTTTCACCATCGCGCGACGTGATCTGTCCCGATCTGGCCGGGTTTGGTGACAGCGCGGCACTGACTGCGCCAGACAGTATTGGGGCCCATGCCCATGATGTGCTTGCACTTCTGGATCGCATGTCGGTGCGCGAATTTGACCTTTTGGGCCATTCGATGGGTGGAATGGTAGCGCAAGAGATGGTCCGGCTGGCCCCCGGTCGCATCCGAAAGCTGGTGCTGTATGGCACCGGCCCGCAAGGGGCGATGCCAGGCCGCTTTGAAACTATTGCGCAATCGAGGTCCGGCTTGCTGCGCGACGGCATTGCCGCAACGGCACGGCGTATCGCTGCAACGTGGTTTCTCCACGGCGAACAGGCTGCGGCCTTTGGCTTGTGCCACGCACTGGGTCTGCAGGTCAGCCTGCAAACCGCACTGTCCAGCCTGCTTGCCTGGCAAGGCTGGGATGGCCGCGCCGCGCTGAAGGCCATCCAGAGCCCGATGCTGGTGATCTGGGGCAGCCACGACCGTTCCTATGACTGGTCGCAACCCGAAACGTTGTGGCGCAGCATTCCCGGGGGCGTATCTGGCAGTCGTTCCGCAAGCCGCGCACAATGTTCATCTGGAAAGACCGCATATCTTCGATGCGCTGCTGGCCGATTTCCTAAAGGAATAGCTGGTTGCCTCCGCGTTCCATTGCCGGCCATGGGAACATATCCGAGCTGGTTGTCCCGGCAGCGTCATCCAGTCAGCAGGCCAAAGACAACCTCAATCCGATTGCAATTGGCGGTAGGGTCAGGTGTCGATGGTTTCGATTGTGCAAGGATTGGACTAAGCTGCTTCTGATCACTGCAGGGTGCGGTTATGGGTTAAGCCTGTTGGTGCAGGGCTTGTGGCCGCTGGCCCTAATGCAGCCTTCGTATCGGGTCCCGATAAGACGAGCGCATTGCTAAGCCTTGACAGCACCTCGGGGTGTCACGCCAGCGGTCCCGTTTGATCTTCATCACTCACATCTGCTCCTACAATCGTTTCGCGGTGATGTGGTGCGCAGCTGTCTTCTCGATCGTTCAGGTTGCCTGCGCGTCCTTCTCGCTCTTGTCGTTCTCCATGAGGTGCCCGGGCGGTGCACGGCGTTGTTGGCGATGACCGCAGTGGCAGGCCGGGGCGGTCTTCGGTCAAAAAACGACTCTTCCCATGCATCTGTTCTGGTGTCGGTCGTTCCGGCGCGCCTTGTCACCGAAGTGGCGCCGACAACCAGCAAGCGTCTCAGGTGGCCGTTTCCCATCCTCAAGATGTGGCCGAGGCGGTCCTTGCCGCCGGACGAGTTTTGTCGCAGCACAAGGCCGAGGAAAGCCGCGACTGTCGACCCGACTTCAAGGTAGACGGAACCGGGATATTGGCGGCAAGCGCAGTGGCGGTGATCACGCCAACGTCCGGGATTGTCGCGAGACACTGGCTGGCTGCATTCTGTCGATGCCAGACCAGAAGCTGGCGCTCGATGTCCCGGATTGCTGTCGCGCGGCCGTCAAGCGGCGCCGCACGCACCATTAGCGCAACGCTCCCGCACTTCCGAACCTCCAAGGTTTCGCCACGCCAAAGGTCACCGACAAGATCGACAACCTTGCTGGGGCGTTGGGCTGCGATGTTCCCGAACTCGGACAGATGCACCCGGATCGCATTGAGCATCATCCTGCACTGGCATATCAGCAGATCGCAGCACCGGCGCAGGACCAGAACATTCTGCCGCTTAGCGGTCTTCTTGGGGACAAAGCACAAGTTCGGTCGGGCCACCGTCTCGCAGATCATCTCTGCATCGGCCGCGTCGTTCTTCGGCCGTTTGATGCAGGGCTTCACACGGGCCGGTAGGATCAGCCTGATATCATGGTCAAGTGCTGCAATCCATCACGCCCAATGCGGCGACGTAGTGCAGGCTTCCATCCCGATCAGGCAAGGCGCCAGCTTGCAAAGAAAATCAAGGACGGCACCCCTTCGTAACTTCTTTTGCAAGACAACCATACAATCGGCGTCAACACGGTGAAGCTGAAACACAGACTTTGTCAGATCGATCCCGAGTGTTGCATTCTCCATGTCGGCGGCTCCTTCCCTCCTTACGGTTGCGACAGCACCAACAGTGCACGTGGTGATGCCGTCGGGAGGGAGGCGTCCACAGCATCAGACATATACGAACTCGTCTCAGTTTTTGATGCTGTACAGCCTTTCAGACAGCGCAGACCTAGTGCAACCCGGTGAGAGCAACGGTACGGGTGGCTTTGAAATTGTCCCTCCCTAAAAGACTGCACTCTGACTTGAAGTGGATGTGGGCCGCGACAGATTTCTGCAACACCCGCATCCTGCGAAAACGGAGCATCGCACGCTCCCGTCTTCGATTTGGCTGATGCGAGTTCTCGGCGTGATTGTTGGCCCGGCGGCCAGTTTCCTGAGGATCGCGGGCAATGAGGTCTTTCAGCGCAGCACCGTACCAGCTAAGACGGTTCGTTACTGTTTCCTCGTCGCAACCGAGCCGCTTCCGCGTTCTCTTCAACGGCTTCAACGCGCTTTCTTGTCGCGCGTCTTCGTCAAAGAGCTTTCAAGCACTTCGCCATCATGCTTGAGGACCCGCCAAAGATAGTGCCGCTCGCCGTTGATCCTCACGAGGACTTCATCCAAGTGACAGCAACAACAGCTTGATTGCATCGCTTCGACGCGCTGATTGCGGATCTCAGAACCAAACAGCGGTCCAAACCTGTGCCACGCGAACCTTACGGTCTCGTCGCTGCTGTCGATTCCGCGCTCGTGCGGAAAGTCTTCCACACTGCAAGGCGGAAGCAGAGAACGGGCGCACATCATCACGGCCGGAGGGATGACCTCGTGGCAGGTGCGAAAGGACCGGAAGGGCTTGAGTTTTTTATCCACAACAGCTGAGCAAGTGGCCAAACCGATTTAAGACACGTCCCTCTGACCATACTGTACCTGCCTTCGGCGGGGTCTGGGGGTCTGACCTCTATACTGCGGCTTAGGGGGAGTCGCCTTCACCGGGGCGAAGTTGTTGCAAGGCCCCACACCGCCCTTGACTGCAAAGTGGAAGAGAAGATCGACTGCACTTGGCCCGTTCCCGAGTGCAGGCTAACTTGACCTCCCCTCGCGCAGGGGCGTTGATCTACTGGAACGCTGCCATCCACGCCGGAAGGTTGAACGACAGGGTGGGCAGCAATGCCCCCATTTTTGTTTTCAGCGGAGCACTGCGACGGGCGACACTGCATCGGGCAATCCGGTCAGGCGAAACTGCGGATCGTCTCGATCGCCCCGTCAAGCGCTTTGCCTTCCTCATCCTGCAATGCGGCTTCGCGCAGCCGGCGGCACCAGTCGGCGGCATCCGAACGCCCGGCGACAGCGGCAGTGGCCTCCAGCACCCGGTCGAACTTGGAATACCCACGCTTGTGGGTGTCCGAATAACCCTTGATCAGGCGGCGGCAGCGGATCAGCTCCACAGCAAGATCGTAGTTCCCGCCCACATGCGTCAAGGCCCGCTCCAGCCAGCGCTCCAGATGCGCCTGCTCCTGCGCATGGCGCAGGGTGCGCAACCGCCAGCCCCGCAGACCGCCGATCAGATGCAGGGTCAGGAAGGCGGGCAGGCTGTCGGTGCGCAGACGCCGACCCTTGTTGAACCAGCGGTCCAGCCGAGCCATCCATTCAGGATCTGCCTCCAGCCGCGCGCCCAATTTGGCCGGGAACATACCCACGATCTCTTCGGCGCGGGGATGGAAGAATTCGGTCAGATGCAGAAGGTTCGCCTCTTTCAGCCGCATTTCCTTGCGGATGCGGTCAAAGCGGCGGCCACGGGTTTTCAGATCGGCCACACGGATGATGTCGTCATAGGCCATAGCGTTGGCGATATACTTTGCCGCCTCACGCGACAGGGTCCAGTCCCGCGTGGCATCATCTTTGGCCATGACCTTTGCCAGATGATCCAGATAGGCCGCGCCATAGCGCAGGTCCTGAAAATCCACGACCTTGCTCAGCCCGAGAAGAGCAAGTTCCGCGACCGTAGCGGGCATCGCGGCAACCCGCGCGGCAAGCCTGTCCCATTCGGCAACCAGTCGGGCCGGACCCGAAACGCCGTACGCTGGCCGGGGCGGATCCGTCGGGGTAGTGGCTTTACCGGGCGGGTTTACAGTCGCGTCGAACGCCGCGCCAAAGGCACGAAGTGAGCCTTCAATTCCCTTGCCCCCAGCGCGAATGGCGGCCTCGAACGCCTCGCGCGGGAAGGGCAGCACGCCCGATCCAGCCAGCGCCCCGAACAGAGAGGCCGAGATCACCGAACCATTGGCAATCGCCAACGCTTCGAAATCCGCAGCGATGAACCGCCGTGCGGCGATTTCGGCGGCCGCCATCACTTCATCGCTTGAGGCGATGCCATCGCCCGGCACCATCTTTTCCGACACGGCCAGCGCGCGGTGGGTGGACGCGATCAGCGTGGTGCGGTCCGGGGTCACGAAGCCGCGGATGATTGATCGGCCAGCCTCCATCATCTCAGCGGCGATCATTATGTCCACGTCGCCCGGTCCGGGCATCAACGAAAAGACTGGCGTCGGGTCGCCAGGGCGGTGCGGCGCTATCTCGACGTAATAGACCGTGGCCCCGGTCCGCTGCGACACGCCCGCAACCGATGTGGCCTGCGCCGCATAGCCGTTTGATCGCGCTACCTCCTCGATCCAAGCCGTCAGCACCCCACCGCCCTGCCCACCGACAGCCAAGATCGCCAGCTTGATGATCCCCGACAGGCGCGGATCGGCGGTTTTGCGTGGCAAAAGACCCGCAAGCGTATCGGGCATTGCTTCCTGCGAGCTCATGCCGAACCCTCAAAGTTCAGTCGGCGCGCGGCTCGCCGGGACTGCAGCCAGCCGATCACGCGCGCGCGAAAGCGGGCAATGCGGGCTTCATACCGCGAGGGGTTATGCACCACGTCGGCGCGGTAGAAGGACGGGCACAGCACCGCGGCATCTGCCACCTCGCCGCAGTTGCCGCAGCCGACGCAGCTTTGGTCGATGCTGGCCACCGGATCGTCGCGCAAAGGATCGTCCAATTTCTTTACCGACAGCGACGGGCAACCCGACAGACGGATGCACGCGTGATCGCCGGTGCAGACATCCTCATCCACGCCAAAGCGCGGCGCCTCGACCCGGCGACCTTCTTTGATCGCCTTCTGAGCCAGCGGTTTTTCCCTGCGCTGGCGGTTCAGCATGCATTCTGACGAGGCGACAATGACCTTCGGCCCCGGTGCATCGGTTGTCAGCGCCTCTCGCAGCACGTCGCGCATCCGGCCCACGTCATAGGTGTTATCAACCTGACGCACCCAGTCGATGCCGATGCCTTTCAGCGCCTTAGTGATCGGATGCTTGGTTGCCTTGGTCGGGTTGTCGGCGCGGGAAGACATGATGTCCTGCCCACCCGTCGCGGCGGAATAGTAGTTGTCGACGATCACCGCCACGCCGTCGGACTTGTTGAAGGCCATGTTCGTGAAACTGGACGAAAGCCCGTTATGCCAGAACCCGCCGTCCCCAATAATTGACACCGGTCGCCTTTCACCACCACCGTCGAAGGCGCCGTTGGCGGCAGGTCCAAGGCCATAGCCCATGGTTGCCCCGCCAATCTCGAACGGGGGCAGAGCGGCAAACAGGTGGCAGCCGATATCGGCGCTGATGTGCAGCTTGCCGGTTTCCTGCTGGACCAGCTTCATCGCTGCGAAGATTGGCCGTTCCGGGCAGCCGGTGCAGAAGCCTGGCGGGCGGATGGGGACAGTTTTGGACAAGTCGGGGATCTGCGCGCGGTCCTCGTTCGGGGCGCGCACGATGGCAGGCAACATGCCGGGGGCGGCTTCTTTCAGAAACGCCGCCAGCCCATCCAGCATGACCTGACCGGTGTATTCCCCCGCCATCGGCAGGATACCTTTGCCGCGCAGCTTGACCGAGGAACCCGCGCGATAGAGGAACGTCGTCAGCTGCTGTTCAATGAACTCTGGCTGGCCTTCCTCGATGACGAGGATCTGGTCCTTGCCCTTGCAGAACTCAAGGAACTCGGCCGACACCAGCGGATAGGTGACGTTCAGCACATACAGGGGCACTTCAGTGTTGCCATGAAGATCGGCCAGTCCCAGCCGCTGCAGCGCCCGGATGATGCCGTTGTACATGCCACCCTGCAACACCAACCCAACCGGAGCATCCTTCGGCCCGAAGACTTCGTTCAACCCCCGTTCGCGGATGAATTTTTCGGCGGCGGGCCAACGGTTCTTTATCTTGTCCTGTTCGTGCATGTAGGACATCGGCGGCAGCACGACGCGGGCGAAGTCCGACTGCGGGTTCGACAGGGCCTGGCGAACGGTCAATGTCGGCCGCCGGTTGTCACGGGTAGGGAACGACCCCGTCACATGACAGGACCGAATCCGCACCATCAGCATCACCGGCGTATTCGACGCCTCTGACAGCTCGAACCCGTCCTGTACCGCTTTGCTGATGCAGGGTAGATTGGGACGCGGGTCAAGAAGCCAGAACTGCGACTTCATCGCAAAGGCATGGCTGCGTTCCTGCATGATGCTGGAACCTTCGCCGTAATCCTCGCCCACAATGATCAGCGCTCCACCCCTTACCCCAGACGAGGCCAGGTTCGCCAAGGCGTCCGAAGCGACATTGACCCCGACCGACCCTTTGAACGTCACTGCCCCACGGATCGGGTAATGGACGCTTGCCGCAAGCATCGCCGCCGCCGCCGCCTCGTTCGCGTTGGCCTCGAACCGGATGCCAAGCTCGCCCAGCAATTCCTCGGCATCGGCAAGTACGTCCATCAGATGCGAAATCGGGGCGCCCTGATAGCCACCGACATAACCGACCCCGTTTTCCAAAAGCGCCTTGGTGATCGCAAGGATACCTTCGCCGGTGAAGGTTTGGCCTTCGCCAAGCCGCAGGTGTTCCACTTCCGCTTTGAAGGACCGTTCAGCCATGTCAGATCTCGTGCTTGCGGATGTTGGACAGCATTTTCTGCAAGGTGCCGACAAATGCGCGCCGCTCATCGGCGGAAACACCGCGGAACATGCGGGAATGCGCTTCGGACATATGGGGCCACAGGGTTTCAAACGACGCGCGCCCGGCTTCGGTGATGTAGACCCGGGTGGCTCGACTGTCTGCGGCATCGGCCTCGCGCCGTATCAACCCTTCAATTGCCAACTGGTCTAGTGCGCGTGACAGGGTGGACTGTTCTACCACCGAAAAAACCGCGAGTTCCCGGATCAGCGGCCCCTCTATCACCGATAACACGGCGAGTGCGCGCATCTTCGGCGTGGTCAGGCCCAGACCCGCCATCTCATCCCGCAGGCTGGCATTGTACCGCCCCATGATCCGGTTCATCAGATAGGGCGCGAAATTGGTCAGCCCGATCTCGCCAAGTTTAGGCACGGTTCCGGGCGGCTGGTCGGAGGGCAACTTATCCATCATGCCCCCAGCCTCTTCGCCGCCAGAAAGCCCGACCCGCCGCCTAGGCCGGGGCCAGGATGGGTTGATGCGCCCATATGGATCAACCCGCGCAAAAGACCGGTACCATTGGTGGAGTGGGCATAGGGGCGGAAGATGAAAAACTGCTCAATGCTGCAAGAGCCCCCATAGGGATCGCCGCCGACAAGGTTGATGTTGATAGCTTCCAGATCAGCGGGGGAATAGGCCCGCCGCGCAAGCCTGATGCTGTCGAAATCCTTGATATGCCGTTTGAGGATGCCTTCAATCCGGTCGGCAAAAGCCTCACGGGTGGGTTCGGACCAGCTGCCATCGGTGGCAATCTGCCCTGCCGCATCACCCCGGACCACGCGGGGCGCGTCAGGGATCTGCAGCCACAAGACCGCCTTGCCCTCTGGGCAGCGCGACGGGTCAAGCCGGTGAGGCTGGCCGACGCAGATCGTCGGCGTCGCGGGGAGCATGCCGCGCTCGGCCTCATTGGAGGATTTTGAGACAGAGTCGATCCCGTCCGTCAGATGGATCAGCGCCACATCTTCCAGCCCTTGCGCCAGCCACACGGGAGACCGGTCCAGCGCGTAATGCAGCTGGAAATTCCCCCGCCCATGCCGGAAAGCCTTCGCCGCCGCCTGGTCTTCCGGCAGGTTCACCTCGCGCAGTAGGCGGCCCTGCAACTGCCCGGGCGCGACCGAGGCGAGGACCGACCCGCAGGCGATCTCTTCCCCATTGGCCAATACCACGCCCCGGACCCGGCGATCGGTCACAAGGATGCGGTCAACATCCGCCCCACAGCGGATTTCTCCGCCCTTTTCCTCGATCAACGCGCGAAACGCCGTAACCGCCCGGCCCGACCCGCCCTTGACGATCGGCGCGCCTGCCGCCTCCAAAGCGAAGGCGATGACCTTGCCCATCTGGCCGGAATAGGTGCTTTCCGGGGTCAAGCCGGCGTGCAGCACCCAAGGGGCGTAAAGCGCCTGCACCAGCGGACTTGTATAGCCTGTCTCCAGCCACCCCCGTGCGGGGGTGAGCGCGGCACCAAACCATGCCGCAAGCCCGCGCAAGCCACGCTTTCGCGCCTGCGCCAAAAGCAGTTTCACCGTAGGCCATGACCAAAGCGACCCACCCAACAGCGCGAACAGGAACGATGCGTCAGCCTCAACCCCGCCAACATCGCGGGCATGGGCGTCACCATCGCCCGCCGCCAGCGCATTGAGGGCCGCGATGTTTGTTGCTCGGTCGGTTGTCAGCACCAGCGCTTCGCCATTCGGTCGCACAACGGCGGTCGGGTGCGACGTGTGGCAATAGCTGAACCCGTGCCGCGCAAGGTGGGGGCCAAGTGCTGCTCCTGCCGGTGAGGTCATGAACAAGACCCAGGTTGCGGCCATCACGTCATGGTGGAAGTTCGGCAGTGTGATCTCTTCGGTCCGCAGGCAACCACCCGCAACCACCTCGCGCTCCAAAAGAAGCACGCGGTCGCCCTTAAGCGCCAAAAGCGCCCCGGCGACCAGCGCGTTGATCCCACTGCCGATGATGACGTGATCAGGCCGCATATGCCTTAGCCCTTCGGCACCAGCGCCAGCGCCCGGATGGGCGAGCCTGTCCCCTGCTTGATCTTCAGAGGTGCGGCAATCAGGATCGCCCCCTTGGCCGGCAGCTTCGATAGGTTGGCAAGCGAGGCCAGCCCAAAGCAGTTGTTCTTGTGCAGAAGGTTATGTGCCGGAAAGGGTGGCGTCATGCCGCCTGCCTGCCCAGCATCGGTGCCAATGCACTGACTGCCCCAGCCGACAACGCCCTTGTCCAGCAGATACTGAATCACCTCGGCAGTCGGCCCCGGAGTATGCGGTCCAGCCTCGTCGGCATTTAAGAACAGCCCCTCGTCATGGGCGCGGCTGTCCCAGTCCGACCGCAGCACGACCCATTCTCCCGCGTTGATCGCGCCGTGTTTGGCTTCCCATGCCTTGACATGGTGGATGGTCAGCAGGAAATCGGGGTTCACCGCGCATTCGGCGCTGAAGTCGAGCACGTTGACCGGTGCCACCAGACGCTGCACATCCAGTGTGTCAGTGAAGCCATCGGCATAGTCTTTGCCAGTGATCCAGTGGTGTGGCGCGTCAAAGTGGGTACCGCTGTGTTCGCCCAGTTCCAGCCAGTTCCACGCCCAGAACGGGCCGTTTTCATCATATTCGCTGATCCGGTGGATCTTGATCGGGGGGGTGTCCTTGGCGAAATCCGGCGGCAGCTTCAAAAGCGGCGTTTCAGGCCCAAGGACTCCCGAGCAATCCACCACTTCGATCCCGCCCGATGCGAGCATGCCCGCCAATGAACTCAGAACACTTGCAGAGGTCATCTTCTTCTCCCTGTTGGCCGGACCATCCCGGCACTGATCCTCGAGCCGGTTGATCAGACGGCCCTCCAATCACACTAGACAGATTTAAATGCATTTGCAAATATCACTGCGACAATCTGTCAAGGAACAGGCCAAAGAAGACATGGCAACGGATTTCGACGCAGTCCTGATCGGAGCGGGCCACAACACGCTGGCCGCCGCGCTGCACCTTGCGGCGAAAGGCTGGCGCGTGGCGGTTTTCGAACAGGCGACTGTGGCGGGTGGTGCGATCAAGACCGGGGAATACACCCTGCCCGGCTTTCGCCATGACTGGGCAGCAATGAACCTGTCACTGTTCGCCGGAAGTCCGTTTTGCAAGGCATACGGCGCAGAACTGACCCGCCATGGCTGCGCCTTCGTGCCGGTGAGCCGGTCCTTTGCATCGTCCTTTCCCGATGGCAGTTGGGTCGGTGTGTCCACCGACAAGGGCGAAACACTGGCTGCAATCGGCGCGCTTTCCCCCAAGGACGCGGCGACCTGGGAAACGTTGACCGCTGGCTTTGGGGCCGAAGCGCCGCATCTGTTCGGACTTCTTGGGTCAGAGATGAAACTCCGTGCCCTTGCATCTTTCTTGTTCAAGACGCTGCGGGCCAAGGGCGTAGGCGGCACGTTCGATATGGGGCGGTTCCTGCTGTCCTCACCGCGTGCTTGGCTGGAGGAGACCTTTTCCCATCCCCACATCCGCGCCATGCTGGGCGCCTGGGGGATGCATCTGGATTTTGCCCCCGATGTCGCGGGCGGCGCGATGTTTCCCTATCTGGAAGGGATGGCGGGGCAAGCCTTTGGCATGGTGATCGGGCAAGGCGGGTCCGACACGGTGACACGGGCGCTGGTCGCTGCCATCCAAGCGCGGGGCGGGGCGGTGGAAACCGGGGCCACCGTCGCCCGGATCGTCCAGGATGGTGGCCGAGCTACCGGGGTGGAACTGGCCGATGGTCGCCGGATCACTGCACGTCGCGCGGTGATTGCAGGAGTGGCGCCAAGCGCCCTGCCGCGCCTGACCGGTGGTATGACGCCAGAGTTTGACCACCGCATGACCAGCTTTCGCCACGCCCCCGGCACGATGATGATCCACCTTGCAATGGATGCTCTGCCGGACTGGCGCGCGGGGTCTGAGCTGCAACGCCATGCCTATGTTCATATCGCGCCCAGCCTTGACCAGATGGCCCGCACCTACCAGCAGGCGGTGGCCGGTCTATTGCCTGATGAACCGATACTGGTCGTGGGCCAGCCCACTGTCTTTGACACCAGCCGCGCGCCCGAAGGGAAGCACGTGCTTTGGGTGCAGGTCCGCATGGCCCCCGGAACCATCGCGGGCGACGCCAAGGGCCAGATCGCAGCAACCGATTGGGCCGGTGCCGCTGTGCCCTTCGCCGAACGCGCGCTAGCGATCCTGGAAGCCCATGCTCCGGGTACCAAGGCCAAGATCCTTGCCCGCCGGATCGTGGCACCGACAGAGCTTGAGGCCGACAACCCCAATCTGGTTGGCGGTGATCAGGTCTGCGGTAGCCACCACTTGTCGCAGCACTTCCTCTTCCGTCCCGCCCGTGGCCATGCCGACGGCAGCACGCCCATCGCCAATCTGCACCTGACCGGGGCCGCCGTCTGGCCCGGCGGTGGCACCGGGGCAGGACCGGGATTTCTGCTTGCCCGGAAACTTGCCGGAAACTGAATCAAGACCAAGAACCATCAACAGGGAAAATGACCATGAACCTTGACCGCCGCAGCCTTCTGAAGCTTTCCGCCGCCAGCATGGCGGCCGGCACCATCGGCTTGCCCAGCTTTGCGCAAGCCATCGACGAACTGGTGATCGCCTATAACGTCAACCTGCCCTCATGGGACCCGACCGTCGGCCCAAGCGCGGTCAACCCGACGATCCAGGGCCTGTACCAGTCGGTCTTTGACCAGTACATCCTGCAACAACCCGACCTGACCCCTGCCCCCGGCCTTCTGACCGAATGGGGCTGGAACGACGACCGCACCCAGATCTGGATGACCGTGCGTGAGGGTGTGACCTGGCATGACGGGTCGCCATTCACCGCTGAAGATGTGGCCTGGAATCTTGCCCGGGTCGCGAACCCGGAAACAGGTAGCCCCATCCAGTTCGTCTGGGGCACGCTGGCCAATCACCGTGTCGAAGGCAACAAGGTCATCGCCGATGTGACGCAATTCGATCCGACGATCTTCAAATGGATGTACTTCCTCACCGGCTACGTCCTGCCCAAGACCTATTACGAAAAGGTCGGCGCCGAAGGGTTTGAGGCCGCCCCTATCGGCACCGGCCCCTACATGGTCGAAAAGTTCGAAAGGAATGCCTTTGTCCGGCTGAAGGCCAATGCGAATTACTGGGGTGGCAAGCCTGATTTCGACACTGTGACGATCAAGTTCGTCCCCGATGCTGCTGCCCGTGTGGCCGAGGTGGAATCCGGTAACTCGCACGTCACTCTTGAAATGCCCTATGAGGAATACGACCGTCTCAGTGGCGGGGCGCTGATCGGCGTTGCTGCACCCATCTCGGACATCGGGATGATTTTCCTCAACGACATCGAGGTGATGACCGACCCCAACGTCCGCAAGGCCGCTGCCCATGCCATTGACAAGCAGGCGATCATCGACCGGCTCTTGTCGGGGTATGGCGTCAAGATCGACACGCTGCAAACTCCCGAATACGACGCCTATGACGCCAGCATCACCGTAGCTTATGACGAGGCCAAGGCGATCGAACTTCTGGCGGCCAGCGGTTACGGCCCCGATAATCCGGTGAAGTTCAAGATCCAGACCACCAAGGGCTTTAAGCCCAAGGATTACGAAATGGTGCAGGCCATCGTCGGTCTGTGGCGCAAGGTCGGGATCGAGGCGGAAATCGAAGTCTACGAAATCGCCAAGCATTACGAACTGCGCGCCGCCGACCAGCTTGCGCCGGCCGCCTTCTACAACTGGGGCAATTCGGTGGGCGATCCGACCACCTCGACCGGCTTTGCGATGTTCGGTCCCTCGCCACATTCGGTCTGGGATGGCGAGGATCTGATCGGCATGATCGGTCCTTTGTGGGGAGAGAAGGATGAGGCGAAGCGGATCGAAGGCTGGAAGGCGGTAGACCGGTACATCGCCGAAAACGCGCTGGTGATCCCGCTCTTGCAATATGTCCAGCCGATTCTGCACGCACCGGGTGTGGTGGTGACGCCGCATGCGTCAGGTTCGCTTCTGCCGCATCTGATGAAGCGGGCCTGACACGTCGGGTTTGCAAATGGCCGGCGGGGCACACCCGTCGGCCGCAGGATATTCTTGGACAAGTTAAATCGGGCGGCAAACGCCCCTGCACGCGGGCCATGGCGCGCGGCGGAATAGGGACCTATGGCAATTCTTCGCATTATCTTTCTGCGACTGCTGACCACCGCCATTACTTTGGCAGGTGTGGCGCTGATCGTGTTCTTCGTGATCCGGGTCGTGCCCGGCAATCCAATTGCCATGATGCTGCCCCCAGGTGCGACCGAAGACGATATCGCCCGGCTTTCAGCGTTTTACGGGCTGGACAAGCCGTTGGTCAGCCAGTTCTGGATCTGGCTTTCCGGGGTTGTGCAGGGGGATTTCGGCACCTCGATCACCACGCGCCAGCCAGTGCTGGATTTGGTGCTGGGACGGCTGCCGGCCACGCTGGAACTGTCGATCATGGCTCTGGTGATGGCCGTGATCATGGGCGGAACCGCCGCCCTGATGGGCACGCGCGGGCGCGGCACGCGGACCGAAGGGGCGATCGACGTGGCCAATGGGATGGCGCTGTCAGTACCGGATTTTCTTTGGGGGTTAGTCCTGATGCTGATATTCGGGGTGCTGCTGCCGATCTTCCACATCTCGGGCCGGGTGACCCCGTCCTTGGAACTGCCCTTCACAACCAATTTCTACCTGTTCGAAAGCCTCTTTCGCCTGCGTTTCGATCTTTGGGCCGATCTGGTGGCGCATATGTTCATGCCAGCCTTGGCGCTTGGCATCCCGCTGGCCGCGATCATCGGCCAGCTGCTGAAGCAAAGCCTGAAGGAAACCATGAACCTTGATTACGTCACCCTTGCGCGCACTAAGGGCTATAGCGAGACGCATGTGATCCTGCATGAAGCGCTGCGCAACGCTGTCCTACCCACTTTGACGCTGGTTGGGGTGCAGTTCACCTTCCTGATCGGCGGCACTGTGATCATTGAGCGGCTGTTTTCCTATGAAGGGCTGGGCAACATGGCAATCGACGCGGTGATCAACCGCGACCTGCCGCTGATCCAGGGCATTGTTATCCTGTTTGCGGTGATTTTCACCGCTGTGAACCTGATCGTCGATCTGTTGTATGCGGTCCTGAACCCGAGGCTGCGCAATGCTTGACGGACGGTCCGTGATCCGTCGCCGCGCCGGATCGCGGCTGTGGCTGTCCGCGCTCTGGCTTGGGGTGCTTTTCCTTGTGGCGTTGCTAGCGCCATGGATTGCGCCGCACGATCCCCTCGCACAGGATCTGTTTCTGGCCCGCCTGCCGCCTTTCTGGGTGGCGGGGGCAGAGCCGGGCTACTGGCTCGGCACCGACAGCCTTGGTCGCGATGTGCTCTCGCGCATCCTGCACGGGGCGCGGGTGGCACTGCTGGTTGCACTGCTGGCGGGAAGCATCACCTGCCTGATCGGGGCGACGCTGGGCGTTTTGGCGGGTTTCCTGCGGGGCTGGGTGGATGTAGTGATCTCACGCCTGATCGACATCTGGATGGCCTTCCCTCCCGTTCTCTTTTCCATCCTCCTCATCGCAGTGATTGGCCCCAGCCTTACCTCGATCATCATCGCTATTGTGGTGATCGACTGGACTCGTTTTGCCCGCGTGGTGCGGGCCGAAGCCATGGCGCAGGGCGCGATGGACTACGTCGCCTCGGCCCGGGTGGCGGGGCGTGGGCGGGTTGGCACGATGGTGCGGGAAATTCTGCCCAACGTCCTTCCGACAATCGTTGTGCTTCTGACGCTGGAAATGGGCATCGCCGTGATCGTCGAGGCGATCCTGAGTTTCGTGAACCTGTCGATTTCCACCGACGATCCCACGTGGGGCGGAATGATCTCGGAAGGCCGCACATCCATACATCAGGCCTGGTGGGTGCTGGTCTTTCCGCTGATCGCGCTGTTCCTGACCGTCCTTGCCTTCAGCCAACTCGGCGAAGGGCTGAAGGACCGCTTTGATCCGGTGCTGAGATGAGCTTTTTGTCCATTCGCAAACTGTCGGTCCGATTGAAGAACGGGCCGCCCCTCTTGCGCCGCGTGTCGCTGGAGGTGGCTGCGGGCGAAGTGCGCGGGCTGGTCGGCGAAAGCGGGGCCGGCAAGTCGATGATCGGCAAGGCGGTGCTGGGCATCCTGCCGCCCTCGGTCCAGATCACCGAGGGAGAGATCCTGCTGGACGGGACCGACCTTCTGCGTCTGCCGCCCAAGGAAAGCCGCCGTCGGATCGGGGCCAGTTGCGCGCTGATCCCGCAAGACCCGCTGACGGCGCTCAACCCCAGCCACCGGATCGGGCCGCAGATCACCGACCGGCTGGTCGATATCCTTGGCTGGACCCGCACCGCTGCCGAGGCCCGCGCCCTTGACCTTCTAGCGGAGGTGCAGATCGTCGATCCTGTGCGGGTGCTGCGGTCCTATCCGCATGAGCTGTCAGGCGGCATGCGCCAGCGCATCCTGATCGCATCGGCCTTTGCCGCCGAACCCAAGTTGATCGTGGCGGATGAACCGACCACCGCCCTGGATGTGACAGTGCAAAAGCAGATCCTGCGCCTGATTGCCGGGATGCAGGCCCGCCATGGCACGGCGCTTCTGTTCGTCACGCATGATCTTGGCGTGGTCTCGAAGGTCTGCCAGAATCTGTCGGTTCTCTATTCCGGGCTGGTGGTAGAAGACAGCACGGTGGCTGATTTCTTCGCCGGCCCCCGTCACCCCTATTCCGCCGCGCTGCTGGCCGCGACACCGAAATACACTGATCCCGACGCCGGCCTGCACCCGGTGCCCGACGCCGTGATCGATGCCGTCCGGGCCGAGGTAGCGGCCTTTGACAAGGCGGCCGCGCATGGCTGATCTTTACACCGTCGCTGATCTGCATCTGACGCTGGCCGACATGACGGCAAAGCCGCTCTTTGGCCCTGCCCCGCGGATCGAGATCCTAAAGGGCCTGTCCTTTACCATCCCCAAAGGCGCGGTGGTGGGGATTGTCGGCGGCTCCGGCTCGGGCAAGTCCACGCTGGGGCGCGCGCTGGTGCGGTTGCTGGAACCCTCGGCTGGGACCATCCGCTTTGACGGGACCGACATCACCCACCTCTCTGAACCAGCCCTGCGCCCGATGCGGCGGCGGATCCAGATGATCTTTCAGGACCCGATGTCCTCGCTGAACCCGCGACACCGGGTCGGCACCATCATCGCCGAACCCTTGCGCCTGCACCGGATGGACGCCATCCCCAAACGCATTTCCCGCGCGCTGGATCATGTCGGCTTGCCACAGCATTTTGCCACTCGCTACCCGCATGAGCTGTCCGGTGGCCAGCGCCAACGCGTCGGCATCGCCCGCGCCATCGCGCTGGAGCCTAACTTTATTCTGGCAGATGAAATCGTATCGGGGCTTGATGTCTCGTCACAGGCACAAGTGTTGAACCTGCTGGAACGGCTGGTGGCTGATCTTGGTCTGACGCTGGCCTTCATCAGCCATGATCTGTCGGTGATCCGCCGCCTTTGCCAGCGCACCATCGTGCTGCATCAAGGCAGGATCGTCGAAGACCGCGCCACCGCCGAACTTTTCGCCAATCCGCAGGCTGCCTACACCCGCGAACTGCTTGAGGCGATCCCGCTTCCCGATCCAGCTCAGGTCTGGGACTGAGGGCCGCCGACAGGCCGCCGCTCTTGCACTTCTGGTGCCATCAGGCTTTCCAGCTTGGCCTTCACGTCTTCGGGCCAGCGCATCGAGGTGTGGCTGTCCAACCAGCTTGCCGCCAGCACCTGCTCCACCGACCAGCGATGCTCGTCGCCGCAGTGGATCGTGTGATTCAGCCCGACCGAGGACTTACCGACCTTCGTCACTGCCAGCCTGAAGGTCAGCTTGTCGCCGAAAAAGGAGGGCTTTGAGAAGTCGCAGGACAGATGCACCGTCGGCGTCCCCCAGCGTTCCTTCCAGATGATCTCATGCCATGGCCATCCCAAATGGGCCCAGAATTCCTCAACCACCCCGTTCAGGATGTTCAGGTAGGCGGGGAAATAGGCCGTGCCGGAAATGTCGCAATCGCCGAAACGCAGCATCCTGTCGGCCGTGAAGCAAACGGTCATCCATTCCTCCCCTTTCGCTTGCCCAAGCCTTGGCGGATCTGCCGCAAGGTCAAGGGTCTCGGTAACACCCAAAAACCGAAATTGACGGCAGCAATCCTTCTCGTTTATTGCTGTCGCCCACGAGATTGCCGAACAAACGCTTGTCGATACCAACCGCTGTCCTCACCCCGCCTTCTTGGGCGTTTCGTCCCGGCTTCTGGTGGATCGGACTGACGATGAATTTGTCTGGCGCTGAAGTCGAGACCGTACAGATGTATTTGTAAGGCGTGAGGCCCCTGAGGGTCTTCAGTTTGCGAGCAAAGCTGGAGGTTATGAGGGAAAACCGACAGTCCAGTGGACTGTTGGCCCCGACGCAAGAGAACGTCGCCCCGATGCGCACGCAGTTGCCCGAGCCCTGCAACCTAAGCAGCCGCTCGAAACAGCGACTTGAGATGGTTGCCGGCACCGCGACCCTCTCAACTTGCGATACCAAGTCGCGCAGATCAGCCGCAAAGGTCATCGCGGAAACGATCTGTCTGGTGCATGCGCTCATGCAAGACCGTCACGGTGCCAGTGTTGCCATCAGAAGACCTTCGCCATCAGACGAAATGATGTTCGAGTCGGAAGTAGAATCCATCGACGCCGGGATCGGCCGTGAGGCGATACCGTGGCTGTCGATACGGTCGAATGCAGTGAACAGGTTTGTGATGTAACGATCAGCCTGTTCGGCACCCCATCGATCACGGGTGTAGCCGCAGATCTCATCAAGCTGACGGGACGCAGCTCACCGAGCGCGCGCGGCCTCCGGTCAAACCCGATTCCGGGCTATCACGTCGGAGGCGGTTAGCGGCTTGTAGCGCGACTCCGGTGCCGCAAAGACCCGGTTCAACTCGGCTTTCAAACGATCGACAGAATCGTGCTCGGCCCGTTCCTTGTCGCGCTAGATCAGGTCGTGGACATATTCGCTGATGGACAAATAGTCGCCGTTTTCGCCGACGTTCGACGCCACGAAATCGCTGAATGCGCTGCTGATGCGGACAGTCGTGGCCGTAGTTTGTGGCATTGGGACAGCCTGGTGGTTTGATCCCAAGATTTACCGGCGCGGTCCTTTCGACGGAATGGAAGGCAGCACAATGGAACAAGGTCTCACGGGCGCGCCGCAACCACGCCCGCTGTCGGAGCAGCACTACAGCGAACGCGGGCTTGGCTCTCGCAACTCAGCCCGGAATTTGGAAGCAACCCGAAGACGGTGGCGAAGTGGCAGGAACGACCCGGCAACACGTAGTCGAAG
This sequence comes from Tabrizicola sp., assembly GCF_031377265.1. Lineage (GTDB taxonomy): Bacteria > Pseudomonadota > Alphaproteobacteria > Rhodobacterales > Rhodobacteraceae > JAUYQR01. The sequence goes on along the minus strand of NZ_JANMET010000373.1, from coordinate 2,244 downwards.
CCGTGCCCTACCGGATCCACACCATATTGGCCGACAACCGCATCGAGCACCGCCTGACCAAGCCCAGATGCGCAGCCACCTCGCGGACTTTCTGTTGCGTCGGGGCTAACGTTCCACCGGATTGCGGCTGTCCCCCTCCTCACCCACACCTTTCGCGTGTAGGCAAAAGACCCTGGCGGCCTCACCCCGAACGAACACATCTGTAAGCCCCGGAAGTCAGAGCCAGAACGACCCATCCGAAATCCGATCCAACTGATGCAAGGACTGATGAGCTAGCCCGTCCCGCCGACATGCACCCGTATCCGGCGCAGCCTGGATTGCCATGATTGAGCGGTGGGGATTGCGCCCCGCAACGCCTCGACCGCCACGTCGACTGAAACCGCTTCAAAGCGGACGGTCTGTCCCGGCCGGGTCTGCGCCAGACGCGGCAGATCGGCATGAATGACGGTGCCGATCTTGGGATAGCCGCCAGTTGGCTGTCGGTCGGCCATCAACACGATCGGCTGCCCGTCGCCCGGTATCTGGATTGCCCCCAATGCGATACCATCCGAAACGATATCGTGCCCTCGTGCATGCTTCAACTGCGGCCCGGTCAGCCGATAGCCCATCCGGTCGCTGTGCGGGCTGACCCGGTAAGTCGCGGCGCAGAAGCTGGCAAATGTATCTGATGAAAAGTAGTCGTCTTGCGGGCCGGGCACAAAACGGATCCGATCCGAAGGGATGGTTGGCACATCAATCAGGGCAATGTCCGGCGCATCAGTCACGGCGTCTTTGGCCGCTTCGATCTCCAATCCGGCAGTAAGGGCCTGTCCGCCAAACGGCCCGATGCCCGATCTCAGATGTGTTGCAAGGCTGCCCATCACGGGGGGTGCGTCGATGCCACCGGCTAGCGTCAAATAGGCCCATAACCCATCGTGTCCAGGCAGTACGGAAAGTGTTTCGCCGTGATGCAAAGTCAGGGCCAAGCGTGTTGGCAACGCACTGCCACCGCGCTTTACGTCAAACCCTTGGGCCGAAAGCCCAAGCCGCAGCGGGCCACCCTTGGCAGTCACTTCAAGCCCACCCGGCCCAATCTCGATGGCGGCGACATCCGTCGGATTGCCGCAGATAAGGTTGGCGGTGGCGTGGGCGATCCAATCCATCGGGCCAGCCGGCGTCACGCCATAGCGCAGCCAGCCGTGACGCCCGGCATCTTGCACCGTGCAACCGACCCCCGCCCGCAAGATGACAAGCGCGCTCACAGCGGCACCGACGTGCCGACGGTCTCGCCCGCGTCGGCGCGGCGGGCAAGGGCATCAAACGTGGCGCGGTCGACCGCTTCGAAGGTCAACTCATCCCCAACCGCCAGCAGAAACGCTGGATCACGGTCGGCGCGGAACAGCCGTTCGGGGGTGCGCCCCAGGATATGCCAACCGGACGGCATCGGCATTGTCGCGACAATTGCTTGCCCACCGGCGATAATCAGACTGCCTGCTGGAGTACGGGCGCGCGGCGCTGCACGGCGCGGCAAAGTGAGCGCGGCAGGCAAACCTCCCAGATAGGCCCAGCCCGGGGCAAAACCGTACATGGTGACAACAAACCGCGCCTTGGAATGCGTTTCGATCACCTGTTCAGCAGGCAGGCCAGTTGTGGCCGCGACGTGACCGATGTCTACGGCAAACTCGGGGTCATAGCAGGCCGGCAAGGTCCACAGCCTGCGTGAGACGGGCTTTGGCGCGGCATCGGTCAGGCAGCCCGTCACCGCCAGCACCAGACTGGCACGGGACAGGATCAGCGGGTCGTAGTGCAGCATCAAGGAGCGGTACGTCGGAACTTGTTCCAACAGCCCAACCGGGGCTCTCGCAGCCAAGGCAGCATCCAGCGTCAGCACCCGCGCAGTGATCTGCGGATCAATGATCTGGCCAAACTCGACGACCAGCGCGGTTTCTCCGGCATCAAGGAAGCGGGGGGTCATGGGGCGAAAGGCGCTATGCGCCAACCCTCGGCGACCAGCCCTGACCGAAGAGCTTTGGCAAGTGCCACTGCACCACGCGTATCGCCGTGCAGGCAGACACTGTCGATGTGCATCCGCAGGCGCGTGCCGTCTACTGCTGTTATGGCGCGGTGTTCCAGCATCCGCAGGGCGCGCGCGGTCACTTGGCCCGCATCATGCAGTACCGCGTCAGGTTCGCCACGCGCGACCAAGGTGCCGTCGGGGCGGTAACTGCGGTCGGCAAAGACCTCGGCCGCGACGCGCAGACCTTC
>NZ_JANMET010000353.1:0-14571 GCF_031377265.1 Tabrizicola sp. | reverse complement strand
GGTGCTGTTGCTGTTCAATTTCGCGGTCACCCCGAACTTCGCCACATGGCAGACACTGAACGTGAACCTGACACAGGTCAGTACTATCGTGATCGTGGCCGTCGGCATGACGCTGGTGATCGCGACGGGCGGGATCGACCTGTCGGTCGGCTCGCTGATGGCGATCTCGGGGGCCATCGCGCCGATGATCTTTCTAGGCAATCTGGTCGAAATCGGCTGGGTCCCGGCGGCGGTGGCGGTAGCCATGTTCGTAGCGGTGGCCGCGACGACGGTGCTGGGGGCGTTCAACGGCTGGCTGATCGCGCGGTTCCGCATTCAGCCCATCGTGGCCACGCTGGTGTTGTTTATCGCCGGTCGCGGCATCGCGCAGGTAATGACCAACGGTAACCTTCAGGTTTTCAAGCTGCCGGAATTTCAGTGGATCGGCCTTGGCCGCCCGTTTGGCATCCCGGCGCAGGTGATCGTGATGCTGTGCATTGTCGTGTTCGCAGCCTGGGTACTGGCGCGCACCAGCTTTGGTCGGCAGTTGCTGGCAATCGGCGGCAACGAACGCGCGGCGCGGCTGTCGGGCATCGCCACCGGGCGGATCAAGATCGCGGTCTACGCCATCTCGGGGGCGCTGGCAGGCGTGGCTGGGCTGGTGGTGATCGCCATCAACTCGGCTTCGGATGCCAATCTGGTCGGCATGGGGATGGAGCTTGACGCGATTGCCGCTGTGGCCGTCGGGGGAACGCTGCTGAGCGGCGGACGCGCCACGATCATCGGCACGCTTCTGGGTGCGCTGATCATCCAGCTGGTCCGTTACACTTTACTTGCCAACGGCGTGCCGGATGCGGCGGCGCTGGTGGTCAAGGCGGCGATCATCATCGGTGCGGTCTGGTTGCAGGAACGGGGGCGGACGGCATGAGGCGCGGGGTGAACTGGGGCCAGATGCTGGCCAGCTACGGTGTTGTTCTGGCACTTCTTGCGCTGATCCTGTTCGGTGCCATGCGCTATGACAATTTTCTGGGGTCTTTCAACATCCTCAGCGTGCTGCGCTACAATTCCATGTTCGCGCTGATCTCGCTGGGAATGTGCTTTGTCATCATGACTGGCGGGATCGACCTGTCGGTCGGTTCGGTCGCGGCTTTGGGTAGTGTGGTGGCGGCCTATGCCAGCCCTTACGGCCTTGTGCCGGGGCTGGTTGCAGGCGTGTCTGCAGGGCTGATCGCCGGTACGCTGAACGGTCTGATTGTCACCCGGCTGAAGATCATGCCTTTCATCGCCACGCTCGCGATGATGCTGGCGGCCAGCGGCACGGCGCTTTTGTTGGCCCGCAATCAGTCGGTGGCGGTGTCTTATGCGACCGCCTTCACCGAACTTGGACAGGGCAACCTGTTCGGCCTGCCGGTTCCTGCCCTGATTGCTGTTCTCGCCTATGTCTTGGGCTCGCTGGTCCTTAACCTTACCAGTACGGGTCGCGCCGTGCTCGCCATCGGCGGCAGCGAGGATGCTTCGCGCATGATGGGTCTGCCGGTCGAGCGGATCACCTTTCTGGTCTACCTCGCCTCGGGCGGCCTCGCCGGGCTGGCGGGCGTCATCCTCGCCGCGCAGTTCGGGGCCGGCCAGCCCATCGAAGGGGTCGGGTGGGAGTTGTTCGCCATCGCCTCGGTGGTCGTGGGCGGCACGCTTCTGACCGGTGGTGCGGGGTCGGTCGGCACCACTCTGGCCGGGGTGCTGCTGCTGGGGGTGGTATTCAACATCCTGAACTTCGAAAACGGCAAAGGCTGGATTTCACTCTCCGCCTATTGGCAATCGGTGATCCGGGGCCTGTTCCTGCTGGCCGTAGTGCTGTTGCAGGCGCATCTGACCCACCGTGTCGCGGGCCCGGTTGCGGCGGCCCCACCCGAGCCTCCTGTCCGATGACCGCACCGGGCCGCTCGGTCGGATCAGGCCCCCGCGGCGTCGGCAGCCATCATGGGCGGAAGGTGCACGAGGTCACACTGACGGCGGAGGGCGGCCTGCAGGCGCAAATCCTGACCTTCGGCGCGGTGATCCGCGATCTGTCGTTGCCGCTTGCTGCGGGCGGGCGACAATCCCTGGTGCTGGGGTTTCCCACCTTCGACCCGTATCCGGCGCATTCGCCCTATTTCGGTGCGCTGGTCGGGCGCTATGCCAACCGGATCGGCGGTGGCCGGTTCACGCTGGCGGGGCACACTCATTTGCTGGACCGCAACGAAGCCGGGACGACAACGCTGCACGGGGGCAAGGCTGGGTTCGCGACCCGTATCTGGGACATTGTGGATCATTCGGATTGCCATGTGACGCTCGGCCTGCTGTCCCCCGACGGCGATCAGGGCTTTCCCGGAACCCTGCAGGTCACCTGCCGCTACACCCTTTGGCCGGACAACCGGCTGGAGGTGGCCCTGCGCGCCCGGACCGACCGGCCCACGCCTGTCAACCTGACGCAGCATTCCTATTTCAACCTTGATGGCGGGCACGACGTTTCCGACCATCTGCTGGCCGTCCACGCCGACAGCTTTATCCCGGTCGGACAAGACAAAATCCCGACGGGCGAGATCCTGTCGGTGGCCGGAACTCCCTTCGATCTGCGCCAGCCCCACCGCATTGGTGATCTGACCGTGGCGCTCGACCACAATTTCGTGCTGCGCCCGGCAACTGCCGATCCGTCCCGGATGCGCCCAGTGGCCGAGCTTACCTCGCTCCGCGCAAATTTCCGGCTGCGCGTCACGACGACCAAGCCGGGCGTACAGATCTACGACGGCCACATGCTTGACGTGGCGGCGCCGGGCCTCGGCGGGCGGCACTATCGCCCAAGGGCCGGCCTTTGCATTGAGACGCAGTTCTTTCCCGACAGCCCGAACCAGCCGCAGTTTCCAGACACGGTTCTTGCCGCCGGGGCTCCATACGATCACCGCACGATCTACGCCTTTGAACACATTTGACGACAAAAATTAGGTTTCGCTACAAACGGCAAGACGACGGTATCACTGGCGGCGACTGAGGTGCCCGTAGTTTCCTAGACACCTGCCTCGTTCAGATTTTGCTGTCTGATTTCGAAGTCAACGGGCGACAGCATGCCATTGTTCGTGTGCTTGCGCTTCGGGTTTTAGAACATCTCTATGGACCTGTCGCGGTTCCGTTCCGGTCAGGTGCTCATGTTAGGCGGCCTTCCGTTCGAAAGCCACGGGGCTTTTCCAGCCCAAGGCTGAGTGTCTGCGGCGTGGGTTGTAGAAGCGGTTGATGTATTCGAAGAGGGCGACTTCGACGTCGCGGCGGGTTTGCCAGCTACGGCAGCAGACCAGTTCAGCCTTGAGGGATTTGAAGAAGCTCTCGACGGCCGAGTTATCATAACAATTGCCTTTTCCCCTCATCGACGCTTTCAGCCCGTGTTTGCGCAGGATTTTCTGATAGTCGTGCGAACAGTATTGGCTGCCCCTGTCGGTGTGGTGAACGCAGCCCCCAGGTGGCCTGCGCAGGGCGATGGCCATGTTCAGGGCATGGATTGCCAGGTCTTTCTTCATGCGGTTGCTGATGGCCCAGCTGTTACCCGGAAGGGATTTGCGTGCAAATCACGCAGGGCGATCACCCGGCGCGAATGTAGGTCCAGAATGACGGCCAAATAGACCCAGCCTTCGCGTGTCCAGACATAGGTGATGTCACCTGCCTGTTACCCGACAATGGTTTGCATGCAAACCATGATAGGGCACTTCTGGTTGGGCTGGCTCGCAGCGAAGTCTTGTTGCAGGAGATTCGGCGATATGTTGAACCTGTGATCGCTGTCTGTGCGTCGTCGGGAAAATGATCCCCCGGATCATTTTCTGACCCTCCTCCACCTTGAATTTACCGGTGCTGACGACCGAAATGGCATTCTGCCGCATCAAACGACCCACCCGGCCCCTCTCACGGTTTGCAGGCAAACCGTTGCCGGGCAACGGGTGCCCGACACGCACCCCCAACTCGTTCAGTTCCTCGGTCATCCGGGGCCTGCCGTAGCTACCCAGGCTGGACCGATGCTGGTCCCGGATATGCGCCAACCCTCGGGCACTCACTCGGACCAATGGCGTTCCTGCCCTCGACATGTCACGCCGCTGTCGGTGCGATACCGGGCGATGTTTCCATGCCCGCAGGCCACGATCCGTGACCCCCATCACACGGCAGGCACGCGCCTTCGAAAAGATGCCGCGATAGTCATCAAGGAACGCAAACTTCACGGCTTTTGGGCCGCGAAGAACTGGTTCGACCGTCGCCAGTGGGCTTGAACCAATGGCGCTTCCACTGGCAACTCCTTGAACCATTGGCGGAAATGGTCTCACCCTTTTTTATCAGGTCCCTCTCCTCCTTGAGAATCCGGTTCTCACGCCGAAGCCGTTCGTTCTCTCGAAGCAGGTTCTGATCAGGGTCAGGCAGGCCAGCCTCATCGGAAACCATCTTCACCCACTTGTTCAGGGTCGAAAACCCATCGCCCAAAACAGACGCAACCTGACGTCTGGTCTGGCCGCTAGTTTGGCGATGCGAACCGCATCTCGCTTGAACTCGTCGCTGTGTATCGCTGCCATAACCGGTCTCCTTGATGGCGAGTATTGCTCTCAAAAAACCGGAACGGAACCGCGACAGGTCCAGTCAGGCTCCACATGCAGGTGCCCGAATGGGCTGAGACCGAGGAGCATTGGTTCCGCTATGGCGAGGGCAACAACGCCAGTCTGATTGACGGGGCCGAGGTTGCGGCCAGCGACATCGACGACTTTCTCAATGCGATGGGCAGCGCGAATGCGACCTGGGATGTCGACATCAGCGGCATGTTCGGCCCGGGCGATGCGACCGGCCACCTTTGGTACACTCCGCCCGGCTGGAACGGTGGCCCGGACGACTGGGATGCCTGGTTCGTGGCTGGCGGTGCCGTTGACGGCACCTCGCTTGATGGGCACGCAGCGCCGCATGCGACGATGCCCGACGATCCGGCGAACCCGGTCAGCGACTGGCTGCTGGCGGCTTGAACGGTGGCCAAAGGTTAACAGACCGTGAATCATGCCCGGTCAAGCCATTGATTTTGCTTGCCCGCAAGGGCTGTCCACGCGTGGACATCCTGTCGCCTTCCCCACCCTCCCGCTTTGCCCTACGTTACCACGATGCCTTATCAGTTCCTCCCTTCGCAAGGTCCCGAAACCCGGCTCCGCCTCTGGCCGCACCGGTCGCTGACCCGCCAGGGCTTCGTCTGGTTCATCGGCGCGACCGCCGCTCTGATCGCCCTGCCCCTCGCAGGGCTGATCGGCAATCCCGCCCTCTGGGTGCTCCTGCCGTTCCTGATCCTCGCCGTCACCGCCGTCTGGCTTGCCCTCACCCGGAACGACCGCGACGCCCGCATCGTCGAAGACCTCGTCCTCACCCCCGACCTGATCACCCTGACCCGTACCAGCGCAAAGGGGCGGCAGGATTGGCAGGCAAATCCCTATTGGGTCCGCCTGACCCTGCATGAAACCGGAGGGCCGGTCCCGAACTACCTGACCTTGCGCGGCAACGACCGGGAGGTCGAACTGGGCGCGTTCCTCAGCGAAGAGGAACGCATCACCCTGCGCGCCGACCTGGCCACCGCCCTGGAACGGGTGCGCTGAGGTCACGGACCAGACTGGCCACCGCGATGGCGGCGCGTGCAGCGGCGCGGCCTTGGCCATAGATCAAGCCAGGCTGGTCCGGGTCAATGGGTCCCATGACGCAGAACACATGGGGGAATTGCGACAATCACCGCTTGGGTCCGGGCGCTGCAGTTGGGGATGCCCTGCGTCCCTCGCTCTCAGACTTCGCAGCTGATCCAGACTGATATCTGTGACATGCGCCATTCCCAAGGCAGGTGGATGCGCATGCACGACCTGCCCGCGCATTGGGCCAACCCTGAAGGCTCAAACAATAAGACCAGACCCTGCCATAATCCGCATCTGGCTTGGTCTGGCCCTTCTCAGCCTAAGCGCGCCTTGACCAGCGCACCGACAGCGCCGAAATCCATCTGGCCGGTGTAGCGGCCCTTCAGGGCGGCCATCACCTTGCCACAGTCGCGAATGCTGGCTGCTGCGGTTTCGTCCACCGCAGCCACAATCGCGGCCTCAACTTCGGCGGCGCTCATCTGACGCGGCAGGAATTCCTGAATGACGCCAATTTCGGCGAGCTCCTTTTCAGCCAGCTCCAGCCTGCCACCTTCTTCATAGGCACGGGCAGATTCCTGACGCTGCTTAACCATCTTGCCCATGATCTGCATGATGTCGGCATCCGAGACCAGGCCCTCGCCACCCTCACCGCGATTGGCGATCTCGCGGTCTTTGATGGCCGCATTGATCAACCGGAGCGTCGAAAGCCGGTCGGCCTCGCGCGCTTTCATCGCCTCTTTCAAGGCGGTCTGCAGACGGTCGCGCAGTGACATCGGTTTTCCATCCCCATGGTTTTGGCCGAACCACAGACAATACAGCGAAGCCCCAGCGACCGCAACTCCATCCCTCTTTTTCAACTCATTGAAAAGGCGGTATATTCCTTTTCCCTGAAAGCCTTGACCCCGCCGCCCCCTGACCGTAGCTTGCCGCAGATTTTGCCTATGGGAGCAGCGCTGATGCCAACCCCCTCCGCACTGCGGCCAACGGCCTGCCTTGCGCTTGCCGACGGAACCATCTTTCACGGGTTCGGATTTGGTGCTGTTGGTGAAACCGTGGCCGAACTTGTGTTCAACACCGCGATGACCGGCTACCAGGAGATCATGACAGACCCCTCCTATGCGGGGCAGGTGGTGACCTTCACGTTCCCCCATATCGGCAATACCGGGGTCACCGCAGAAGACGACGAGACTGCCACCCCTGCTGCGGCGGGCATGGTGGTGAAGTGGGACCCGACCGAACCGTCGAGCTGGCGTGCGACTGGCGATCTGACTGCCTGGATGGTCAAGATCGGTCGCATCGGCATTGGCGGCATCGACACTCGGCGGTTGACCCGCGCGATCCGTCAGCAGGGTGCGCCGCATGTGGCACTGGCGCATGATCCGTCGGGGAATTTCGACATCGGCGCGCTGGTTGCCAAGGCCCGCGCCTGGAAGGGTCTTGTGGGCCTTGATCTGGCCAAGGATGTGACCTGCACCCAATCCTACCGCTGGGACGAACAGCGCTGGGCCTGGCCTGAGGGCTATTCCAAGCGCACGGGGCCCGGCCTGCGGGTTGTCGCCATCGACTACGGTGCCAAGCGCAATATCCTGCGCTGTCTGGCCTCGGCAGGGTGCGAAGTGACCGTGTTGCCCGCAACTGCCACTGCCGAAGACGTGCTTGCCCTGAACCCCGAGGGGGTGTTCCTGTCAAACGGTCCCGGCGATCCGGCAGCGACCGGTACCTATGCCGTCCCGATGATCAAGGGCGTGCTGGAGCATGACCTGCCGTTGTTCGGCATTTGCCTTGGTCACCAGATGCTGGCGCTGGCACTGGGGGCGAAGACCGTCAAGATGAACCACGGTCACCATGGTGCCAACCATCCGGTCAAGGACCTGACCACCGGCAAGGTTGAAATTACTTCGATGAACCATGGCTTTACCGTTGACAGCCAGACCCTGCCGAAGGGTGTGGACGAAACCCATGTATCGCTGTTTGACGGATCGAACTGCGGAATAGCCGTCACTGGCAAACCGATCTTTTCGGTACAGTACCACCCCGAAGCATCGCCCGGTCCGCAAGACAGCTATTACTTGTTTGAACGCTTTGCCGCCGCCATGCAGGCCCGTCGCAGCGCCTGAAGCACCCCCGATCAGGCTATTTCGCGATTAACGCAACGTTAACCCCCCGCACGCATGCTCTGGTTTGGCAGCGGGAGGGGGAAAATGACGGCACAGAGCCAGCCAATCGTCGGAAAACCCGTCTTTGGCGGAGCCGCGGGCATCATCCCCGCTGCCCTTGGCGTTTCACTGTTGCGCGACCGCATGGTGGCGTCGGATGATTTGGTGCACGCGCTTGCCCAACGTGGACGTGAAGCCGGGCGCCTGCCGGATGTGTTGCGCGCCCGTGGACTTGTGGTTGAACGCGATCTGGTTGCGACCTCGGCCCGAAACTGGGGCATTCGGGTTGTCGATTTGTCGCGACAGTTGCCTGACCCAAGGTTGATTGATCTGGTGGGCGCAGCGGATTGCCTGCGGCACGGACTTGTCCCATGGAAACGGGTTGGCGACGCGACCATCGTGGCACTTTCGCGGCCAGAAGATTTTCGCAAGCTTCGCCCGATGCTGGAAGCGCGCCTTGGTCCGGTCAGCCTTGGCCTGGCACCCGCGCGTGCAATCGAGGCGGCGATCCATACCCGCCGCGGCGCAAGTCTGGCCCATGCAGCAGAGAACCGTGTCGCCGCCTCGGAAAGCTGCCGTAACTGGCCGCGCTTGCACGACAGCCCGCGCGTTTGCCTTGGGCTTTTGGTCACCACTCTGCTGGTTGCCGTGTTTCCCATTCAGGCTGGCCTTGCGTTGCTGGCATTCGCCACCCTGTCGCTGCTTCTGATCATCTTGCTGAAAATCATCGCCGGTGCGGCCACCTTGTTGAACAGCGTCGCGGTTGCCGCCGACACGCCAGATACCATTCTTCCGACGGTGTCGATCATCGTGGCGTTGTACCGCGAGGGAAATATCGCCGCGCGGCTGGTCCGCCGCCTTGCCCGGATCGACTATCCGCCGGAGTTGCTCGATGTGATCCTCGCCGTCGAGGCCGATGACCAGCTGACCCGAGACGCGCTCGCCTCGGCCGAACTTCCCGTATGGATGCGTGTCATTATCGTGCCGGAAGGACGGGTCAAGACAAAGCCACGCGCGCTGAACCATGCACTCAACTATGCCCGCGGCAGCATCGTAGGCATTTATGACGCCGAAGACGCGCCCGATCCCGACCAGATCCAAAAAGTGGCCGCCCATTTTCTCCGCGCCGATCCGAAGGTTGCCTGCCTGCAGGGGGTGCTGGACTACTATAATCCGCGCACCAACTGGCTCAGTCGCTGTTTCACCATCGAATACGCCACCTGGTTTCGCCTGATCCTGCCGGGTATAGCGCGGCTGGGCTTGGTCGTCCCCCTCGGTGGAACGACGCTGTTCTTCCGGCGCAACGTGTTGGAGCAGCTTGGCGGCTGGGACGCCCACAATGTCACCGAAGACGCCGATCTGGGCATTCGCCTTGCCCGGCACGGTTACCGGACCGAGATCATCGCCACCGTCACCGAAGAGGAGGCGAATTGCCGCGCGCTGCCTTGGGTCAAGCAACGTTCGCGCTGGATCAAAGGGTACATGATGACCTGGGCTGTGCACATGCGGGACCCTCGGTTGTTGTGGCGCCAGCTTGGCCCCAAGGCATTCATCGGCTTTCAGGTGATGTTCCTTGGAACCATCGCGCAATTCCTGTTGGCACCGCTGTTCTGGTCCCTGCTTCTGGTGCCGTTCGGCTTTCACCACCCACTTGTGGCCACGCTTCCTGTCTGGGCAACGCTTTGCATTGCCGCCACATTCGCGCTGACCGAAGTGGTCAACCTGACACTTGGCATCATCGGGGTCCGCCGCACCCGCCACGGCCTAAGCCCGCTTTGGGTGCCAACGATGAAATTGTACTTCCCGCTCGCCTCGCTCGCGGCCTACAAGGCGGCGCTGGAACTGGTGACCAAGCCGTTTTACTGGGACAAGACGACGCACGGTCTGTACGATCCCGTCGAAGAGGCAAAGACCTGACGCAATAAAGCGCTCCGCGCTTGACGAAAGTGCCGTGCAGGTCTTGGCAGTCACCTCAACTTGCCAAAGACTTTCGCATATCCCTAGCGCGTTCTGATTTCGCCGGCGTCCACCCGCAACCGCGTCTCGAAGGCACGGCTGATATGGGTCTTGAGCGCCTGATAGGCGGCCTCGCCATCACCGGCCTCGATCGCGCGCACGATCTGGTCATGTTCACCCAGCGCCACCCCATCGCGCCCCTCGGCCGCAAAAGAGGTGGTCGCCATCAGCGCCATCGACCGGTGCACTAGGTCCAGCTGCTGCACCAGGAACCGGTTGTGGCTGGCCAGATGGATCTGCTTGTGAAAGCGTTTGTTGGCGCGCGACAAGGCCTTTGGATCGCCGCCAAGCAAACTGCGGTCGTCCTCGACCATGCTGCGCAGCACCCGCACTTCTTCGGGCGTCGCATGCCGTGCCGCAAGCCGGGCAGCAAGCCCCTCCAATTCGGTGCGCACGGCATAAAGCTCGGCCAGCTGGTTGTGATCCAGCGATGCCACGATCAGGCTGCGCCCGTCGCGGGTGAGCATTCCCTGCGTCTCCAGCCGCTGCAATGCCTCGCGCACCGGCGTCCGGCTGACCCCTAGCCCGTCGGCCAGCTCGCTTTCGACAAGTCGGTCGCCCGGCTTGTAGCGGCCTTGGTCAATGGCCTCGAGGATCAGCATATAGGCGTCTTTTTGCACGGTGCACCGGGCCCTTTCCGTTCATAGCAATCGGCGGACCCTACCCTGCTGCTGCCCTGGCGATCAACCCTTCCCAATCTACCCGTCGCGCGCTACATCGCCGCTTATGAGACATCCCGACTTTCACCATGTAGACGCCTGGGTGTTCGATCTGGACAACACCTTGTATCCGCCGCACATGCGGCTGTTCGATCAGATCGAAATACGGATGACAGATTGGGTCATGGCCGCCCTGAACGTTGATCGGGCGCGGGCAGATCACCTGCGCGATCACTATTGGCAGACCTATGGCACCACGTTGGCGGGGCTGATGGCCGAACATGATGTCGACCCTGCCCCCTATCTGAACGACGTCCACGACATAGACTTTTCGGTCCTTGCCCCCGATCCGGCGCTGGCAGCCCATATCGCTGCCCTGCCCGGTCGCCGGATCGTGTTCACCAACGCCTGTGCCCCCTATGCCGAACGGGTGTTGGAGGCGCGCGGCCTGTCTGGCCTGTTCGATGGCATCTATGGTGTGGAACACGCCAATTTCCGCCCCAAACCCGAACGCGCCGCCTTTGATACCGTCTTCGCACGGGATGGCCTTAGCCCGACCACCGCAGCGATGTTTGAAGATGACCCGCGCAATCTGGCGGCTCCGCACGCGATGGGGATGCGGACGATACATGTCGCGCCAAGCGCGCTGGATGCGACGCATATTCATTACCATACGGATGACCTTGCAGCCTTTCTGGCGCGGATCCTGCCGTGACAGGGCGTCGCAGGGCGGGCCCCTTTCAGTTGCCTCGCCCACGCCTATCTGTTGTGGGCAAGAGGAGATCCGCCCGATGACCACCGCCGCACCCCGCGCCAGCAGTCTGTTCTACGCCATTCCGGTCTTCGGCTGGATAGCGAAGGACATTGCCAGGGATATCGACAGCGCACTTTATGCCGTGGTCATCGCCCTGACCGGCGTGATCCTTGCGGTGATGACCTGGGGACTGCCGGCGCTGGTTCTTTGCGCGCTGATGCTGGTGCCTGTGGTCTTCACCTTGTTGATCTGGACGACGCTGCCGTGATGGCGCGGGCAACCGGCCCTCTGGCCTTGCAGGCCCGGTCAGCCTAGTGTTCGCCAACCAAGGACATCCGATGCGCCACTCCACCGAAATCCTGATCTCTGGTGGCGGCATCGCCGGCCTGACGGCGGCAGCGGCGTTTGGCGCAGCCGGTTTCAGCGTCGTCTGCGTCGATCCCACGGCCCCGGTGACCGACGCCGATGCCGACGGCGCGGATTTGCGCACCACTGCCTTTCTGCAACCGGCAGCGGCCACCCTGGCGGCGGCGGGGCTTTGGGAACGGCTCGCTCCGTTTGCAGCCCCCTTGCAGATCATGCGGATCGTCGACGCAGGTGGTGCGACGCCCGAACCCCGTCTGGTCAAGGACTTTGATGCCAGCGAAATCTCCGACCAGCCCTTTGGCTGGAACCTGCCCAACTGGCTGCTACGCCGCGAGATGGTCGCGCGGCTGGCCGACCTTCCCAATGTGATCTTTCGCCCCGGTGTCGGCTTCGCCCGCCTGTTGACCCGCGAAACCGAGGCGCTGGTCACCCTCACCGATGGCACCACCATATCCTGCCAACTGCTGATCGCTGCAGACGGGCGCGCCTCGCCGGTGCGCGAGGCGGCGGGAATCGGGGTACGCACGATGCGCTACGGACAAAAGGCGCTGGCCTTTGCTGTGACCCACGCAATCCCGCACCATAACGTCTCGACCGAGGTTCACCGCTCCGGCGGCCCCTTCACGCTGGTGCCCCTGCCTGATCGCGCAGGCCATCCCGCCTCTGCGGTAGTCTGGATGGACAAGGGGCCGGAAATTGCGCGGCTTGCGGCCCTGCCTGACGCCGCTTTCAACGAAGAAATGACCCAACGCTCCGCACAGGTGCTGGGGCCGCTGACCCTTGCCTCGCGGCGCACTGTGTGGCCGATCATCAGCCAGATGGCGGATCGCATGTCTGGTACCCGCACGGCTTTGGTGGCCGAAGCGGCGCATGTAATGCCGCCAATCGGCGCGCAGGGGTTGAACATGAGCCTTGCCGACATTGCCACATTGCTGGATTTGGCAAGCGAACACCGCCATGATATCGGCGCTGCAGCCGTCCTGGACACCTACCACCGCAAACGCCACCTCGACGTGCAAGCCCGCGTCGTTGGCATCGATCTGTTGAACCGCGCTTCGATGGCCGGCAGCCCGGCGCTGCGCGATCTGCGCGCCAAGGCACTGGAGGCGCTGTATTTTGCCACACCGCTCCGCAAGACACTGATGCGGACGGGTCTGGGACTGCGGTAAACGGTGAAAGGCCGCGCGTCCCCGCCGCTCAAAGCACTGCGTCAACCGCCCGGCGCAGCCGCGCCACCGTGGCTGGCACATCGGCCAGTTTGTCCAGCCCGAACAGACCAATGCGAAAGGTCTTGAACTCGGCCCCCTCGCCGACCTGCAGCGGCACCCCCGCCGCAATCTGCAGGCCCTGCGCGCGGAACTTGGCGCCGTTCTGGATATCGGCGTCGCTGGTATAGCTGACCACCACGCCCGGCGCCTGAAACCCTTCGGCAGCAACCGATGGCACGCCTTTGTCGGCCAGCAGGCCCCGCACCGCCCGCCCAAGCGCCCATTGCGCGGCTTTCGCTGCGTCAAAGCCCATCGCCTGCGTTTCCAGCATCGCATCACGGAATCCGACAATGGCATCCGTCGGCATGGTGGCGTGATAGGCATGCCCGCCGCCCTCATATGCGGCCATGATCGCGCGCCATTTCTTCAGGTCGATCGCAAAGGAATTGCTGGTCGTCTCTGCCAGCCGCGCCTCGGCGCGCGGGCTCATCACCACAACCCCGGCACTGGGCGAGGCAGACCACCCCTTTTGCGGGGCCGAGATCAGCACATCCACGCCCCTCGCGTCCATATCCACCCAGATACAGCCTGAAGCGATGCAATCCAGCACCATCAGCGCGCCAACCTCGTGCGCCGCAGCGGCCACTGTGGCGATGTAGTCGTCCGGCAGAATGATGCCCGCGCTCGTCTCCACATGCGGGGCAAACACCGCTTGCGGGCGCATTTCGCGGATCTTGGCAACCACCTCTTCCACGGGCGGCGGTGCAAAAGCAGCTTGCGCCCCGTTGCCAGTCTGGCGCGCCATCACCACCGTCGTCTCGCCTGCAAAGCCGCCCGCGTCGAAAATCTGGCTCCACCTAAAGGAAAACCAGCCGTTGCGCACGATCAACACCGAACCCTGCCCAAATTGCCGCGCCACAGCCTCCATCGCATAGCTGCCGCCACCGGGAACCAGCGCCACCGCCGACCCGCGATAAACCTCTTTCAACAGGCCGCTGACCTCTCGCATCACGCCTTGGAACTTTGCCGACATGTGGTTCAGGCTACGGTCCGTGAACACGACCGAAAACTCTTCCAACCCATCGGGGTCAACATCCGCGTGCAATCCGGGCATGGCAGTCTCCTTTTCCTCAGGACAGTTCTGACACGCGATAGGTGGCGCGGTCCAGCCAATCCGGGTTGATTTCTACGCCCCAGCCTGGCGCATCAGGCACCGTTACATGACCGCCGGTCACCCCATAGGGGTCGCCCAGAAAAAGCCCATCCTGCCACGGATAGTAATCCAGGCCTTCGATCGACAGTTCCAGATATTTGCCAGCATTCGGAATGGCCTTTAACAGATGCATGGTGCACATCGTCACAAGGCTCAGGTTTGCGGCATGTGGCGTCACCGGCAACCCGGCGCGGGCGGCCATCCGGGCCACCTCCAGCGTCCGGTGGATGCCACCCATGTACATCACGTCTGGTTGGGCGATATCCACGGCCTGCCGGTCGAACATCAGTTGCCAGCTGGAATATTCGCAATCCTGCTCACCCCCCGCCACGTCGATGGACAGGGCTGCGCGAACTTCAGCCGTTTGATCCGGTTCCCAATAGGGGCAAGGCTCCTCGAAATGACCGATGCCATTGTCTTCCAGCAGCCGCCCCACGGCGATGGCGCGCGCTGGCGAAAAACAGGAATTGCCATCAACCAGTTTCTCAACTTCGCTTCCCAAGGCTTTGGCTACAATGGGAATAACCGCTTCCGTGCGCCCCGGCCATTCATCCCTGTCG
>NZ_JANMET010000051.1:0-18459 GCF_031377265.1 Tabrizicola sp. | reverse complement strand
CAGCCAGCAGACATCTGCCGCAGGATCTGGGCGCTGGTCGGCCAGCGGCGAGAACGGCAGGATTTCCGCCCCTGCCGCGCGCCAGCCCTGTAGCAGATGCGGGTAGATGAACGAGAACGCCGCATCTCGGGCCAGGGCGATGCGCTGACCCGGAGGGGTCAGGCGAAGCGGTTGGGCCGGACTGGCGGCGGCGCGGGCCGCGCCAAGCAGCGCGTCAAGGTCAAGCCGTTCAGTGACCAGGGCGGCGGCCTGAGTGATCAGCGTCTCCAACCCGGGGTGTTCTTCGGCCTGCACAAGGCCGAGGTGGCGTTCGGGCACCGCGATACTGGCCTGTTTTGGCAGCGCGCCGAACACGGTGATCCCGGCCTCGGCCATGCCATCCCGCACCAGCGCCTCATGCCTTGGGCTGGCGACGCGGTTCAGCACCACGCCTGCGACCGAAACGTTGGCGCGAAAGCTGGCAAGGCCCTTCGCGATGGCGGCGGCGGTCTGCGCCTGCCCCGACACATCGATCACCAGCACCACCGGCCAGCCCATCAGGGCCGCCACATCGGCACTGGCCCCGGTACCGGTGGCCCCCGGCTTTGCCACCCCGTCAAACAGGCCCATCGAGCCTTCGGCCAGCACCAGATCCGCCGCCGCACCATTGCCCGCCAGCCCCGCGATCATGCCCGCAGGCATCGCCCAACTGTCGAGGTTGAAGCTGGCGCGGCCCGAGGCGGCGGTATGGAAGGCGGGGTCGATGTAATCCGGCCCGCTTTTGAACGGTTGCACCTTGAGGCCCCGGTCGCGGAAGGCGCGCAAAAGGCCCAGCATCAGTGTGGTCTTGCCGGTGCCCGAGGCCGGGGCGGAGATCAGCAATCCGGGAGTGGAAGGTCGCGGCGTCATGTGGCGCTACCTGGAAAGCGCGGATCGGTGCCGACGGGGCGATAGCGGCGGTCATAGTCACCAGCGTACAAGCGGCTGTTCTCGAACCCCTCGGCGGCCAGCGCCGGGCCAACAAGGATCAGCGCGGTGCGTTCGACCTCGGCCGGGACGGCGGATGCGAGGGTGCCAAGCGTGGCACGGATGATGCGTTCGTCCGGCCAGCTGGCGCGCCAGACCACGGCAACCGGGCAATCCGGGCCGTAGTGGGGGACAAGGTCGGCGGTGACCTTGTCCAGCAGGTGGATCGACAGGTGCAAGGCCAGCGTGGCCCCGGTGGCCCCGAAGGCGGCCAGGGTTTCGCGCGGCGGCATCTGGGTGGCGCGGCCTTCGGTACGGGTCAGGACGACCGATTGCGCGAGGCCCGGCAACGTCAGTTCGGCCCCCAAGGCAGCAGCCGCAGCGGCAAAGGACGGCACACCGGGCGTCACATCGTAAGGGATGCCCAGCGCGCGCAGCCGGCGCAGCTGTTCCCCCATCGCCGACCAGACCGACAGGTCGCCGGAATGCAGGCGGGCGATGTCATGGCCTGCGGCGTGGGCGGCGGCGATCTCGGCGATGATCTCATCAAGGGACAGGGGGGCGGTGTTGATGATCCGGCAGCCCGGCGGGCAATGCGCAAGGATGGCCTCGGGTATCAGCGAGCCCGCGTAAAGGCAGACCGGTGCTTCGGCGATCAGGTCGCGGCCCCGCAGGGTCAGCAGGTCGGGCGCGCCGGGGCCGGCGCCGATGAAATGCACGGTCATGGGGTGATCCTTTCGGCGATGGCCGCCGTTGCGGTGCCGTCTTGCGATTGCGCGCGCGGGCCAAGCAGGCGCGCGCCGGGGCCGGCGGCGGCAAGGGCGGACGCTTCGGCCAGTGACCCGGTGCCGTAGAGGGCTTTCACCCGCGCTGAATGGGTCAGCACCGGCTGCGCGGCCAGCGCAGCCTTCGGCACGCCGATCACCGGCAGGCCGAGCGTGCGGGCGATGCCCTGCAAACCTACGGCCTTATCCTCAGCGGTGGCGAGGGCGGTGACACCGGCCGCGCCACCGGCACGGGCCAGCGCATCGGCCAGCGCCGCCGCGCTGGCACCCTTGCGAAAGCCGAAACCCGCCACCCTCATCGCACCACACTCCATTGCACGATCGGCAAGGCCGACCGCCAGCCGCGTTTGCCGCCCAAGGGGCTGGCCTCGGCAAGTTCGATGCGCAGCAGATCGCCGCCGTGGCTGGCCGACCACTGCAGCAGCAGCGCCTCGGTTTCCAGGGTGACAGCGTTGGCGACAAGGCGGGTGCCGGGCGGCAGGATATCCCACAGCCGGGTCAACAAGGCCTCGGACGCGCCGCCGCCGATGAACACGGCGTCAGGCCGGGCGAGGGTGGCGAGGCCCTCGGGCGCGCAGTGCTGGTGCAGGGTGTAGCGATGCGATAGGCCGAAGCGGTCGGCATTGGCACGGGCGCGGGTGGCGCGGGTGGTGTCCGCCTCCATCGCGTGACAATGCGCTGCGCCGGCCAGCAGCCATTCGATGCCGATGGAACCGGAGCCAGCGCCGATGTCCCAGAGGGTTTCACCTGCGCGGGGGGCGAGGGCCGACAGGGTCAGCGCGCGGACCGGGCGTTTGGTGATTTGTCCGTCATGGGCGAACAGAGCGTCGGGAAGACCGGAGGCGCGGGGGATGCCTTGGCCTACGGCGTCGATGGCGACGGCGACGGGGGCGGTGATATCGGTCAGATCCATCCTGTGCGCCGTGGCCCTACGGATGCGTTCGCGCGGGCCGCCAAGACATTCCAGAACGGTCAGCGTCGATGCCCCGAAACCGGTGGCGGCAAGGTAAGTGGCCAGTTCCGCCACCGCGGCCGCATCGCGCATCAGGCAGATCGCGCGAGTGCCGCGCCCCAGGATCGGGGTCAGCCGGGTCAGCGGGGCGGCGTGCAGGCCAAGGCAGAGCACCTCTTCCAGCCGCCAGCCGAGGCGGTTAGCGGCCAGCGCAAACGTCGACGGCGCGGGGTGCGACACCCATTCACCGGGCGCGAGGTGCGGGATCAGCGATCCCCCTGCCCCGAACCAGAACGGATCACCTGAAGCCAGCACGACAACGCGCCGCCCGCGCATCGCCAGAACCGGCGCGATGTCGAAGGGCACGCCCCACGGCCGCCCCTCGACCGCCGCCAAGGCCAGGTGGCGGGGACCGCCGAAGATGACTTCGGCACGGGCCAGCGCTTCGTGGCTTGCGGTGGTCAGGCCCGCCGGTCCATCTTCGCCCAGACCGACGATGGTCAGCCAAGGATCAGACATGACGCGCATCCTTCTTCTCGGCGGCACGACAGAAGCGGGGCTGATGGCGCGGGCCATCGCCGATGCGGGGCTGGAAGGCGTCTATTCCTACGCCGGACGCACCGATGCGCCGCTGGGACAGCCGATCCACATGCGGGTGGGCGGCTTTGGCGGGGTGGAAGGGTTGCGCGCCTATCTGGCGGCGGAAGGCATCACCCATGTGATCGACGCCACGCATCCCTTTGCAGCGCAGATGAGCGGCAATGCCGTTGCCGCCTGCGCCGCCATGGACATCCCGTTGATCGCCCTGGAACGCGCACCCTGGGTGGCGGGCGAGGGCGACCGCTGGACCCATCTCGCCGATCTGGGGGCTGCGGCTGCGGCACTGAGCGGGCCTGCCCGGCGGGTGTTCCTCGCCATCGGGCGGCAGCATCTGGCGGCCTTCACGGGCCAGCCGCAGCACCATTACCTTGTCCGTCTGGTCGATGCGCCGGACGCCCCCCTGCCCCTGCCGCAGGTGCGGGTGATCGTGGCGCGCGGGCCGTTCGATATGGCGGGCGACACGGCCTTGATGCGGGACCACGGCACGGACATCGTCGTCGCCAAGAACGCCGGCGGCAAGGGCGCGGTGGCCAAGATCGCGGCGGCACGCGCTTTGGGCCTGCCGGTGCTGATGATCGACCGGCCAGTGATACCGGTGCGCCGCGTGGCGCGAACGGTTGCCGAGGTGATGGGCTGGCTGGATCATCCCGCGCGCCTCGGGGTGTAGATCCAGCGCCCGACCCGACGGGTGGCGCTGTTGCCGACGATCACGACGGTGCGCATGTCGGCCATCTCGGGCGTGGCGTCGCGCAGGGGGACGGTGGTGATCGCCTCGTCGGCGGTGGAGACCGCGCGGGCAAAGGTGATCAGGCGGTCTGGCCCGCATTCCGCGCGCAGCACCGCCAGCGTTTGGGCAAAGGTGTCGGGGCGGCTGGCCGAGCGCGGGTTGTAAAACGCCATGGCGAAATCGGCGCGGGCCGCGTGGCGCAGCCGGGTTTCGATGACTTCCCAAGGTTTGAGGTTGTCGCTGAGGTTGATGCAGCAGAAGTCATGCCCCAAGGGCGCACCGGCGCGCGCGGCGGCGGCCAGCATCGCGGTAATGCCGGGCAGCACGCGGATATCAAGGGCGTGCCACGCGGGCGCGCCCTCCAGCGCCTCGAACACTGCGCTGGCCATCGCGAACACGCCCGGATCACCGGAGGAGACGATGACCACATGCTGGCCAGCGGCGGCCATTGCCAGTGCGGCGCGGGCGCGGTCCATCTCCACCCGGTTGTCGGAGGGGTGCAACGTCAGGCCGGAGCGCGGGGCAATGCGGGCAACATAGGGGATGTAGCCCACAACATCGGTGGCAAGGGCAAGGGCGGCGGTGACTTCGGGGGTCACCATACGGTCGGCGCCGGGGCCGAGGCCTGCAATGACCAAAGACCCTGTCATTGCGCAGCCCCCGAAGCCCTAAAGTCTTCCTCTCTGCAAAAATATCCCACGGGGGGTGATGAGCGATCAGAAATCCTCCAGTGGAGGATTTCCGCGAAGAACGCCCGGCCCGTGGCCGGGACGGGCCGGGGGTGTGAAACCCCCGCTTCCGGTGGCAACCAGGTGCGACAGGTGATCATTCCGGCACCTCGGGGCGGCGGCCGTGGCCATGGACCAGCACGATGGCGAAATACGGGCAATCGGTGGCATCGACGTCGATCAGCCGCGCGATGCGCTGGTTCGGCATGGTGCCGCGTTCGACCAGCCAGGCCGCATCCAGCCGCCCGGCCCGGTCCAGCGCCCGGCGGACGCGGGGCAGATTGCGCCCGGTCTTCATCACCACCAGCGCGTCGGCTTCGGTCATGTGGCGGACAAGGTCGTCTTCGGGCAGCGTGCCCATAAGAACCGTGAGCACGTCATCGCCCCAGGTGATCGGGGTATCCGTCGCCGTCCAGCAGCCGGTCATGCCGGTGATGCCGGGGATCACCTCGACCGGCACGCGGCCTTTCAGGCGGGAATGCAGGTGCATGAAGCTGCCGTAAAAGAACGGGTCGCCCTCACACAGCACCACAACGTCGGTGGTCTGGCACAGGGTTTCCAGACGCAGCGCCCAGTCGTCATAGAAGGTCGCCAGCGCCTGCGTATAGTCAGGGCTGTCGAAGGGAAGTTCGGTGGTGACCGGGTATTCCATCGGGTATTCGGTTACGCCGGGGGCCAGCATCCCCTCGACGATCCGGCGGGCCTGGCCCGGGCGGCCGGCCTTGCGGAAATAGGCGACATGGGCTGCAGCCCCGATGGCGCGGGCGGCGCGCAGGCTCATCAGATCCGGGTCACCTGGGCCGAGGCCCGCGCAGATCACGCGCCCCATGGTCATTCCTTCCGGCTGGCAAGCGCGTTTATCGCGGCCACGGTGATTGCCGACCCGCCGAGGCGGCCTGCGACGATCAGGCTGGGCACGGGCGGGGCCTGCATCAGGGCGTCTTTCGATTCGGCGGCACCGACGAAACCCACCGGACAGCCGATGATGGCAGCGGGGCGCGGGCAGCTGGGGTCCTCCAGCATGTTCAAGAGGTGAAACAGCGCCGTGGGCGCGTTGCCGATGGCCACGACCGCGCCTTGCAGATGGGGCCGCCACAGCTCCACCGCCGCGGCGGAGCGGGTGTTGCCCATGCGCGCGGCAAGCGCGGGCACCGCCGGGTCTTGCAGGGTGCAGATCACCGCGTTGCCCGCAGGCAGGCGCTTGCGGGTGATGCCTTCGCTGACCATGCGCACATCGCACAGGATCGGCGCACCGGCCTCGAGTGCCGCACGGGCGGCGATGGCCATGCCGGGGCTGAAGCGGATGTGCGGCGCAAGGTCCACCATCCCGGCAGCGTGGATCATGCGGACGGCGACCACCTCTTCCTCGGGCGTGAAGCGGGCGAGGTCGGCCTCGGCCCGGATCATGGCAAAGCTTTGCAGGTAGATCGCAGCGCCGTCGGTTTCATAAAGATGCGGCATTGGGGTCTTTCAGGGCAGCGGCAATCAGGTGAGGTGGCAGATCGGTCAGGTGTGGCGCCCCCGAGGCGGTGCCGTTTCGGATCAGATTATAGCCGGAGGACGTGGCAACCAGCGTGATCGGGGCCAGGCCGGGATGGGCGCACCCCTTTGCGCAGCCCGAGACATGCAAGCTGTGGTTGACGAAAGGCGCCAGCATCCGGGCCAGATCACGGGTTGGCCCCAGCGCCTGCGGGCAACCGGGCGCGCCGGTGCAGGCCGTGACCCGCAGCAAGGGATCATCAGGCGTGGTGATCAGGTCGGGAAGGTCGGGGGCGATGTCCGCTCCCGCGATCAGCAGCATACGCCAGGGCGTCAGGCGCAGATCGCGGCCAAGGGCGGCAAGACCCGCAAGGGTGGCAGCCTGCATCTGGCCGAAGGCAAAGGCCACCAGCGCGCCTTGCGGAACCGCACCGGGCAGCGGTAGCGGCAAGGGCGGGGCAGCGGCAAGCGCAAAGCCATCCGGCAGATCGGCCCGCGCCAGATGCGCGGCCATCCGCCCCCGGCCTTCGGGCGCGCCGCCGGTGGCCAGGAACCATCGGGTCAGCGCAAGGGCCGCATCGATCGCAGTACCTTCGGTGACCGCTTTGCCCAAGGCGTGGCCATCTGGGCGCAGGATCAGCTGGCCAGACATGTCCCGCTCCAGCCGGATATCGGCGGGGGTGTCGTGCAGGACAGGGTTTGGCCCGGTGTCTATGGCAAAACCGAACTTGCCCGGCAGCGGCGGCGCTGCGGCCAAGGCTGCGGCAAACCGGGAGGCGAGGGGTTGCGTGCCGTCCCCCGGCTGCCAGAACGGGGTCACCACGATGTTGCGCGCGGTTTCGGTGGCAATGTCGGGGTCGATCAGGCCGAGGGCCGACAGGTCGTCGATCAGCGCCGCATGCGCCTCGGGCCGCACGCCGCGCAGTTGCAGGTTGGCGCGCGACGACAGATCGAGAATTCCGTTCCCATGGGCCAAGGATGCCTTGGCGATCCCGGCGGCCTGCGCGGGCGTCAGCATTCCGCCGGGGGGGCGGATGCGCACCAGCCAGCCATCGCCCGATTGCATGGGCCGCAGGGCCCCGGGGCACCAGCCCTTGATTTGGGGGCCCTTGATCTCGTGGCTTTTGATCTCTGGCGCACTCATGCCAGCGCCGATGCAATGGAGTTGCGCCGCGTGATCCACAGACCCGCATCGCGCAGACGCTGAAAGATATCCTCCATCGCGGCCAGCGCGCCGGGGTTTTCGTGGGCAAGAAACGCGCGCAGATCGTCGCGGCCCAGCGTCGCCGTGTGGTAGAGGTCGAACAGATGCGGCGGCACCACCTGGGCCAGATGCGCGAAGGCGGCCATGTGGTCCAGCGTGGCGGCGATCTCGGCGGCACCCCGGTAGCCGTGGCGCATCATTCCATCCGCCCAATCGGGGTTGGCGGCACGGGCGCGCACGACGCGGGCGATCTCCTCGGTCAGGGTGCGGGCGCGGGGGGTGTCTGGCCTTGTGGCGTCAAGGTGGTAGAGCGTGGGCGCCTGCCCGCCAAGGCGCGCCACGGCGGCGGCGAAGCCGGCCTCATGCGCGGCATAATCGGCTGCCATCAGCACATCGGTTTCGGGCAGGTCTTGGGGGTGGACAAAGCTGTCGGCGGCCAGCACCCGCGCCGCCAGCGCCTTGCGGTTTTCAGTCGATTGCCCGTCGATGCCGATGGCCCAGCTGGAGGATTTCAGCCACGCCTCGCCCGCATCGGCGCGGGCCTCGTCGGTGAAGGTATCGGCGGCGGTGCCCATGCCAAGGCCGTATTGGCCGGGCTGCGGGCCAAAGACGCGGGGCGCGCGCAGGGTATAGGGGTTGTCCTGCGCCGTTTCCTCGCGGCTGGCCAGCGCCTCGGCCCCCGCCTCGAACAGTTGCGCCAGACCGGGAAAGACGTCGCGGAACAGGCCCGAGACGCGCAGCGTGACATCAATGCGCGGGCGGCCCAGCAGGGCCAGCGGGATCACCTCGAACCCCGAAACGCGGGCAGAACCATCGTCCCAGCGTGGCGCAAGGCCCGCCAGATGCATTGCCATGGCGAATTCCTCGCCCGCCGTGCGCATGGTGGCCGACCCCCAGAGATCCACCACCAGACCGCGTGGATAGTCACCTTGGTCCTGCAGGTGGCGGCGGATCAGCTCTTCGGCCAGCTTCACGCCCTGGGCATGGGCGTTGCGCGACGGCACCGCGCGCGGATCGACGCTGAACAGGTTGCGCCCGGTGGGCAGAACGTCGGAGCGGCCCCGGTAGGGCGACCCCGCCGGGCCGGGGGCGACGCGGCGGCCGGCAAGGGAGGCCAGCATCCCCTCACGCTCGCCCGCGCCCTGCCCCAGGATGTGCAGGCCATGGCCGAACTGGCTTTCCTTGATGTCGCAGACGAAACGGTCGATCCGGGTGATCGCCTCGGCGGGGGTGGCATCGGGCGGCAGGCCCAGATCGGCGGCCACGCCGGAGGCCTGCGCCTCATCGCGGATGCTGGCGATCAGGCGGTTGCGGCGGGCGGGGTCAAGGCCATCAGCGGTGGAGTATTCATCCAGCAACCGTTCGAGGGTGGAGAGCGCCGTGGGCAGGCTAGAGGCAACCATCGGCGGCGGCAGATGGCCCAGCGTCAGCGCGCCGATCCGGCGTTTGGCCTGCGCGGCCTCACCGGGGTCGTTGACGATGAAGGGGTAGATCACCGGGACAGCCCCGATCAGCGCCTCGGGCCAGCAGGCGTCCGACAAGGCCACCGATTTTCCGGGCAGCCATTCCAAGGTGCCATGCGCACCCATGTGGATCAGCGCGTGGGGGTTTTGCGCGCGCAGCCAGAGGTAGAAGGCGACGTAGGCGTGGCGCGGGGTGCGGGCGAGGTCGTGATACTCGGCATCCCGGGTGTCGATGTCGCCGCGTTCTGGCTGCAGCGCGATCAGGGCGCGGCCCCGGCGGGTGGCGGCAAAGTGAAACGCTCCGTCGCGGTGGGCGGGATCATCTTCCGGCACGCCCCAGGCGGCCAGCGCCTCTTGCAGCGATTGCGGCAGCGTGGCCAGCGCGGCGCGATAAGCGCTGAGCGGCCAGGCGATGGTCTGGGTCAGCGCCAGCGGCAGGGGCGGGCCTGACGGCGTGTGATAGCCTTGCGCGGCAAGATCGGCCAGCAGCGCCTCGGTCGAGGCCAGCGCGTCAAGCCCGACGGCATGGGCCATCTGGTGGCTGCGGCCGGGATAGGTGGACAGGATCAACGCCAGCTCACGCCCGGGCGCCGGGGTGGTGGCGAGACGGTGCCACGCGCTGATCTTTGCCACCACGGCCGCAATCCGGGCGGCATCGGCGCGGTGGGCAAAGCGCGAAAACTGCAGGTCGGGGTCACGCTTGCCGGGGGATTTGAAGCTGACAAGGCCCGCGAACAGGCGACCGTCCACCTCGGGCAACACCACATGCATGGCCAGATCGGCTGGCGACAGACCCCGGTCGGACGCCGCCCAGTCGCGCTTGCGGGCGGTGGACAGCGCCACCTGAAACGCCGGGCAGTCGGCGACGTCGAAGGGGGTGGTGCCGTCTTCGGCCTGGGCCGAAAAGGCGGTGGCATTCAGGATGGCCACGGGGGGATGCGCGGTGATGTGGGCCCGCAGCCAACCCGCCACGCCGGGGGACTTGAGGCTGGGGGCGAAGGCGCCATAGGCAGCAAAGCCCGCCACGCGCAGGGCAGTGATCAGGGCGTCGATCGGGGCGGTGTCGGCGGCGGTCAGGTAAGAGCGGTAAAAGGTGACAAGCACATTGCTATCGCGGCCATCGGGTGCCGCGATGACGCCGTGGTCGGGGTCATAGAACCCCATGTCGGGCACGGTCTTGTCGCCCCCCACCGGCCCCGCATAAAGCCCCGCCGCCAGCGCCAGCTGCGCCAGGGCGGCCTGTGCGGCGACCGCGCCACCCGCATCGCACAGCGCCTGCAGACGGCGCAGGGTGGAGACGGGCAGCGTCGACAGCGCATCCAGCCGCGCATCGGGGCGGCCATCGGCGGGCAGCACCGCCAGCGCCATGCCGCGACGGCGGGCAAGGTCTTGCAGCGTGGCAAGCCCGTAAGGCCAATAGGCCTCGCCGCCGATCACCCGGACGAGGATGGCCTTGGCCCCGGCAAGGGTCTTCTCGGCATAGGTATCGACGGACAGGGGGTGCTTCAGCGCGATCAGATTGCCCAGCCGCACCGAGGGCAGGCTGGCCCGCCCACGCTGCCATCCCGCCGCGAAAGCACCCAGGTCACTGTCGGAAAACGACAGCACCACCAGATCGGCCGGGTCCTGACCCAGGTCGAACGGGGTGTCCGTTTCCTCAAGCCCATGGCTTTCACGGAAGACGACATGCATGGCGTGTCAGGCCCCCAGCACGGCGCGGATGGCGGCCTCGTCAATGTCGGCATGTTCGGCGATGACCACCAGCTGTGACAGGCGGGGGCTGCTGCCCCAAGGCCGGTCATACTGGCTGCGCACGCGCGCGCCCACCGCCTGCACCAAAAGGCGCATCGGCTTGTCCGCTACGGCCACATGGCCCTTCACCCGCAGGATCTTTTGCTCGTTGGCCAGCCGGATGATGGCGGCGGTCAGCGCCTCGGGGTCGGTCACTTCGGGCAGGTCGATCACGACGGTGTTGAAATCGTCATGCTCGTGGTCATCCTCGCCGTCGTGATGCGAGGGGCGGGCGGCGATGTCATCCTCGGCGGCGGCGTTCAGACCAAGGATCACGCGCGGGTCGATCACGCCTTCGGTCATCGCCAGCATCGGGACGGTCCGGGTCAACTCGGCGCTGATCACCACGCGGGCGGCGGCAAGGCCGGCCTCACCCGCCAGATCGGCCTTGGACAATAGGATCAGGTCGGCGCAGAGGATCTGATCCTCGAACACCTCGGACAGCGGGGTTTCGTGGTCAATGCTGGGATCGGCGGCGCGCTGGGCATCCACCGCCGCCACATCGGGGGCAAAGCGGCCGGCGGCCACCGCCTCGGCATCGGCCAGCGCGATCACGCCGTCCACCGTGATGCGCGAGCGGATCGCGGGCCAGTCGAAAGCCTTGAGCAGAGGTTTCGGCAGGGCAAGGCCGGAGGTTTCGATGATGATGTGATCGGGGCGGGTGGGCAGCGCCATCAGCGCCTCGATCGTCGGGATGAAGTCTTCGGCCACAGTGCAGCAGATGCAGCCGTTGGCCAGCTCGACGATGTTTTCCACCGGGCAATTGGCATCGGCGCAGGATTTCAGGATGTCACCGTCAACGCCGAGAGTGCCAAATTCATTGACCAGGATCGCCAGGCGCTTGCCCTGCGGGTTGGCCATCAGGTGGCGGATCAGGGTCGTCTTGCCCGCCCCCAGAAAGCCGGTGATCACGGTCACGGGGATCTTGTTCAGCGAGTTCATTCGGCGGCCTCATCTAGGGGGATTTGGGGCGGGATACGGGCGATGCTTTGTTTGCGGAAGATCACGGGACGGTCGCGCCAGACGACGATACCGTCACTGGTGGCGGCATACTTGGCCGCACCCTCAAGGATTTCGGCGGCGTTCTCGGGGCCAAGGCGGCCATAGACATAGGACCACGCGCCCGGCATCGACAGCGACACCGCGCAGCCGGTGTTGCAGGCCGACAAGCATTCGACCCCGACGATGCGCACCCCGTCTGGCGCGCCTGCGGCCAGCAAGGCCGTATGCAACTGGGCGCCGGGGGCGGGCATGCCTTCGGGCACGGGCTCGCCCCGTTTGCAGGTGGTGCAGACATAAAGCGTGGCAGTCATGCACAGTCCTTGGCTTTGGCGGTGGGGAAAGGGCCAGAGAGGGATGCGAATTGCATCCTTCTGCCGGTCGCGGAACACCCCGTCCGCCGGTTCAGTCACATGTGCTGGCAGGTCTCCCGGCTTGCGGATTCTGGGCTTCCCCAACGGTCCCTTGCCTTCCCGTACCTTGCGGCCAGTGGCATCAGGGACCTTTCCGGTCACGGTCGCGGGGGCGGCTGCGCTTTGGGGGCCAAGTTCGTCAGGCGGCCCTCTGTCGCATTCCCTCTTCGCCTGTCATAAACAGGAACCAACACCAGATCACCTGAGGCATGATACCCTGCCTTGTCAAGGACACCACCGACCATGACCGAAGACGTAACGACACCAGATGCCGAGGCGGACCTCGCCCGCCATGCCTCGAAGATGGCCAAGAAGAAGGCCGCGCGCGACAAGATCATGGCGGGGAAAGAGGGTCAGAAGGGCTTGATCATCGTCCATACCGGGGCGGGGAAAGGAAAATCCTCCAGCGGTTTCGGGATGATCCTGCGCTGCATCGCGCATGAGATGCCCTGCGCGGTGGTGCAGTTCATCAAGGGGGCGTGGGATACCGGCGAGCGGCGTCTGTTGACGACGAATTTCGCCGACATGTGCCAGTTTCACGCAATGGGCGAAGGCTTTACCTGGGAGACGCAAGACAAGACGCGTGACATTGCAGCGGCGCGGGCAGGTTGGGAAAAGGCGAAAGAACTGATCCGCGATCCGGCGATCCGGCTGGTGCTGCTGGACGAGATCAACATCGCGCTGCGCTATGATTATCTTGATCTGGACGAGGTGCTGGCGTTCCTGGCGGCGGAAAAGCCGCCCCTGACGCATGTCGTGCTGACCGGGCGCAACGCCAAGGAGGCGCTGATCGAGGCGGCGGATCTGGTGACCGAGATGACGCTGATCAAGCACCCGTTCCGGTCCGGCATCAAGGCGCAGGCCGGGGTGGAGTTCTGAGCCATTGACCTGAGACAGGATGCCGCCCTCGGGGGAATCGAGCCCCGCTCGGCCGGCGTTTCCACGGAAAGCGACTGCGGGTTCGCCTGATCCCCGTGCGCAGGACCGGGGGTTTTCCACCCCCGGACCCCCGGAGGATATTTCTCAGAGAGGAAGCCACCAATAGGGTTCGGACACCCCGCCGCCCGTCGAGCCGGCCGGCGGGGCGTCTTCCCCTCTGACGGTCATCGGCGTCCCCGCCTGTACCGCCCTCTCACTATGGGTGGAGAGGGTTAAGGCGCAGTTAACTCGATGGTTTTCCTCTCTGGAGAAGTATCCTCGGGGGGCGGGACCGCGGCTCGCGGTCCCGGAGGGGGGCAGACGGCCCCCCCGTTGCAGCCTTGGTCAGGAGGCCAGCGCCAACAGGCCCGGGCAATCGACGTGGGTTTCCAGATGGTCAGCCAAGGCGTCGAGCGTGCGGTCCACGGTTGAGTCATAGCCCGTGTTGCCCGGAGTTGCCCCGAGATCGGCGAGGAAGCGGCGACGAAAACCGTCAGCGGCAAACATGCCATGCAAGTAGCTGCCCATAACCCGCCCATCCGGTCTTATGGCGCCTTCCGGCTGCCCTGCCACATCGAACAACGGCGTCGCACGATCGGGGCCGTCGGTGCGCCCGATATGGATCTCGTAGCCGCGTACCGGCGCCCCTGACGCGATATGGGTGGCCATGGTTTCCGTCACCCGCTTATCGGCGTTCATGACGGTAGCCACGTTAAGCAGGCCAAGGCCGGGAACAGATCCCGCAGGGCCTTCGATGCCTTGAGGGTCGGCGATGGTTTGGCCCAGCATTTGATAGCCGCCGCAAAGACCCAGGACGCGCGCGCCGCGGCGCAGGGCTGCGGCAAGGTCAATATCCCAACCCTGCGCACGCAAATAGGCAAGGTCGGCGATGGTGGCCTTGCTGCCCGGCAGGATGATCAGGTCGGCCTCGACCGGCAACGGGCGACCCGCAGGGATCATCTGCAAGGTGACGCCCGGTTCCTGCGCGAGAGGATCGAGGTCATCGAAGTTGGCAATCCGCGACAATTGCGGCACGGCGATGAGAAAGCTGCCTGTGCCCCGCGATCCGGCCAGATCAGCGGCATCCTCGGCGGGCAGGCGGTGGGCTTCGGCAAACCAGGGAACCACGCCGAAACCAGGCCAGCCGGTACGGTCCTTGATGAACTGGTAGCCATCATCGAACAGGCGGGGATCGCCGCGGAACTTGTTGACCATGAAGCCGCGGATCATCGCCGCATCTTCCGGGTCGATCACGGCTTGGGTGCCCACCAGTTGCGCGATTACCCCGCCCCGGTCGATATCGCCCACCAGCACCACGGGCACCCCGGCGGCGCGCGCAAAGCCCATGTTGGCGATATCGCCCGCGCGCAGGTTCACTTCGGCTGGGCTGCCCGCGCCTTCGACGATGACGATGTCAGCCTCAGCGCAGAGGCGGCCAAAGCTGTCCAGCACAGGGGCCATCAGATCGGGTTTCAGCCGGGCATAATCCCGCGCCCGGACTGTGGTGAGCCGCTGACCCTGGACAATGACCTGAGCACCGGTTTCGGATTCCGGCTTCAGCAGCACCGGGTTCATGTGGACCGTAGGGGCCACGCCAGCCGCGCGCGCCTGCAAGGCCTGTGCACGGCCGATCTCGCCCCCCGTTGCCACGGCGGCATTGTTCGACATGTTCTGCGGTTTGAACGGGCGCACGGCCAACCCCTGGCGGGCGAAGACCCGACACAAGCCCGCCACCAGCAAGGATTTGCCCACGTTGGAACCCGCCCCTTGGATCATCAGCCTCGCGGTCACCGGAAGAGGTCCTTTAGCGTGAAGCCTGAAACGCACTTTGGGTAGCAGGCCCCTGAGAAAGATCGAAAGGCGTTCATCGACTGTGTCTACTCTGCTTGTCCGCTGCGTCTCGAACAATTCGCGGTTACAGACGCGGCCTATCCTGCAAATGACATAGCGTTGATTGCAAACTCCGTCGATGCCCGCGAACGACATGCTAGCGCGGAAAACCACGGCTTCGCAGGGCAGCATCGGGGTTCACCCGGCCGGAATACCCAGCTCCGCAAGCCTGATGCGGAAGTAATCTACTGTATGTTCCAACCCTTGCTGCAACGAAACGCTTGGCTGCCAGTGCAACAGGCGTTCCGCAAGGGCTGCATCCGGCTGTCGCTGGCGCGGGTCGTCCTGGGGCAGGTCCTTGAAGACGATGTCCGCGGACCTGCCCACAATCGCCATCACAGACTGCGCCAACTGGCGGATCGTGAATTCCTGGGGGTTGCCCAGATTGACCGGTCCGGTCACCTCCGGCCCGGTTTCCATCAGGCGAATGCAGCCGTCCACCACATCGTCAACATAGCAGAACGACCGGGTTTGCGACCCGTCGCCGTAGATCGTGATCGGCTCGCCCTTCAAGGCCTGCACCACGAAGTTCGATACGACGCGACCATCTGCATGATGCATCCGGGGGCCATAGGTATTGAACAGCCGCACGACCTTGATCTCGGTCCGATGCATGCGATGGTAGTCGAAAAACAACGTCTCCGCACAGCGCTTGCCTTCGTCATAGCAGGCCCGAGGACCAATCGGATTCACGCTGCCCCAATAGCTTTCGGGCTGCGGATGAACCAGAGGGTCGCCGTAGACCTCGCTGGTGGATGCCTGGAAGATCTTGCACTTCAACCGCTTGGCCAGACCCAGCATGTTGATCGCGCCAAGAACCGAGGTCTTGGTGGTCTGTACCGGATCGTGTTGATAATGCACTGGCGACGCCGGGCAGGCGAGGTTGTAGATTTCGTCGACTTCGACATACAGCGGAAAGGTCACGTCATGGCGCAGGAATTCGAACCGCGGATGGCCCAGCAAGTGTTCGATGTTGCGCTTCGTGCCGGTGAACAGGTTATCCGCACAGATGATCTCGTGCCCCTGGGCCAATAAACGGTCGATCAGGTGCGAGCCGATGAACCCCGCTCCGCCGGTAACGAGAATCCGTTTCTGGCTGTCGTAAAGTCGAACCAAATCAATTCCTTTCGTGCAAGCACGAGTGAGGCTGTTCTCTCAGGTCAGAGGCATGAACTTGTGACCACCGGCCCCAAACCAAGTGCAGACTAGCGGAACAGTCGGTTCCTCCGGGGTCCAAGTCAACCGTCAACCTTTGTCAAGCACTCTGCTCGTGGCGCGCAACACTGTCATGCGGCAACTGCTGGCTGTTGGTTTGATGTTGGCGGACCGGCGAACGATCGATTGCGTCGTCAAGACCGGTACCAGCAACAGTAAGCGAGTCGGCAGAAACCCGGCTGACTGCCAGTTTTGCTGCATCGGCGGCACTGTGCTGGAGGCTTTAGTGGTGGCGAGGGGGGCCACCGAACTACCGTCTGCCATTGTCTCATTGAGCCTCGTTTTGTCCTTGTTTTATTGATACTAAGTTCGGTTCCCTGTAGCAATTGATCTTAGGGCAGATCAGGCAATCCCACCGAAAGCGGCGGGAAAATCGGTGGAGTGACAAGGATGGGTAGCTTTACGGACAGAGGCGCGAAGGGGCAACTGGCCCCTGGCGTGCATGCGGACGGCGACGGGCTTTATCTGTCCGTGTCGTCGACCGACTCCCGTTCATGGATCTTTCGTGGCACGATCAAGGGCAGGACAACGGGAACGGGGAAGCCCTACCGAGTCGAGGTCGGCCTGGGGTCTCTCAAGGACATTGGCCTTGCGGAGGCTCGCGAACAGGCCGCGCAAATGCGCAAACAATGCCGAGTTGGGGTCAACCCGCTGGATGAGAAGCATCGCGAGCGGCAGACGTTCGAGCAGGCGGCGCGGCAGCTTCACGCGAAGGAGGCCCCCACATGGGCCAATAGCCATTCCAAGCGCTGGCTATCTTGCCTTGAGGTCTACGCCTTCCCCAAGATCGGCAACCGCCCGATTGAGGACATTCGCAGGCCCGATGTTGTCGGGGTTCTGGAGCCGCTTTGGCGCAGTCGGCACGAGACCGCCCGAAAGCTGAAAATCCGGGTAGCGCAGGTGATCGACTATGCCACTGACCGTGGCCAGTACCATGAGGCAAACCCGGCGCGCGGCACGATCCGCTCTCTTGATACCTTCGACCGCACGGCGGTCCACATGGCCGCCCTGCATTGGCGCGACCTGCCCGACTTCATGGCGCAACTGTCCGAGCGCGAGGGCGTCTCGGCCCGCGCCCTGGCGTTCGCCATCCTGACTTGCGCACGTAGCGGTGAAATCCGGGGCGCGACTTGGGGAGAGATCGACGAGAAGGTCGGAGTGTGGACTGTGCCAGCCGAACGGATGAAGGCGCGACGGGCCCACCGGGTGCCGCTCTCCGAGGCCGCGCTTGCTGTGCTGGCCAAGGTTAGGGGCCTCGATTCAAACCTCATTTTTCCGAGCGCCCAGCGCGACAAGGATGGCAACGCCAAGATCATGTCTGACATGGCCTTCAAGGCCCTCTACGGACGAATGAAGGTCGACCGGATCACGACCCATGGCTTCCGCTCGACGTTCCGCGACTGGTGCAGCGAAAGCGCCCGTGCCGACTTCGAGATTGCCGAGGCTGCCCTTGCCCATTCTGTGGGAACCACTGTCGAGCGGGCCTACGCGCGCTCGGACTTGTTCGAGAGACGGCGCGACCTGATGGAGGGTTGGGCGCGGTATGCGACCGGGCAGGCCGGGCAAGTTGTCCAACTGGTGCGCGCGTGACGTCAGAACTTGAGGCAGAACTGAACAGGATCGGATGGGCGCGAGTCGACCCTTGGCGGCGGGTTTGGCTGGCAACGTCGTTCAAGCCCGATGGCGGGTTGGTCGCACCGAGTTCGCGGGCCGCCAAGGACTTAGCCGCGAAGCATCGCAGCCTTTGCCTTTCTATTGTCGCGGCTGTCGAGGGATTGACCGCGTTGTCAGATGAAACGCGCACGTCGATCAACCTGGATTCGACTGCGCCAGATCAGCGAGATGGTGGCTGGCCCGATCATGTTGGCTTGGCAGTCGAAGCGCTTCACGCTATTTGCCCCGGGCTTCTGCGCTGGGCGGAGTACTTGGAGCATGAGGCGGGCAAGGCCAAGCTTGGGCGTCCCAGGAAAGAGCCCGCCTTTCGGATCGCCGCTGCGTTGGCCGAGGTTCACCTGATTGGGAAAGGGAAAGTGCCGAAGATCGGACGACTTGCTGACGGAAGCGGGCCAAGCGGTGTCTATGGGAAGACCGTGGCAAACGTCTGCATGCTATTGGGCATCAACGTTGCGGACGTGGTGCCCCATTGCAAGCGGGCCATCAACGACCTGACGCCAGACCGAATTGCCGCGATCCGCACAGCTACCAATTCCCCATCCCTCTCGCTGTTTGCCGCGAATGGAAAAACTCGCCCGCTGACGCGCCTTTTCTCCATTTAGACGGGACGGGACAAGCCTGACGCCCTTTGCGGCAGATGAAACCGCTAGAGGCTCTCCGATGACGACGCCCGAAC
>NZ_JANMET010000336.1:0-3993 GCF_031377265.1 Tabrizicola sp. | reverse complement strand
TCATCCAGCTGCGGCCCATCCTTTGCTTTGCCGATTGCGCGCCAATTCCGGGGCCGTGGGTCACATGGGCAGTTGTCGGAGCGATCGCCCTCACGGGTGGCGGATTTGGCATCGCGTGGTCCCGCAGACGCCCTGCAAGCTCGCCCATATCAACGCAGCCCGGTTCAAAATGACGCTCGGGGCGAAATGACGAAAAAGAAAATGCTTCTGCTTTTGGCGGGCAAGCCTTGGGTCACCACGCCGAAGGGTGAAAAGTCCTGTTTCAACGGACCGATGGGCGCGCTGGCCCACAAGTTTGTGCATGACGACGCGCGACGACATAGCTGCGGGACAGTTCTTTGGCTTGGTCCTGATCCTGTCGCTGCCGTTCTACGCCTTGGGGGCAACAGGGGGCACGCTGCCCTTCGCGCCCGCTTTGCCGATCAGCGCTGTGATGGCCTGCGTGCCGATGAATGCGGCCCTGATCCTCGTGACGCGCCAGAATGGCCTCAAAGCCGCGAGAGGACTCTTTTCGAGCGCGTTCCGTGTTCGCATCATCCCAAATATATGGTGGGCTCTTGTCGCACTGGGATTCATGCCTGTAGCCTTCCTGGTCACGGGCGGCATCGTCTGGCTGTCCGGCATTGCATTGCCCGATCTTCACCTCCTTCCGGCCAGCGCGATCATCCCTGCCTTCGCGCTATTCTTTCTTGGTGCCGTGGGCGAGGAAATCGGCTGGCAAGGCTACGCGTATCCGGCGCTTGCAGGGCGGCACTCCGCCTTGACTACCGCCCTGACCATCGGCGTGGTGTGGGCGCTTTGGCATGTGATCCCGTTTGTACTGATGGAGCGCAGTGCGACCTGGATCATCTGGCACGGTCTGGGGATCGTCTTGATGCGCATCATCATCGTCTGGCTGTTCGTGAACGCTGGCCAAAGCCTCCTGATTGCGGTGCTTTTTCACATCATGAGCAATTCCGTCTGGGGCGTGTTCCCGGATTTCGCCCCTTGGTATGATCCAAGGGTCATGACTGTCGTCCTGCTCGCCGCCATGATGGCAATCGTAACCCTTTGGGGGCCATCCACACTGAAGCAGTTCAGATTTGGTTGACCTCGAGGAGACCGCGATGACCTTAAATCCAGAAGAGAACAAGGCCATTGCCCTGGCGTTCTACGACCTGATGTTTAACCAATGCCGGCCTCGCGCCGCCCTCGAGGCCTATGTCGGTGCGGTCTACATCCAGCACAATCCCCATGTGGCGGATGGCAAGGCGGCATTCATCGAGTATTTTGAACGGATGACCCGCGAATACCCCGGCAAGACAGTCCATTTCAAGCGGGCTATCGCGGAGGGCAATCATGTCGTTCTGCGTTGCCACCAGATATGGCCGGGCAGCGACGAATATGCCGGCATCGACATTTTCAGGTTTGATGACGATGGCAAGATTGTCGAACATTGGGACGTGCTTCAGGTCATCTCAGGCGGGTCCAAGAATGAGAACGGGCTTTTCTGAAAACCATATTGGCAGGCGGCTGGAGTTTCGAGGTTTCAATGAGGCGCATTCTGGCAGCTATCGTGCTTTTGACCGCGGTTATCGGTGTGGTTTTCGCAATCATCATCCGTATTGGACTGCCGATGCGCGCGCTGCCGCCGCCGAGCGGCGGATTGGTCGGCGCTGTTGACGCTCTGGCAACCGACGGGTCAAGACCCGACCTGTTTTCGGGAGCAGTTCAGCGCATCTTGCCGTTCCAAATCCTGTATCCGGCAAGTGTGGCTGGGACATATGCTCCCTATGTACCCGATGCGGGGCCGCAGATTGATGCCATTGCCAAAAGTCACGGCTGGCTGTTTCGGGTTATCCTTGGCCGGATCGGGACACTTGCAGCACCTTGGACCAACGCGGCAACGCCCTCTGCGTGCGGGCCGTTCCCGGTGATCATCTACTTGCCCGGCGTGACCGGTTACATGCAGATGGGCAGCTTTCAGACGACTGAACTGGCATCACAGGGTTATGTCGTCGTCACCCTGAACCAGCCCGGTGCGGTGGCTGCGGTCGTGTTACCGGATCACAAGATCATCTTGGGGCTGACCCGCGCGGATGCCAGCTCAATGATAGCGCCGTCCTATCTGGCCGAACCTTCTGCACTGCCCGCCGGCTTTGCAGCCAGACTTGAACCCGACAAAAGCATCGTGCCCTATTTTGCCGCAGATGTGGGGCTTGTCCTTGACCGACTGACACAGATCAACACCGATCCGGTGCATATCCTGCACGGGCGGCTTGATCTCGATCATGTCGGCGTCATGGGCATGTCTCTGGGCGCGATTGTGACAGCACAGGCCTGCGCGACGGATGCCCGGATTGACGCTTGCCTGATGATGGATGCGCCGGTCCCGACCGAAGTTGCGGCAATTGGCCTGCGGCAGGCTACGTTGTGGATCAGTCGCCCAGCAGAAGACCAACGTCTTGAGCGCGCCGCATCTGGCGGATGGCCCGAAGACGAGATCGCCGCACAGGCTGCGACGATAGAACAGGCCCTGTCCAACAGCCCGCATGGCCAGCTTGTGCAATTGCCAGGTCTGTATCATCTCGATTTCACCGATCTTCCCGCTGTGCAGCCGATGATCGGCTGGCTTCGGCAATCTGGCCCGGTGGGAGCCGTCCAAGCACACCGCCAGATCAATCAGCTGACGACGGAGTTTTTTGCTGCGACACTCGGTCCTGTGGTGAGGTGACAGGGGAGAACCTGTTGCCTTCCCTTCCCATCGGGCAGACTGCGCCAATCGCGGCCTATATCCCTTAGGTGCCGACATTTTCGGCCCTCTCCGGTCATTCAAGGCGAGACCGTCGCCGCAGTGCAGCTTCCGCAAAGCGGTCGTTGACAGGTTCTGCAGGATTTTCGTTACCTGGTGGTCTGCTGTGCAACCCAAGCGACCGCTATCCAATAGCGGGTGAAGGTGGGCGTCTGTGTTTCTATAGTTGACGGCACTTCAAGATGCAGCCGCTGCCTAGGTAGCTATTCTCTGATGTAGCTGTGGCTGAAACTGAGCGCGATATTGGGAAGGGGTGGTCTTTATCTGCCTCAAGAATGCGCGTCTCATGCGTTCATCGTCTTGAAAGCCGCAGATCGCTGCAATTGCTTTAATGCTCTTCTCACTAGCCCCTAGCAGATCACGCGCCGCGTCCACCCGAATGGCCTCCACGGCCCTTGCTGGGGAGATCCCCATAGTTGCTGTGTACTGGCGCGAGAAGTTTCGTGAACTCATCCCGCAACGGTCCGCCATATCTGAGACGGAAAATCTCTGCTGCAAACTACTGCGCACCCAATCGTGGAGCGGGCTAAACCGCCCCTCCGTGTCGCGCGCCTGTCTGTCCAACTCGGGACTGAACTGCGATTGCCCGCCTGAGCGGACCATCGGCGTAACCAGTGATCGGGCCAATTCAATCGCCGCAGGGGTCCCCAAGTCCTCCGCAACTATCGCTAAAGCCATGTCGATGCCAGCAGTGATGCCTGCCGAGGTCCAGACAGTACCGTCTTTGATGTAGATTGGATCGACCTCCACACTCACCTTCGGAAATCGGGCTGCAAGGTGATCACAATCCTCCCAATGTGTGACGGCACGGCGCCCATCAAGCAAGCCAGCGGCCGCCAAAACAAATGCGCCGGAGCATACCGAACACACGCGCTCGGATCGATCCGCCAGCTGCCTGACCTGATCGACTAGCGGCAGATTGTCGGCTGCGGCAAGTGCTCCATCACCGCCAATGACCACTAACGTGTGGATGAGCGTGTCTTGATGCAATTCAAGCCAATCCGCCAGCCGATCACTATCGATTTCCAAGATCGTATTGGTGTCAGTGCGACCACCGTGAAAGGACACAACATGCGTCTGGTACGCGGGCCCTGAACGCTCGTCTTTGCGTGCATGGGTGAACACCTGTAGTGGGCCAACAAGATCTAGAAGCACGATGTTGGGGTACACAATGAACACCACGTTCATCCGTTCAGGTAGGC
>NZ_JANMET010000293.1:0-18610 GCF_031377265.1 Tabrizicola sp. | reverse complement strand
CAGATCACCCGCGAAAGCCTGGCCATCATGGCGCTGGGCATCGGGATCTGCGGGCTGGAACCGTCCATGCGCGATCTGGTGGAACGGCGCTACTACGTGCCCTCCGGCCCCGGCGGCACGTTGGCGATGACCGATACGATGGTCCCCGCGCTGGTCACCTCGTCGATCTTTGCACTGTCCGTCATGCGGCTGGCCGAGCAGAGCTTTTCCCCCTTCCTCTACTTCCAGTTCTAGGAGGCCGCAAATGCAATTCATCCAGAGAAACGTCCGCTACGTCTTGCCGATCGTGTTTTTCGGCTATGCTGCGGTGGTGAACCTTGGCTACGCCAAGCTTCCCGGCCTCAGCGAGGTGGCGCTTGATCGTACCGCATTGACCGGCGCGCTGACGGCCAAATTGGACGAGGTCTACCGTCATTCGATGCCGCACCGCGAGCCGGCCATCGGCGTGATCGGCGCCCTGCGCTATCTGGCACTGGGCGAAGGGCGCAAGGGCGTGGTAACTGGCGACGACGGCTGGCTGTTCACATCCGAAGAACTGCGCCCGATGGATCAGGCAATGGCCGTTCCACTGGCCCGCATCGCCGAGGTGCGCGACACACTGGCCGCCGCTGGGGCCACTCTGGTCATCGTGCCGGTGCCGGGCAAGCTTGATGTCTACCGCGACGCGGCGAGTGCTGACGAGGCGGCAGGCATCGCCACGCTGTACGACGGGTTTCTGGGCGGGCTGAAGGCCGAAGGCGTCGCCGTCGTCGACGCCCGCGCTGCCCTTGCCGCCGCCGCCACGACCGAGCTTGCGTTCTTTCGCACCGACACGCACTGGACCCCGCGCGGGGCCGAAGCAGTGGCCAAGGCGCTTGCGGCATCCGGGCTGATTGCGCCGGGCGATACCGGGTTTTCGGTTGATACCGGGGCGCAAGCCACGTTTACGGGCGACCTTGTGAGCTATGTCACGACTGACGCGATTGCGCCGCTGATCGGCTTTGCACCTGAGGCGGCGGCCCCCTACACCGCCGTTCCTGCCGCTGACGAGGCGTCACTTGATATCTTTGCCGGGACCGAAGCGGGTGGCACGATCCTGATCGGCACCTCCTACAGCGCCAACCCGAACTGGAGCTTTGCCGAGGCGCTGAAGCTCGCCCTTGGCCGTGACGTGCTGAACCTTGCGGTCGAAGGGCAAGGCCCCGCGCGCCCGATGCTGGGCTATCTCGCTTCCACCGCTTTCCGCGACACCCCGCCCGAGGTGGTGATCTGGGAATTCCCGGTGCGTTACCTCAGCGACCCGGCGATCTGGCAGCCCGAGAGCAAAGAGGTGAAGAGTGGCGCGTGACACCCCATTCCTCTGCGGGCTTGCGCTTGCGGCCATGGTTCTGACCCCCGCAGCGCCGCTGCGGGCCGAGGTTTCCGGTGCTCTGGCCACGGCGATAGCTGCCGACCCCGCGATGAAGGACATGCGCCGCCGGATGCTGGCTGGCAAAGATCTGTCAGACGCCGACCTGCGCTGGCTGGCCGATGCCGGCGAAGGGCTGGCGGCTGCCCGGTTTGCCGAACGGCTGGAAGGCCGGGGTGATGTAGCGGTGCTTGATGATGCCGCGCACTACTATTCCATCGCTGTCTACGTGGACCGCGATTTTGCGCTGCCCCGGCTGATTTCGGTGCTGGGCCGCAGTGGTATTGAGATCGCGCCAAAACGGTTGAAGTCGATCCTTCAGGTGCTGGAAGGTCAGGCGCAACAGGGAAGTCCGGTTGCGGCGGCGGGTCTTGCGGGGTTTTATCTGCGCGGCCAGCCCTTTGGCACTGATGTCCCACGCGCCCGCGATCTGCTGCTTGTGGCTGCCGAGGCGGGCGACACGCAGGCCGCGATCCGTCTGGCGCTTAGCCACATTCAGGGCGCGCCGGGCCTGCCGCCAGATCCCGTCGCCGCGCGCCCGGCACTGGCGCTGGCGCTGGCCAGCCCCGATCCGGGGGTGCAGGCGATGGCCAACACCCTACTGCTTCGTTTGCCGAAAGGCGCGCCGATCCTGACCGCGTTCGCCCCCAAGACCGCGACCATGCGGCCGCTTCCGCGCCCTACAATCCCCGTTTCTGCGACCGAAGGACCCACGCCATGACCCTGTTCCGCAGCCTTTTTCCCGGCCTTCTGGCTGTGCTTCTGCCGGG
Source organism: Tabrizicola sp. (assembly GCF_031377265.1). Taxonomy (GTDB): domain Bacteria; phylum Pseudomonadota; class Alphaproteobacteria; order Rhodobacterales; family Rhodobacteraceae; genus JAUYQR01. The sequence goes on along the minus strand of NZ_JANMET010000293.1, from coordinate 16,453 downwards.
TGCAGCACTGGCCCAGACCCCTTCGCAGTTTGGCTGCTCACTTCTTGAAAACGCGTCGGTTGCCGCGATCGAAGGCAGCGACGGGGTGTTCTACCGGATCCAGTCAGACCTGCGGTTGCAGCATCCGATGGACGACATCATCGTTCAGCGACTGGCCGAGTTGAGCCGCGTTCTGGCCGAAGGCGGCACCACGCTGATCTATGCCAACGTGCCGACGAAAGGGCAGGCGATGCCAGCCTACCTGCCGCCCGACGCGGTGGACTACGGCTATGACAAGACGATGATGGAGGCGAACTATCTTGACGTGGTCACCCGCCTGAACGCCGCCGGCGTGCCAGCCCCGGACCTGATGACCGCAATGAAATCCGCGCCCGAAGGCGAACAGGTGTTCTTTCGCGCCGACTTTCACTGGACACCGGAAGGCGCACGCCTTGCCGCCAAAGCGATCGGCGAGACGATCCGCGCCTTGCCCGCCTATAGCGACGTGACGCCGGTGACCTTCAAGACCAGGGAAGTCGGAAAGGCCATCGCCTTTTCCGGTCTGCGGCGCGAACTGCAGGGCTTTTGCCTCAATGCCATGCCGATGGCCGAGGCGACCACTTTTGAGACGGCGCGCAGCACCGAAGGCCCGGTGAACGACGCCTCTGACATCTTTGCCGATGGCGGGGAAACAGCTGCCCCCACAGACACAGGTGGCACGGTCGACATCTTCGGAACCGGCGCCGCCGAAGCAACGCTCGCTTTGGTCGGGACTTCGTTTTCCGACAGTGAAATCAACAACTTTTCCGGGTTTCTGTCGGAATACAGCGGCATCGAGGTGGTGAACTATGCCATCACCGGCGGCAACCAGTTCGGCTCGATCACCTCTTACCTAACCTCGCCGGAATTCGCTGCTGAACGCCCGACCTTTCTGGTCTGGGAAAATCCGATCTACAACAGTCTTGCCCAGTTCGGCTCCACGCCGCTGGACGAATTGATCATTGCCGCAGGGCCGCCCTGCGACATTCCGGTGGGCGCGAAACCCAGCGGACCACAAACCCTTCGGGCCGGATTCGAAGCCGGTAGCCTGAAGGCCAATGACGCGTTGCTGTTCGATCTTGGCACTATCGGCGCGCGGCGCGTGACCGTCACGCTGGAGACGGCGACCGGCATTAAGCGCACCGTCCGCATCGAAAGGGGCGAGCGTTTGCGTGCGACCGGGCGGTTCTACCTGCGCCTTACCCCTTACTGGCTTCCTGACCTGACCCGCGTGGCTGTCGAATTCGACCGCCCGCTGGGTGACCAATCCACCATCATGCTTTGCCCACCATCCAAAGGAGATGCGTCATGAAACGCTTCCAACAGACTGTTCCGACCTTCATTCTGGCGCTTTGCGCGTCAGCGGCCCTTGCACAGGATGCGGGCCTTTACGAGGACGTTGCCAACCCCGATGCAAGCTTTGTGCGTGTCGTCGATGCGGGCACCAAAATGGCGATGATCCAGTCGGCCAGTTTTGACAGCGTTGATGGCGGCGTCACCCCCTATGTGGTGATCGACGGCGAAACCGAAGTGCAGATCGTCTCTGGCGAAACCTCGGTGACGGAAACCATCCAGCCTGCCACCTTTTACAGCTTTGTCGTTGGCGAAGACGGGTCCAGCGCGCTGGTTGTCGACACCATCACCAACAACCCGGCCCAGGCCGACGTGACCTTCTACAACCTGTCGGACGTGGCGATGGCCGATCTCTTTGTGCCGCAAGCCAAGACCATTGCGATCAAGGGCGTGGCGGTCAACGGCGGCGGCTCGGTTGCGCTCAAGGCACCGCTGACGCTCGATTTCGAGGTGCGCGATGGTGAGAAGGTGCTTGCCACGCTGCCCGCCGTCGCACTGAAGCGGCGTGAGGGTGTGGCAATCGTGCTGAGCGGCAGTGGCGGCACCTACACCGCGACCGTTTCAGCCAACACCCTGGCAAAGCGCTGAACCAGACCCGCAAGAGGCACCAGACATGAAAACCACCGTCGCCGCCCTGATCGTTCTTTGCTTGCCGTCCCTTGCCGGGGCGGCGACGGTGGATCTGGTATTTGAACCTCCGGTCATCGCCTCCGGCCCGATCTGCGCCCAACGCAGCACGGACGAGGCGCTGATCGCCAACTGGCAGAACTTTGACGGCAAGACGCCGCCAGAAGGCGACACGGGCCTGATCAAGCGTGACCTGCGCCGCCTGATCGAAATGGACCCGCGTCGCTGGTTCGATGTGGTGGACAAGGCGCAGGCGCTGTTCCCCACACTTGATCCGTCATATTCCGCCGCAAACGTGCTGATCGACCGGATCGAACTTCTGGTGGCGTCTGGCCGCCTTTCGGTGCTGCAGCAGGAAAAGCTGGTGGACAAGCTGGCGGCGATGGATCTGTCCCAGACACCGCGCGCGCAACATCTGCTGGCCGGGTATCTGATCCGTGGTATTGGTATTCCGGCAAATACTGCACGGGGCGAGGAGCTGTTGTTGGCGGCGGCCTACGGCGGCAATGCCGATGCCATTCTGTCGCTGGTGGAACGCGAGATTGCGGGCAATCCGGTCAATGGCTGGGACGTGCCGCCTGATCTGGGTGTGACCATGGCCTTTGGCGCCCTGGTCGGCAAACTCGATCCGCTGATCTGCGACCGGGTGAACCGCATCGCGCGCGAATACAAGAACGGCGAGATCGTGACCCAGGATCTGGCCCTGTCGGAGCGCTGGTATCGGTTTGCCGCCGATCTGGGCGATGCGCTGGCCGCCTGGCGGGTGGCCGAAATGCACCTGCGGTCCGAAGATGTGGTCAAGGACAACGATGCCATGCTGCATTACCTGACCATTGCCTCCGACGCGGGCCTGCCCTACGCGGCGGTGACCCTGGGCCGGATCGAGGCGGACGGAGCACTGGCGCCCAAGGATCTGGCCAAGGCCGAAGCCTCTTACAAAGCCGCGGCAAATGGCCTTTGGGCACCGGGCGCTGCAAGCTATACGCTGTTCCTGCAGGAACAATCGCGCAAGGACCCCGCCTGGACGCAGCGCTATCACGCGGCGCTTGACGATCTGACCGAACCAAAGACTGCCCCGGCCTGGGCCTTGATCGCCAAGGCCGATCTGGTGCTGGCCGAACAGGGCCGCTGGGCGGGCGAGGCCACGGCGCGGGCGCTGCTGGAACGCGCTGCCGCCTTGGGCGAATACGCCGCTGTCGAACGGCTGGCCGGCTTGCAGTTCCGCTACACCAAGACCCCGGCCGAGTTCTATACGGCAATTGACCAGATGATCCAGGCGGTGCTCACCTCGGGCGAAGTTGACCCGATGCTGTCGCTGTCCAACGCCTTCATCTGCCGTGCCCCGAACGCGCCACAGGTGGCTGAGGCGGACTATTGGGTGCAGGTTTCGGACAGCACCAAATCCCTCGCGGTGGATTTCCTTCCTGATCAGCTGGACAAAATGGCCGCCGCCCGCGACCTGATCGCCGAGGCCGAATTGCAGACCCAGGCGTTGACCGGGCGCGTCACCGCGATTGCGCAGTACATCTATCTTCTGGAAAAACGCGACGCACCTGAAGAGGTGTTGGCGTTCTGGGATGATTACGCCACCCGGTTTTCCGGCGTGACCACCGCGCGCGCGGCGCTCGCGGTCAAGGCTGCCAAGACGCCTGCACAGCGCGATGCGGCGCTTGCCCTGTTCCGCACGGCCATCCGCCTTGGCGAAGGGTCCGCCGGAACGCAATTCGCCGAGGCGCTGCTGGAAGACGGCTTTGCCACGCCGGAAAGCCGGGCCGAAGCACTGGCTCTGCTGGTGCCGCTGGCCGAAAAGGGCGTTGGTGATGCGATGGCCATGTTGCCGCTTGCCGATCCTGACCAGTTCCCCTCGCTAAGGGTGGTGTTTGACCGGTTTCGCCCGGTGATCGACGCAAGGGGCGACTTTGACGCCTTGTTGCTGGCGCTGCCGCTGTTGGACGATCCGGCAAAGTTTGCCGATTATCTGAACCGCGCGTCCACCATCACCGGCTGCACGTTTGACGATGCGCTGCGGATCGCCGTTGCCATCGGTCGCGCCGGGGACCGGGCGCTGTTTGACCGTTGGCTGGGCGTGGCCGACTATCTGGCAGATGGCCGACCCGAGCCGCTGGCCAACCTTGGCGACCTTCTCAGCCGGTATGGCCAGGACAAGGATAAACCCACCATGCTGGCCTATTACGAGGCGGCCCGCGCCGTCGGCAGCAAGTCTGCCGTGCACCGCCTGCTGAACGTCTATTCGCGTCGCAGTGTGCCGGTTTATGATGCCGAACGGTCTGCAGCCCTGTTCGTCGATCTGGTCCGCTTCAGCGCCCCCGAAGAATTGCCCGCAGCGCTTGGCCGTCTGCGCAGTTCGACCCCCGAAATCAAGGCTATCGCCTACCGCACCATCGACGAAGCCGCGCTGTATCTTTCGGCGGCGAAGTCGGGCAATCCGGCTGCGATGCGTGAGTACGCGCTGATCTTGCGCGAACGGGCCACCACGCAGGCCGAAATCCTTGAATCCACCGACTGGCTGCGCCGTGCCGGCGAGGCGGGCGAGGCGTCGGCGATGGTCGATCTGGCCGAAGCGCTGGTGTTCGGCGTGGGTGCTGAACCGGCGCGAGACGAGGCGATAATGTGGCTGCAAAAGGCCGCCGATCTGGGCAGCGTTGACGCCGCTGACCGGCTGCGCAGCCTGCAACTTTCAACCGAGGTAGGACAATGACCGCACACTGGTTGGTACTCATGGCAGCCCTTATCGCCGTGCCGGCATTCGCCGAAGATCCTGCACCGCCGGTTGAGGGCGTTGACGCCACAGCCCCGGAAAAGGCTGAGGGACCGCCTGAATGCCTGCCACCAGCGACCCCGGTGATCACCCTTGGCTTTGGCAGCCGCTACAAGGAAGACAGCAAGAATCGCAGCGATTTTGACGAAGCGTCGGATGCCGAGGTCACCGCGGCCCTGAAGCCGATCGATGAATTCATCAACGACCTGGCCCGCCAGACCGACTATCTTCTGCTGGCCGACCAGTCCCCCAACCCCTCACTGACCGATCTGGAAGACCGTCTGGCCGCCGCCAATTGCGTGATCGACCGGATCCATGACTGGGCCGCCGCCGATGCGCTGAGCGAGCTGAAGTCGCAAGGCGCCAACCTGTCGGCCCCGAGCCGCGTGGCGGGCATCGCTTTTGCCTATGCCGCCGTGCGCGACCGGGTGGCCGCCGATCCCCGCATCGCAACGATTGACACCTGGCTCAAGGCCCGCGCTGCGCAATCGATGACGTTCTTTGACACCGAAGCCCCGCCTCGCGCCAGCCAGAACAACCTGCGCGCTTGGGCAGGCCTTGCCGTGACCCGCGTTGGCCTGACCCTGCAAGACCCAGCGCTGATCGATTGGGGCGCGGCTTCGGCGGAGCTTGTGGCCTGTACCGCCGCGCCGGACGGCAGCCTGCCGAACGAGATGTGGCGTGGCAAACTGGCGCTGCATTACCAGTTGCATGCGGTGGGTCCGCTGGTGGTGACAGCAGCGCTGTTGCACGAGGCCCGTCCCGGCCTGTTCGACATCTGCGACCGTGCCATTCCCCGGATCGTCGATTTCACCGTGGCAGCCCTTGCTGACCCGACCTCGGTCGAAACGATCACCGGCAAGCCGCAAAGCGTGGGTGGCCCGGACGACCCGCCGCGCGATTTCGAACTGGCCTGGACCGAGGCTTATCTGCGCTTCAACCCCGATCCGGCGGTCGCAGCCCTTGCTGCCCCAGCCGAAAAGCTGGGTAATTCCAAACTTGGCGGCGATCAGCGCCTGCTGTGGTAACCGCCGGTCATGGCTGGCCAAACCGCCCGTTCGGGTGCGCGGCTGTATGCACGATCGACCGCTCACCCTCCAGATCCGCAAGGATCGGGCAATCCGGGTGGTGGTCGCCTGCGCAGGCATCGGCCAAGGTCTGCAGCGTGGCCACCATCTCCTGCATCTCGCGGATGCGGGTTTGCAGGCCCGCAACCTGATCCAGCGCCAATCGCTTAACATCGCCGCTGGCGCGGGTGCGGTCGCGCCATAGTGCCAGCAGGTCGGTGATCCGGTCCATGGCAAACCCCAGATCCCGCGCCCGGCGCACAAACCGCAGCATCTGGATGTCGCGGTGCGAATAGGTCCGGTATCCTGACGCGGATCGCCCCGGCGCTGGTATAAGCCCGGTCTCTTCGTAATACCGGATCATCTTGGCGGTGACGCCAGATGCCTTTGCCGCTTCGCCGATATTCATCGCACGCTCCTCATACTGCAGAAAACTGCCGCAACCGCAGCGCGTTGCCCAGCACGAAAACGCTCGACAGTGCCATCGCCCCGGCGGCAAACACCGGTGACAGCAACAGTCCGGTGGCTGGATACAGCACCCCGGCGGCCACCGGGATCAGCGCTGCGTTGTAGACAAAGGCCCAGAACAGGTTCTGCCGGATGTTGCGCATCGTCGCGCGCGACAGGGCAATCGCCACCGGCACCCCGCCCAGCTTGCCCGACACCAGCACCACGTCCGCCGCCTCGATGGCAACCTCGGTGCCGGTGCCGACGGCAATCCCCACGTCCGCTGCGGCCAGCGCGGGGGCGTCGTTGATGCCATCGCCAACATAGGCCAGCGCCCCCAGCGCGCGCAGCCGTTGCACCGCCGCGACCTTGCCTTCCGGCAGCACCTCGGCCACCACCTCGTCGATCCCCAGTTCGGCGGCGATGGCTTGTGCGGTGCGGGCGTTGTCGCCAGTGATCATCGCCACCTTAAGCCCCAGCGCGTGCAATTCCCGGATGGCCGCAACCGTGGTCTGCTTCAACGGATCGGCCACCACCAGAAGCCCCGCCAGCCGCCCGCCGATGGCTGCATAAAGCGGCGTCTTTCCGGCATCGGCCAGCCGCGCCGCAGCCTCGGCGAACGGCGCCACATCAAGGCCCAGTTTTGCCATCAGCCGGTCCGCACCGACCTGCACCAGCACCCCCGCCACCGTGGCACTCGCACCAAAGCCCGGGGTTGCGGCAAATCCCTCGGCATCGGCGATGGCCAGACCCTCAGCCTCTGCCGCCGCAACGATGGCGCGGGCGATCGGGTGCTCCGACAGCCGTTCCACCGCTGCCACCGCCGCCAGCACCTCGGCGCGGGCAAAGCCATTCGCCAGGATCAGATCGGTCAGCGCGGGCTTGCCTTCGGTCAGCGTCCCGGTCTTGTCCAGCGCCACGACTTTCACACCCTGCAGTGCCTGCAACGCCTCGCCCTTGCGAAACAGGATGCCCAGATCCGCCCCCCGCCCGGTGCCCACAAGGATCGAGGTCGGCGTGGCCAGCCCCATCGCGCAGGGGCAGGCGATGATCAGCACCGCCACCGCATTGACCAATGCCAGGCTCAGCGCAGGCTGCGGTCCCCAGATCATCCAGACGGCAAAGGTCAGAACGGCCAGCGCCATCACCGCCGGCACGAACCACAGCGTCACCTTGTCGACCAGCGCCTGGATCGGCAGTTTGCCACCCTGTGCCGTCTCGACCATGCGAATGATGCGGGCCAGCATCGTGTCGCCACCCACCGCAACCGCCCGCAACGTCAGCGCGCCGGTCTGGTTGACGGTGCCGCCAACCACCCGGGCGCCCATGGCCTTTGCCACCGGCAATGGCTCGCCCGTAATCATCGATTCGTCGATCCAGCTGGTGCCTTCTGTCACCTCGCCATCGACCGGCACCCTTTCGCCGGGGCGCAGCGCCAGGCTGTCGCCGGTTCGCACCGCATCCACCGGCAGATCAACCAGCACTCCATCGCGCCAGACATGCGCCACGCGCGGCTGCAACCCGATCAGCCGCCGGATCGCCTGCGAGGTGCGCCCCTTGGCCCGCGCCTCCAGAAACCGACCCAACAGGATCAGCGTCACGATCACCGCCGCCGCCTCATAATACACGTTCACCGACCCCACGGGCAGCAACGCAGGCGCAAAGGTCGCAACCAGCGAATAGGCATAGGCCGCCCCGGTCCCCACTGCGACCAGACTGTTCATGTCGGGCGCACCCCGCAGCAGCGCGGGCACACCCTTGGCATAGAACCGCCGCCCCGGACCCAGCAGCGCCAGTGTGGTCAGTGCAAACTGGATCAGCCAGCTGGTCTGCACCCCAATGGTCGACATGATCAGGTGATGCAGGGCAGGGATCAGATGCCCGCCCATTTCCATCACAAACACCGGCAAGGACAGCCCTGCCGACAAGATCAGATCGCGGCGCAGGCTGGCGGCCTCTTCCGCCTTGCGGTCGTCCTCGGCAGCGCGGCTTGCGCGCGCTGTGGCGTGATAGCCTGCCGTGGCGATGGCCTTGATCAGATCGGTGCTGTCGGCCGAACCGCTGACCATCGCTTGCTCGGTCGCCAGGTTGACGACCGCCCCCGTCACCCCCGGCACCGCGCTCAACGCCCGTTCCACCCGCGCCACACAGGAGGCGCAGGTCATCCCCTCGATCGTCAGTTCCTGCGCGGCGGACGGCACCGTGTACCCCGACGCCGCAATCGCCGCGACCAGTTGTGCCCGGTCCACCGTTGGGTCAGCCTCGACCTCGGCCCGCTCGGTGGCCAGGTTGACAGAGGCGCCGCTTACCCCCGGTACGGCCTTCAGCGCCCGCTCCACCCGCCCCACGCAGGACGCGCAGGTCATCCCTTCGACTGGCAGCGTGAACTTGTTGGCTTGCAGCGCGATCATCGCCGATCCTTTCAGGCAAAACGAATGCACTCCGGGATATGGGGGTTCCCATCATGGGAAGGTCAAGGGGTCATCGGAATATTCGCAAAGCAACCCGTTCCATGCAAAGGGCCAACGGGTATCGAAGCGGGGCCTTGGTTTCGTGGGGCCGCGCGTCAAACGAGCGGACTTGCCCTGCACACCGTTCAATCAGCCGAAAATCGACCAGCCGATCAAACACAACATCAGACTGATCCGGCAAAGCAACTGCATCGTCCGCCGTTAGCCAATGCAGCAGACAGGTCGGCGCGGCGTGGAAACCATAACTCTCATAATCCACGGCCCGTCGACTGCCGTGGTCCCGGTCACAGCAACGGAAATGCCGCCGCTTACACCCGTTCCCCGACCCGCTCATCCGTGGTCCGATGCCGTACCAGACTACGCCCACTTGGGCCATCAAACACGTGCAGCGCCGATTGCGGAAACGCGAGGCCGACCTCCTCTCCCTCGACCAGATCTAGTCTGCGCTCCGATACCACCCCAATCGGGATGTCCTCGATCTGCAGATAATAGATGCGGGCCGAACCCAGTTCTTCGACGAACTGGAATGTCGCGGACAGCATTCCCTGACCCTTGGCCTTGATCGACAGGCCTTCCGGCCGCAGCCCGACCTGCACCAGTTGTCCGTCAGTTGCCTTGAAGGATGATTTGATATCAAGGCGTTGCCCATCGGCCAACATAACCGACACGCCGTTTGCGGCAACCGTTCCGGGCAGAATGTTCATCGCTGGGCTGCCCACAAAGGTTGCCACGTATAGCGAGGCGGGGTGTTCATAAATCTCTTCCGGGGTGCCGATCTGTTCGATGGTGCCCTTGTTCATGATCACCAGACGGTCGGCCAGCGTCATGCCTTCGTGCTGATCATGCGTCACGAAAACGCTGGTCGCGCCAACCGCGTTGTGAATGCGGCGGATCTCGTGGCGCATCTGCACCCGCAGCTTGGCGTCAAGGTTCGACAGCGGCTCGTCAAACAGAAACACCTTAGGTTCGCGGATAATGGCACGGGCCATGGCAACACGCTGGCGCTGCCCGCCGGACAGTTGGCCGGGCTTGCGATCCAGAAACTCGGTCAGGCCAACCGACTTCGCCGTCGCCTCGATCCGCGCCAGACGTTCAGCCTTGGGCGTGCCTGCGACCTTCAGCGCATAGCCGATGTTTTCGGCAACGGTCATATGCGGATAAAGCGCGTAGTTCTGGAACACCATCGCACAGCCGCGCTCGCGCGGTTCCAGCTTGTTGACGACTTCGCCGCCGATCGAAATCTCGCCGGCCGAGATTTCCTCCAGCCCGGCAATCAGCCGCAGCAGCGTGGATTTGCCACAACCGGACGGGCCCAGGATCACGACGAATTCGCCGTTGTGGATGTCGAGATTGACCCCTTCCATGATCGTGGTCGGGCCAAAGGTCTTTGCGACGTTGCGGATGTTGATCTCGGCCATGTCTGCCTCACTTGTCGGTGTTGATCAGGCCGCGCACGAACCAGCGCTGCATGAGAATGACGATGGCGATGGGCGGCAGCATCACGACCAGCGTTGCCGCCATCGCCAGGTGCCAGGTCGGCGTGCCGCCCCCAGTGGTCTGCTGATCCGGGACAAGGTCGGACAACTGCACCACGACCATGCCGTAAGCCGCGCGGTCAGTGACAACCAACAGCGGCCAAAGATACTGGTTCCAGGCATAGACGAACATGATCGTCGCCAGCGCCGCGATGTTGGTCTTCGACAGTGGGATCAGCACGTCCCAAAGGAACCGCAGCGGTCCGGCCCCATCCATCCGCGCGGCCTCTACCAGCTCATCCGGGATGGTGAGGAAGAACTGGCGGTACAGGAATGTGCCCGTGGCCGTGGCGACAAGCGGCAGGATCAGCCCGGTGTAGGAATTCAGCAGGTTCCATTCCAGTGACACCTCGATGCCCGATATCGCGTTGATCAGCCAGCTGATCCCGGTCGCATCCATGATCGTCTGGAACGGCGACAGGGCATTGGCTGCCACCGCGTAAGTCGGCACGATCCGCACCTCCAGCGGCAGCATCAGGGTGATGAAGATCATCCAGAAAATCAGCATCCGGCCGCGGAAGTTAAAGAACACCAGCGCGAAAGCGGTGATGCAGGCCAGCGTGATCTTGCCCACCACGACACCAATGGCCACGATCAGGGTGTTCACGAATTTCTGCCCGAAGTCGGAAAGCACCCAGGCCTCCTTCAGGTTCAGCCAAAGCTGGTCACCGGGCCAAAGCTCCACCGGGGCTGCATTCACGGCCTGCAGCGTATGGGTCGCGGCGACAAAGGCCAGCCAGATCGGCACCAGGATGATCACCAGCCCGAAGATCAGGATCACATGCGTCAGGATGTTCAGCAGCGGTGTGCGCTCGATCATGGCATTGCCCCTCAGGTATAGTGGACGCGCCGCTCGACATAGCGGAACTGAACGAACGTCAGCGCCATGACGAGAAGCATCAGGATGATCGACTGTGCCGCCGCACCGGAGTAATCGAGGCTGCGAAAGCCGTCGGTGTAAATCTTGTAGACCATGAGGTCCGTGGCCCGGAACGGCCCGCCCCCGGTCAGCGTGTCGACGATGCCAAAGCTGTCGGTAAAGCTGTCGGTGATGTTGATGACCAACAGGAAGAAGAACGTCGGCGTCAGCAGCGGCAGTTGCAGGTCGATCATCCGGCGCAAGGGGCGCGCTCCGTCCATCGCTGCGGCCTCGGTCAGGCTGCGGGGGATGGATTGCAGCGCTGCTAGAAAGAAGATGAAACTGTAGGCCACCTGCTTCCACGCCCCGGCGATGACAATGGCGGTCACGGCTTGCCAGGGGTACTTCGACAGATCCCACCAGCCGGGTGCGACGGAGTTGATGTACGAAAAGATCCCCGCGCCAGGGTTGAAGACGAACTGGAACGCAAGGCCCACCGCAGGCGCCGCCACCGCATAGGGCCAGATGATCGCCACCCGGTAGGCGCGGTATCCGGCAAGCTGGCGGTCCACGAAGACGGCCAGCGTCAGGGCCATCGTCATCGCCAGCACCGTGGTGGCGAGTGCATAGATCACCGAGACCCGGACCGAACCCCAATAGTAGGGGTCCGACAACACCTTTTTGAAATTGTCAAAGCCCACCCAGGTGTTACCGCCACCCCAGGGCTGTTCCAGCGTAAAGGCCCAGTACAATGCCTGCGCCGATGGCCAGTAGAAGAACACAAAGATGATCAATAGCTGCGGTGCCAGAAGTGCGGCAACGATCCAGCTGAACTTGAAATAGGCGCGGCGCATCCTGGTCCCCCGGAATGGAAATGGGGCACAGCCTGACTGGCTGCGCCCCTTTGGTCAGGCGTCAGGGAAAGGACTTGCCCGCATAGGTCTGGGCAAACCGGGCAAGGATCTCGTTGCCGCGACTGACCGCGGTATCCAGCGCCTCTTTCATCGGCTTTTGGCCTGCAAGTGCTGCCTCAACCTCGGATGTCCATTCCGAACGCACCTGGATCATGCCACCCAGACGAATGCCACGGGTCAGCGGGCCCGGCTCGGTGAAGGTCAGCGACTTCATCGCAAGGTCACGGTTGATGAACGGCTCTTTGGCGTAGAAGCCTTCGGCCAGCAGGGCGTCATAGGTCGACTTGGTCACCGGGATGTAGCCGGTGTTTTCCAGCAGGAACTGCTGTTCTTCCTTGGTTGCCAGGAACGCGAGATAGGTCGCAGCCGCCTTGTATTCCTCAGGCGTCTTGCCCGACAGAACCCACAGCGAGGCCCCGCCCACAACGGTGTTGTGACGCTCAACCCCCTCATAGGTCGGGATCATCTGCACGTCCCAGGCGAAGGCGGGCTTCAGTTTGTGCACGGTGTTGTGGTCCGCGATCGACGAGAAGAACACGGCGCATTCGCCTTCAACAAAGCTGTCGCGAGCGGTCTTGCCTGCGGCCTGCGTGCGGATGGTGGCAAAGCCGCCATCGATCCAGCGCTTGATGTTTTCCATGTGCTTGACGTGCAGCGTCGTGTTGTACAGCAGTTCGGTGTCAAGACCGTCATAGCCGTTGTTGTTCGACGCGACGGGCACGTTGTGTGCCATCGAGAATTGCTCCATGTCGATCCACGACGACGGCGCATAGGCCAGACCACAGGCCGCACCCGACTCCTTGACCTTAACCAGAGCGGCTTCCATGCCTTCCCAGGTCAAAGGCGCCTCGGTGATCCCGGCCTTGGCGAACATGTCCTTGTTGAAATAGTAGACCGGCGTAGACGAGTTCCAGGGCATCGAGAAGAATTCGCCCTTGGACGAAGAATAATAGTTGGCGATGCCGGGGAAATAGTCGGCCCAGTCAACTGTCACGCCGGTGTCGGCCATCAGTTGGGTGACCGGGTAAAACTCGCCCGAAAGCATCAGGTCAGCGGTGCCTGCGTCGAACGACTGCAGCAGCGTCGGATGCTTGCCCGCGCGGAAGGCGGCGATGGTGTTCTGCACAGCCTTTTCATAGCCGTCCTGACCGACACAGACCGCCTCATAGTCGGCTTGGGCAGCGTTGAAACGGTTGCAGGTCTCGGCCACAACAGCGCCGAGGTCTCCGGTCAGGCCATACCAGTATTCGAACTTGATTTTATCAGCCTGGGCGATCTGGGCAGTCGCCAGAAGCACCATGGCAGTGGTTGCCAGCTTGAATGTCATTATCCCTGTCTCCGTCAAAAGGTGTCAAAAGGGGGCCACATGCAGTCTGTGGCTTGGGGGCAAATGCCAGTGAAAAGTGACAGGATCTTGATGGGTATATGAAGATTTTATCGCATTAAAACAATAAGTTAGTTCAAGTCATGCAAACAGGAACGCAAAGTCTCCCTTGCGCGTCGGCGTTTGCAATCAGTTGGCGTCAGTCCAGCGGAAACAGACCTGACGCAAGTTCTACATGCCGGGGCAGGTAGTCCTGAAAATGCACTGTGACGCCATCGTCGTCGGCCAGAACCACCGCCATCTGCGCCGGACCTTCCAGCCGCAGCTGTTCGCCCGCCATGCTCGGCAGATGCGCGTTCACGGAATAATGGCTGCCGGCCAGCGTGGTCATCGGCACACCGTGCCAAACACCCGAAGTTGTCAGATGCACATGGCCAGAAATCACCATGCGCACGTCCGGGTGGCGTTTCAGCAACCGCGCAAATCCCGCGCCATCCGCCAGCGAAATCGTATCGACCGGCAGGGACAGGACGTTGGCATGGTGATGCATGACCACGATCACCGCCCGGTCTGCCCCCTCATCCAACCGCGTCGCCAGCCAGTTGCGCCGCGCCTCGCACAGCGCACCGGCATGGTTTCCGGGCGTGGTGGTGTCCAGCAGGATGACACGGTAACCGCCCCCGTCGATCACCTTCGACACCCGGCCTTCGGGATCGGAAAGTCCGGTGCCAAAGACCGAAAGAAACGCTTCGGCACTGTCATGGTTGCCCAGGGTGATATGGCACGGGATCGTCAGGCCTGACAGCACATGGCGCAGAATCTGATACGCGGCAACTTCGCCCAGATCGGCCAGATCGCCCGCGACGGCCACAAAGTCTGCATCCGCATGATCGCGGTTGATCGCCGCGACAGCCGCCGCAAGTCTGGCCGCGGGGTCAAGCCCGTTGACCGCAGCACCCGGCGGGCCAAGGTGAAGGTCCGACAGCACGACGAACTTCACTCCGCCAACCCCAGCTCTGCCAGATGCCGCGCCGAAGGGATGACCCCCGCCTTGTCGCGCAGTTCCAGAATCAACCGCGGGTTCGCCCCGGTCTGTGCAATCGCCTCAAACACCGACGGCCAGAGGATCGTGCCATGGCCGATCTGCCAGTGGCGGTCGGCAAAGCCGTCGGCATCTTGCAGGTGCACATGTCCCAGGCGCGACCCTGCGGCGCTGATGAAGAAATCGACCGGCGGCCCGCCTGTCGATCCATGTGCATAATGTGCGTGCCCGGTGTCGACCGATAGCGCCAGTGCCTGCCAATCCAGGGCTGCGCAAAGGTTGGCGCGGTCCGAAGGATCGATGTCCTCAATGTTCTCCATGACGAAGGTCACACCCATGTCAGCGGCACGCGCAAGAACTGCCCCCAGCGTGTCACGCGCCGCTTCCAACATGCGGGCCGTATCCTTTGGATAAAGCCCGCGATGGTTGTAACCCCAGGTGGTGAAGGGCGAATGGATCACCACATGCGTGCCGTTGATCGCGGTGCAGACGTCCAATGCCTGCTGGAACCGCCGCGCCACGATCTTGCGCACCTCTGGCTCGTAGGACGTGATGGTGAACCCCCAGAACGGGCCGTGAATGCCAAGTCGGCCTTCATGTCCGTCAAGGATCCTTAAGGTATCCTCCGCAAGTCCGGACCAGTCGCCATCAAGCACCTCGGCATCGACGAACGCCTGCAATTCAAGATCGCGCGGCGCTTCCAGCAGCCAGGCGCGATGGGATGCAAGGTCTTCATGACCAAGAGCGGCGCCTAGAATCGGACGTGATGTCATCGTGAGTGTTCCCCGGGGTTGGTTTTTCCCCAAGGACCATTGCGGATGATCGTAACGCGGATGCTAACGAAGCCTTTCCGTTCTGTGAAATTCGACCACGCGTCTGGGGTGGTCAGGAACAAGGCACCTTGATCACGCCCAAGCGCAGCGTTCCGCCAAGCCACCGCGGTTAGGCCTCGGTTTTCGTAGCGCTGCGGCCGTCGGGATACCAGCGAAAACACCCCGCAGCGGCCTTGAACAGCCGACAGCGCGCTGCGTTCCGTAGCGGTACTTGCAACGCCACAGAGCGCATCGCCCCATGAACGCAAGGGCGATCAACGATTTCAAGGGGATGGATGGTGCTGCAAGAGAGGATTGAACTCTCGACCTCTCCCTTACCAAGAAGCGGGCCGCCAGTTTCGCCCGGTATCCGCAGGGCTCCGCGCGTAACCTAAAGCCGTTTACTTACAGGCACTTGGCGTCTATAGTCGGCTCCGGTGGTATAGGCCCGTAAAGCCGAATAGCCCACCATTCCGTTACCCCGCCGTTACCCCGGAGTTTGTGATGAAGAAGAAGCTGACTGAGATGGCCGTTGGCAAGCTGAACCCCGAGTCGGGCAAGCGGCTTGAGGTTTTCGACACGCTGACCCCGGGCCTTGCGCTGCGCGTGACCGAGGCCGGAAAGAAAAGCTGGTCGGTGATGTATCGTGTCGCGGGCCGGGGCGACGGCGGCAACCGGGGCGCGCTGCGGCGGATGACCTTGGGCGCATATCCCCTGATCGACTTGAAGGCGGCGCGCGACAAGGCCCGGGCTGCCATCGACCTAGCCGACCGGGGCGACGATCCCGCTGACCAGCGCAAGGATGATCTGCGCCAGAAGGGTGAGCGGGTGTTTGAGGTGATCTGCGCCCGGTTCATCGAACTGCACGCCAAGGCCCATACGGTGAAGTGGAAGGACACCGAACGGCTGTTGAACACCTATGTCGTGCCGGAATGGAAGTCGAAGCCCATCGACACGCTGGACCGGGCGACGGCGCACGAGTTGCTTGACGAGATTGCGATGGAACACGGAACGGGTGCGGCGCGTGAGGTTCGGAAGCACATCACCAAATTCTTCAACTGGGCCGTCGATAGGGGCCTGCTGACGGCCAGCCCCGTCGCCGGGATGCGCCGCCCCGAACTGGGCTATGTCGCCCGCGAACGGGTGCTGACGATGGACGAGTTGAAGGCCATCTGGGCTGCCGCCGACAAGATGGGCTATCCGTT
>NZ_JANMET010000289.1:0-1896 GCF_031377265.1 Tabrizicola sp. | reverse complement strand
ATTGCCCGGCGGCGATCGCCCGAAACGAAACCCTGCGCGCCACCCGGCACTACGGCCGGGCATTCTGGAAGCGCTGGACGGGATATCACGTCCGAAGCCGGATCGAGGCGAAGATGCGCTGTCTCAAGTCCTTCGGCGAGCGCATCGCCGCAAGAGACCCAGACCGCCAAACCGCCGAAATCCAGATCCGCGTCGCACTCATGAACCGCTTCTCGGCCCTTGGAACGGCCGACATCGTTCGCGTGGCCTGATGCTGCCGGGGAAAGGGGCTGTCATTCCTCAGTCATCAGTTCTGCAACAACGCCTGGCTGATCTAAAACCTGTTTCCCTGAACTCTTACCGATGCGGGGTGCTTGCAATCAACCGTACGGCTGGAGTTGTCAGCCTCGCAAGTGAGCAGTCGTTTCAAGGGAAGCCTTGCTTTTCATGGCAATGATGGCCGCCCTGGAGTTTCAACCGCTTCCCGAAATCACAACGCGCGCCTTTGGTCCGCCTACGCCGTCGCTAATGCAGATCAGCTCTGTCCAATCGGCTTCCGGTTATCATTCCGACATCCGATCTATCAAAGCCGGGCTTCTGTTCTGCCTTGTTTTGCGAAATACCGCCCAAGGCGTAGTGAACTGTCGCAGGCATTCGACCAAGAGGCTTTGTGATCCTACACTCCCGTTCAGAGTAAGCCCTGTGGACAACGTAGCCTCACGGTTCAATCCGTTAGGTTCTTCCGTAAAGGGCCGTCCTGTCGGTGGCGACCATAACGTTTGCTTTGCGTGGAAGATTTAGAGGTGTTTTTGTGACCGACCCAGAGCCACCTACACGCAAAGCGTTATTGCCATTCATGCTCTTGGCCGCGTTGGCTTTGGGGGTTGCGGGGGCGGTCTGGTGGGTGACGCGCCCCGGACCAGTGCTGATCCAAGGCGAAGTGGCCGCCCCGCGCGTCGATGTGTCGGCCCGCGTGTCTGGGCGGGTCGCCGAAGTGACGGCCGATCTGGGCCTCAGGGTCGAGGCAGGCATGCGGCTGGTAACGTTGTCCAATCCGCAGCTTGTCACCGCATATGCCGTTGCCGCGTCCGGGCTGGAGGTTGCGCGCGCGTCCGAGGCGGCGGCAGGGGCAACACGGCCGGAATTGATCCGGGTGCGCGAGGCTGACGTGGCTTTGGCGCAGGCCGACTTGCTGCTCGCGCAAGAACAGATCGCCCGTGACACCGAACTGTTGCAACAGGGCCAGCGGCCGCAGGCAGTGCTTGACCAATCCATCCGCAACGTCGAAACCGCCACCCGCCGGGTCGAGGCGGCACAGGCACAGCTTGATCTCGCGCGGGCCGGTGCATCCCCCGAAGAGCGGGCCTTGGCTGCGGCACAGGTTGCACAGGCCGAGGCGACGCTGGCGCAGCGGCAGGCCGATCTGGACGAACTGGTCGTCAACGCGCCGATGGCTGGCGAGATTTCCGCCCGGCTGATCGAACCCGGCGAGAATATCGGCCCCGGCACGCCGCTGTTCACGATCGTCGATCTGAACAGTGCCTGGTTCACCTTCAATCTGCGCGAGGATCTGCTGGCCGGGTTGAAGGTGGGAGACCGCCTGCGCGTGCGCGTGCCCGCACTGAACGTCGAGGTTGAGGCCGAGATCACCCTGATCAACGTGCAGGGCCAGTGTGCAAGCTGGCGGGCCACGCGCGCCACCGGCGATTTCGATCTGCGTAGTTTCGAGCTGCGCGCCCGCCCCACAGCACCACTGCCCGGCCTGCGCCCCGGCATGTCGGCGCTGATCACGTTGGGGAACTGAACCGCGATGGGCCGCACCGCGTGGCGCGAATTTGATTTGCTGTTGCGCCGA
Organism: Tabrizicola sp.; assembly: GCF_031377265.1. Taxonomy (GTDB): domain Bacteria; phylum Pseudomonadota; class Alphaproteobacteria; order Rhodobacterales; family Rhodobacteraceae; genus JAUYQR01. The sequence goes on along the minus strand of NZ_JANMET010000289.1, from coordinate 62 downwards.
CCTGTCTTGCTGGGGCTGGTCGTGCTGTTGCCGGTCCTGATGATCGCGCTCATGACGGGGAT
>NZ_JANMET010000278.1:0-5121 GCF_031377265.1 Tabrizicola sp. | reverse complement strand
CCTGTCCTCGAATGGGGCCGGCGGCTTCCACCGACGGACTGGCCGATCGACGAGCCTGACCATGTCCTGCTCAACTTCCTCCCTCGCAAGACGCGCCGCATCTCGCCCCAAGGCGTCAGCCTGTTCGCAAACGACTATTTTGAGCACTGGCTTGGGCCGTTCATAGCCCGGCGTGACCGTCTGGCACTTTTGGATCTGTGCTATCATCCCCGCGATATCAGCCGGATCTACATCGCCGATCCCGACACGCGTGTCTGGCGTCCGGTAAGGCGCCGGGACGGGGTCACGATGCCGGTCACCCTCTGGCAGCATGAAGCCGACCGAACGCGCCAACGCGAGAGCCAGCAACGCTCCGTGCAGGACAAGACCATCCTGCGCCGAGAAATCGCGGCAACGGTCGCGGGGGCTAAATCCGCAAAGGCTCAATTGCGGGAGATGACCCGAGCCCGACACGCCGCAGGCGCGACAAAACCATATCAGGATGCGAGGACTGTTTCAGAGGCGGCGAACCCTGGACCGGAGCCTAACCGGCCCCGCCGCGTCTTTCCTATCGAGATCTGGTGACGTGGTCGACCATCTCCTGCCGACTGCCTCAGCGCTTCAGGAGGCGGATGTTGCCGCCCGCATCGCGCATGTCAGGGCGCCGCGCTGGATCGGCCATCCGGGGGCCTCCGCAGCGCATGATGCGATGCGAAAGCTGCTGGAGCGACCCCCGTCCCTGCGCCCACGCGGCTTGCTGCTTGCCGGTCCCTATCACAACGGCAAGACGATGATCGCCGAACGCTTTGCCGTCGAACATCTGCGCTGCGCCGACCGGCAAAGGGTCTGGGTGATCCAAACCCGAGAGGGGGCTGGCCTGTCACATTTCTACGCCAGCATCCTGTCCGGACTGCGCGCCCCGCAGGCTGCCGGCTGGCGCAGCCTGTCCCGCGCCAGCGAACAGGTCGATCATCTTCTCGACAGCCTGAAGCTGCGCCTGCTCATCTTCGACGAGTTCCATAGTACGCTGCGTGGGCGCAGGCAGGACGTGAAGGCAATCTTCTCGTTACTGCGGCGGATCGCACGGGTGCATGACATCTCGCCCGTGCTCGTCGGCGAAATCGCCGTCTACGATGCGCTGCACGACACTGCAGAAATGGGATCGCGGTTCGATACGGTCCCAGTGCCGCGGTGGGGTTTCGACGAAGATTTTGCAGCCCTTCTCGACAGTCTCGAGGCGAGCATTCCGCTTGCCCAAGCCTCAGATCTCTCGCGGTTGCCCCTTGCCAAAATGATCCATGATCTGTCGGAAGGGCTGATCGGAGAGGTAGTCGACATCGTCACCCAGGCGGCGGTTGCAGCTATTGAGAGCGGTGAGGAACAGATCTCATCCAGCAGCGTCATGGCCCTCGGCTATGTGCCGCTGTCACGGCGACGGAACTCTGCCTTGCGTCAGGCGATGACATGACCAGCAATGCGCCGAGGATCTCCGTCTCAACGGCCCGTCGCTATATTGTGGCGGCGGGACGTCGCTGGCCGGTCGACGTCAGGCCAGCTCCCGGCAAACTTTTGTCAAGCTGGCTGCATCGGCTTGCGCATGCCAACGGTGTGCCGCCGCGCTACTTTGGGGCGGTGCTGGGGGCCGCTGGCGAGGCATGGTCGGCACAACTTGACCGGCATCTGCCGGAGGCCGTTCGCAGCTTGCTGCTCAACCATACGTCGATCTGCCCCGAAGACATTGACGGACTTTGTCTGGCCCACAGTCCATTCTCGAACGTGCGCTTGCGGCTGCGGGCCCGGCCGCAAGATGCAGGGACATCGACTGCGCAGTCCTGTTGGCTGCAGTTCTGTCCCACCTGCCTGCGGGAAGACGAGGTGCCCTTTTTCCGGCAGAGCTGGACCCTGGCAACCCGCGTGTCCTGCTTTCGCTATGGCTGCCGATTGCGCGACCGCTGCCCGTCTTGTGGTCAGGGCCTTGCGCCGTTCAAACGGGATCACCTCCTGCCACAGCAATACTGCACCTTTTGCGATTCTCATCTCGCGAAACCGACGGACCCCGCGCGCCCGGGGGCCCGGCGCCTCGAGCGGCTGATCGACGATCTGCTTCGCCTTGACACAGCTGGGCGCGCACTTGGCGTGGGCCGGGGCGAACGCAAAACCCTGCCAGCGAGGATTGCAATATGCCCGATGCCGATCGGCATGACGACATCAACGATCCCGCATCTGTCGCATCGGGTTCGCCACGATTTCTTCCGACGACTGTCGGAAGGGCAGAGCGGGATAGAGATCAAGAAAGGTGGTGGCCTTCTGAACCTCTGGGTACGGCTTGCCAATGCCGCTGGAAATCACAATGGGCTGGTCAATGCGCTCACGGAACAGCTTGCCGAAACCGCCGGGGTTACAGCGGGCCACTTTCACCAGAATGCCCAATCTGGCCGACTTGCTGGAAGCAAAGTCGCGTCTCTTGCGAAAACAGCAAAAGAGGCCATTACAGTCGGTCAGGGAAGATTGAGCTTACTTCACCACCGTCTTCGCTCTCTCGCCAGCGAACGCCATAGACAAAGCCAGAGCGTCCATAGATCACCTGAGTAACCAAGATGAACCGCTCGTCGCCGGTTGCCATGATCAGGTCGAAATCCACGGACAGCTCGGGTGGATTTTTCCCATCAAGCAGAGACAACCGGCATCTTTCCTGATCCGTGCAGGTGATTTCGCCGCCAGAGAAAGTGACCAACGTCTGGGACCAATCTTCATCATCAGCCGAAAGCTTTTCAGCATTTGCGATGATTCCTTGGATCAATTCGGGCGTTATCTCGACGCTAGGCCCGGAGGCTGTCACTTGCGCAGCAGGGTCATTTTGTACAATGGCCCAGCACCAGACACGGATCGACTGGATCATGGTCGACGTGTCGCGCAGCGGATCGCGTGGCCTTCCAACGTCCAGCGGCCCGTCGACGATTGCCGGGCAGCCTGCAAAGCCAGTAACGAACTGCTGCATGTCCGAATTCAACTGGTCCTGAATCTCCGACACCGATCGAAGACTTTGGTAGCGATGCTCGGATGTCGGGAAAAAATGCGCACCTATGCGCACGGTCCCGGTCTCCGCCAGGGCGAACGATGTCAAGCAGGCGGCGGCAGCGAAGGTGCCAATCAGCCAGTCACGGCTCTTCCGCCGCATCCATGAACAGATCGAAGACATACTGGTTTCTCGCCTCACTTGGCCCGTTCCTATATGACTGTTCTGCCGCTTCTCCCCAATCCCCATTCAAGATAGCTTGCCGCAACATCCGGAACTGCGCCAGACCCGTCGGGCCAAGATTGTAAATCATGTCCCACAGCGCAATCTGAGCCGACAAGGGCAGGTTTCCGAAACCGGGATACTGTCGGAGAAGGGCTTCAAAATCCTGCCGCACGTGATCTTGCACAAGTTCATCAATGTCGGTCTGCGGCAGATACAGGGAAGTGAACTGTTCATAGAACGCAGCGCCGCGTGTCTGCGAAGCCTCCATCCCGGCGATCAGATCATACTCTGCACGAATCTCTTCATCAGACGCAGGTACGTCCGTCGCGCGGACCCGAAACGGCAGCGCAGACGCGCTGGCTGCATCCGGCAGCATCTTGCCCTTGCCGACTGTCACAAATCCACGAGTGTCAAGGTACATGTGGTCGACATTGCCCTCCCACTCCTCAATGTCTGCCACGAACTCATCGACGGACGGTCGAACACGCGCCCAATAGCCTTCGATGCCCAAGGCCCGAGCATAACACCTGCATCCGAAATCCTCCGTCGGATGACCACCTTCGGGTGGTGTGTCCCATCGAAAAATCATGTCATCCCGCTCAGCATGACCCTCACGAACGCGACTGTCCTGTCGTGTTGACCAGACATAGAATTCGATCTTCATTGCCAATTGTTGGGCTTGGTTCAGGAATCCTGACAGCACAGCCAGAGCCCGCTGCGCCCCGTCTGCGCTGGCTATGTCAAGATCCTCGCGTTCGATGGCGGCCTGAACTGTCAGCAGCGCATCAGCACGCAGCGATTCTATGTCGAGATCGGACAGACCAGCGGCGGAAAACTCGAACGGCTTGGTCTTCAGGGTCGCCTGTGCTGTTGCTCCGAAAGTCTGGCTCCATACTCCATCCAGCCATTGGCTGACAGCGTCTTCCTGAGAAGGGCCGTCCTGCTTCAGCTCCAGAACAGGGCGGCTGGCAAGATTCAGAACGAACGTCTTCGTTCCGCCAAACCTGATGAAACTCTCAAAGCATGTCCGGCACATGATACCCCCCTTTTGCTTCAAGAAGCCTGAAATTCGTTGCCGAAGATGAAAGACAGCGTGCTCTGGACAGCCGGTGCAAGATGTCGTGCACCGACCACAATCAAAGCGCGGCAAGTCCTGCATCATCCAGTTGCTCGGGGTCTGGCAGGTCGCGTAAGGATTGCATCCCGAAAGCGGCAAAGAAGGTATCGGTGGTTACAAAGGTATAAGGCGCGCCACGGCGGGGTTCGCGGGGACCAGTGCCGATCAGGTCGCGCTCGGCCAGCCGGCCGATCAGATCGCGGCTTATCTCTTTCCCCAAGATGTCCTTCAACCCGTCGCGGCTGATCGGCTGGTGAAACGCAATCGCCGCCAGCACGGCCAGATCGTATTCTGACAGATTCAGGGCCTGCCCCCAACATCCGCCGCGGCGCGGATCGCCGGGGCATAGGCGGGCTTGGTCCGCAGCGTCCATCCCGCGCCCACCTGCGCCACCTCATAGGGGCGGCCTTCCAGATCCACTGCCAGATCCTCGATCAGCAGATCGACCGATGCCCCCGGCCCTACCACCCGCGCCAAATCGTCCCGCGCCACCGGCGAGGCGCTGGCAAAAAGCACCGCCTCGATCCGGCGCATCCATTCCCGCCAGCGTAGATCGGCCGGCAGATCGGCCAGACCACGGTCGAAAACCGTCTCTGTGCGAGCGCCTTTCATCGTCAGAGCCCGTACAGGCGAAAGGTTTCGCGACCGGTCAGCTCGCGCACCGCACCCAGATCGACCAGCCGGTCACACAGTCGCCTGGCTGCCCGATCAGACATGAAGTCGAGCGCCCCAGGCGTCAGCGCGTCGCGCGAAAGGAACAGATCGACGGCGCGGCCCGCCCCCC
>NZ_JANMET010000249.1:0-2671 GCF_031377265.1 Tabrizicola sp. | reverse complement strand
GCTCAGAGAAGGCTGATTTTTATAGTCAATATGTTACGCCCCAGAGATGGGGTGGATGCCGCTCTCCCCTGACGGCATCGCGATGTGCCAAATTCGTGGTGTCGAAGCACAAACTGAAGGAGAGGGCATACATGGGAGAAGTTAGCATCATCGGCGTCGATCTGGCAAAGAACGTGTTTCAGTTGCACGGGGCCGCAGCAGACGGATCGGTCGTGTTCCGCAAGAAGTTGTCGCGGCTGCAGTTTGGGCGGTTCATGGCTGACCATCCCGCGTGCGAGGTGGCGATGGAGGCGTGTCCCAGCGCGCATCACTGGGCGCGTGAATTGACCGCCCACGGGCACCGAATCCGGCTGATTGCGCCGCACTACGTCAAGCCGTTCCTGAAGCGCCAGAAGAACGACGCGGCCGATGCGGAGGCGATTGCCGAGGCGGCGTCGCGGCCGACCATGCGGTTTGTGGAACCCAAGACCGCGGAACAACAGGCTCGGGCGGTGGTGTTTCGTGCGCGCGAGCAGCTGCTGAAGCAGCGGACCGAGGCGATCAACGCCTTGCGGGGGCATCTCTACGAGTTTGGCCACATTGCCCCGGAAGGGATCGGTTACCTCCCGCAGTTGGCTCAGGTCATCGAGGATCCGGGCTCGGGCCTGCCCGACCTGGCGCGCGATATCTGCCGCATGGTTTTGACATTGGTCGAACTTCTGACCCTCCGCCTTACCGCTCTGACGGCGAAGTTCGCCGCCCTGTCCAGGCAGGCGGCCATGCCGCGGCAGCTGCAGACGATGCCCGGCGTCGGACCGATCGGTGCGCTGGCGATCGAGACCTTCGCGCCACCGATGGACCAGTTCCGGCGTGGTCGCGACTTTGCCGCTTGGCTGGGCTTGGTGCCGAGACAGCATTCCTCGGGCGGCAAGCAGAGGCTTGGGAAAACATCGAAGATGGGACAGCGGGATATTCGACGACTGCTCGTCACCGGTGCGATGTCGGTGATCCGTTGGGCCCTGCGCAGGGGCGCTCCCGGCAATCCCTGGCTCGCACGCCTGCTGGAACGCAAACCGCCGATGGTGGCGGCCTTCGCACTGGCCAACAAGATGGCGCGCGGCATCTGGGCGATGCTGACGCGCAATGAGGACTATCGCGACCGGGTGGGTGTCGGCGCCTGAACGGGCGTCGTCGGACATCGGGGCGGCAGAGTTGTGAGGAAGACATGAACTGCATGGGCAAATGATCGCCATGATCCGGGTTGGGCAAACCAGAAACCTTCTCCGGGCCTCGAGCCCGCCTTCAGAGATTTGGCCCCGATCCGCGCATCACCATCCCGGCCAGCGGCGCCAGTCAGCCGCAAGAACAGGCCTGACCAAAGATCGCACTCGATCACATGCGCAGAGAAGTTCCGAAATTCCTTGCAAACCGAGCGGCATCCACCAAAGAGGGTTGATCGGGGTCGCGTTACCTCAGCCAACGCGACGGCAAGCCAACTGCACGTCACAATTCTTACGCCGGTGCCATGAGGCAGGGGCAGAACCTAGAATGGGCCAATCGCGATCCTTGCGCTACAGAAATGCGTCCCGGACCTGCTAAAGCGGCAAGCTGGAGCGGGCCTGTCATGACGGACCCGCACCTGGCTACTTTCGCGTGACGGTGCTCCGTCAGATCTTGCCGCCGTCGCGCATCCAGGTCGCGCAATCGGCCCCCAGTTCGGCAAGCATCCGCTCCATAAAGGCGGTATTGTCTGTCTCGGGCAGCACGCCCTGCCAGCGCCCGTTGGTCCCTTTGTACAGGAACGTCTGCGCCCCACCTTCCCAGAAGGCACCGCCCAAGAGGACGCAGTCCTGCGCATGGGCGTTCATGTAATCAAAGGTGCAGTGGTCCAGAACGGCTTGCCAGCTGCTGGGCTCGATGCCAAGGAAGCCCGCTATCTTGCGGATTTCACCTGGCATGTCCGCCTTCAGATCCGAGAAGTGCACGAAATTGACGTTCGGCATATCCCGGATCACCCACCAGCTGCGCGCGTTTTCCCAGAACGATCAGAACGGCGCACCGTCATTGGCAAGCCAGTCACGGAAACAGGTCACCGGGTCTGCCGGTGGCCGTCCGATTTCAGGCCCGACGCGATCGAGAGTCCCGTTCAGCGCACCATACCAAAGCTGGTTGGCAGACGAGCGATGATTGAACAAGCTCCACACCACGTCACGCGGGTCGCGGCCGACATAGATGTACTTCGCTTGCGGCGAAAAGACCAAGGCATCGACCGGCAGGTGGGTTTTCAGAAACCGCCAGTGGGTCTGGGCCTCGATCTCCGGCAGCTTGACTTGTCGCGGCGGGATCCGCAGGTCGACCAAGGGGCTGAGAACGGCGGTCGGGATGCCCTCGGCCCCGTCAAAGACCAGCTGGCCGATGATCTGCTGCATCCAGGTGGTGCCGGATTTGGCATAAGTGGCGATCACGATATCGTCGTCGCGAAAGGAGGCTGCCCCGAGCCCCGCCTTCCCTCCGGGGTTGGTGAGAGTCCTTGGGTTGATTTCTGGGCCTGGGCGGCCCGCATTTCCAGGGTCATTTTCATGGCAAATCCGGACGGTGGGATATTCCCAAGGGCGGAATGGGGCCTGTGGCACGACCATCGGACGCCGCGTTCCCAAGGCCGTCTTGCGCCCGCCGCGCTTGCGAACCTGCA
>NZ_JANMET010000213.1:0-17032 GCF_031377265.1 Tabrizicola sp. | reverse complement strand
GATGTCGCCCGCGACCGTGACCACATTCACCTGATGCTTGGCCCGGATCGCACCTGCCGCCGCCTCCAGCGCCTCGGTCCCGCGCGCGTTCATCACCAGATCGACGCCCGCTGCCGCCAATGCCTCGGCACAGCCGCGTCCCAGCCCCTTGGACGAGGCACAGACCAGCGCGCGCTTTCCCCTGATCCCCAGATCCATCTGCATCCCCCGCAATGTTTCACCGAAGCTAGTGCTGCTGCGGGGAATGCGCCAGAGCTGTCTATGGCCTAAGAGGCGTAGAAAAACTCCTCCCGGACGATCTTGCCGTTCTTGACGTGATAGACGCCCACTTCCTTGTCATTGGTGCGCTTGCCGGTCGCCTTGTCAGTCACATCCATTTGAAAGATCACCGCAAACCGGTCATCGCCATGAACGAATGGCCCGTCAACCGTCAGGCCGTGCATGGTCATCGCACCCTCCCACCACGCATGCTTGCCGTCGATCGCGGCAATTCCGGTCACGGTCCGCCCACCCCCCATATCGGCGGCCTCTACCGATTGCGCGTCAGGTGAATACAGCTTTTTCAGATTGGCGCGCGCCCGGTCTTCCCGGCAGCCTGCCACAAGTTCATTGGCGATTTCATTCAAAGTCATGGCATTCCTCCCAAAATGTTCACTTAATGTTCCAAACATATTGCTGCCTGCGGATTCGGGCAAGTCTGATTTCAGGGGGTGCTTTGCCATCGGCGCGCTTTGACCGACAGGCCCACTGGGCAACGCGCCTTCCCAGCCTTGCCGTTCTCTCGTCTGGTTCCGTGGCCAAAGTCTCGACCAACGGCCTGACCATTCCCGCGCTTCAGCTGCCAAAGCTTACCACATCCTTAATGACAGTAATTTTTTCCAATACAATCAAGGGCCGAATTCCTGTCCACGCGTGGACATCGAGAAATCGCCCCCGTGGACGTCCCACCGATTTTCGGCTAAACGCCCCCCATGACGAAGCACGCCCCCCTTCCGCCCGAGAGCGCCCGCCGCCGGACCTTTGCGATCATTTCGCATCCCGATGCCGGCAAGACCACCCTTACGGAAAAGTTCCTGCTGTTCGGCGGTGCGATCCAGATGGCCGGCCAGGTCCGCGCCAAGGGTGACGCGCGGCGGACCCGGTCGGACTACATGAAGATCGAGGCGGATCGCGGTATCTCCGTCTCCGCCTCCGCGATGTCCTTCGATTTCGGCCAATATCGCTTCAACCTGGTCGACACCCCCGGCCACTCAGATTTCTCCGAAGACACCTACCGCACCCTCACCGCCGTGGATGCCGCGATCATGGTGATCGACGGGGCCAAGGGCGTGGAAAGCCAGACCCGCAAGCTTTTCGAGGTCTGCCGCCTGCGTGACCTGCCGATCCTCACCTTCTGCAACAAGATGGACCGGGAAAGCCGCGACACCTTTGATATCATCGACGAGATTCAGGAAAACCTAGCCATCGACGTCACCCCGGCCAGCTGGCCCATCGGGGTCGGGCGCGAGTTTGTGGGCGCCTACGACCTTCTGCACGACCGGCTGGAAATCATGGACCGCGCCGACCGCAACAAGGTTGCGGAATCGATCAAGATCAACGGAATGGACGACCCGAAGCTGGCCGAACACGTACCGGCCGATCTGCTGAAGAAGTTCCGCGACGAACTGGAAATGGCACGCGAGCTCCTCCCGGCCTTTGACCGCACGGCATTCCTGAACGGTTCGATGACCCCGATCTGGTTTGGTTCGGCGATCAATTCCTTTGGCGTGAAAGAGCTGATGGATGGCATGGGGGAATACGGCCCGGAACCACAGCCGCAAAAAGCCGCCGAACGCCAGATCGACGCTGGCGAGACGCCGGTGACCGGTTTTGTCTTCAAGGTGCAGGCCAACATGGACCCAAAGCACCGGGACCGCGTGGCCTTTGTCCGCCTTGCTTCTGGGCATTTCGCTCGCGGGATGAAGCTGCAACACGTCCGCTCGAAAAAGCCGATGACCATCACCAACCCGGTGCTGTTTCTTGCCGCCGACCGCGAACTCGCCGAAGAAGCCTGGGCCGGCGACATCATCGGCATTCCGAACCACGGGCAACTGCGCATCGGCGACGCGCTGACCGAAGGCGAAAGCCTGCGCTTTACCGGCATTCCGTCCTTCGCTCCCGAATTGCTGCAGTCGGTGCGTGCGATGGACCCGATGAAGGCCAAACATCTGGAAAAAGCCCTCACCCAGTTCGCCGAGGAAGGTGCAGCCAAGGTTTTCAAACCGATGATCGGTTCGGGCTACATCGTTGGTGTCGTGGGCGCGCTGCAGTTCGACGTTCTGGCCAGCCGGATCGAGCAGGAGTATTCGCTCCCCGTCCGTTTCGAAGGCTCCAACTTCACCTCAGCCCGCTGGATCTCGGGACCGAAACCTGAGGTGGAAAAGCTGGTCAACGTGAACAAGGGCCATATTGCGCATGACAGCGACGGCGATCTGGTATTCCTTACGCGTCTGCAATGGGACATTGACCGCGTGGTGCGTGATTACCCCGGCGTGGTGCTTTCTGCGACAAAGGAAATGATGGTCTGATGGCTCTGGCCGCTGCCATGATTGACCCTTGCGGCGGATCTCCAGCAAACAGGCGCGAGGATGACGGATGAGGAACTTACATACCCCGGGGCGCCGAAAAGCCTGATCGACACGTGGATGCGGCGACGGCGGCGGCTGTCGATCCGCCCTGGTGAGGGGCTGCCGCCGCTGGATGTCGACCTAAAGGCGCTGTTGGCGACGCCCGTCGCGGCACCTGAACCGCTGGAACTTCCCGCCTCGTTGCATAGCAACAAGCTTCATTCGATGCGCACCGAACTTGCAGGGAAGTCCGAACTGGCCGTCCTGAACGCCATTCTGATTTCACACCTGCGCAAGTCCTGGTTTCCAGCCGTGGCCCCACATTTGTTCCTTCGCCTATGGACCGAAGAAGGTGCCGCCTTGATGGCAGAATTGCCGGGGCGGTGGCTGATTTCGTCAGTCATCACCTTTGGCGACCATGGTGCGACAGAAGCGCAACGTCGCATCGACTTGTCGATGAACGTGTTGTTTTCATTGGTAAAAATATACGAATACGAACGCATTCACACCGGCTATACGGCAGATCGGCCGTTCCGCGTTTGGTCTACTTCGGACAAGAAGCTGCCATTGGGCATGCCAGGCTTTGCACTTGTCGGCGGTGGCCTCGATGTCAACCTGCTTGCCCCGCTGTGGCGCGAGGCTTTGGCAGAACCGGTTGCGGGCGCACTTGCTTGTCATCTGCTGGAACGGCTGAACGCAGATCCGGGAACGCTGTTCCGGCGGGTTGGCAAGATGCGAGATGCAAAACTCGCCGCGCTCGCCGCGAAACGAGCTGCCGCCGCCGCCGCGATCCTGGCTCAGGAGGCGGCGGAAACTGCCGCCCCGCCACCACCTCCGGAACCGCAAGATCTGGGTCAGTCCGACGCCAGCCAGCCATGATCCGGCGAGGGTTTTGCCAAGGTCACGCGCCGGGTTTTCACCGACCATCCGACACAGCCTTCGGCGTCTATCGTCAGGGCGTGGCCGCCTTCGGAAAACCCGCGCCCTATGCGGACAATCGCCACTTCTCCGGGGCCTAACGGTCGGGTGTGCCCCAGAAACACGGCCGATTCCGACCGGACGCTGTAGCGCATGCGACGGCAGTCACCGTTGGGCGCCTGCAACAGCAATCCATAAGATTTCGCCGCAGAAACGGACTCGAGGGTATAGGTCTGTTCGCAGGGCCAACTGCCACATGCCAGAGACTCGCTTGCTGCAGACTCGGCAAAGCACAGAGCCGACACCGTAAGGAAAATCATTTTCATTTGGAATCACCTTAAAAAATCGCATAATATGTATCTTCTAATTCTTATTCATTAACCTGCTCAGGCCAAGACGGCAACGCCTGTTCCCCTGCCTTGACCCGCCCGCCTATTTCCGGTATGCGCCGCTGGCGGCCATCAGGGCCGAGACGCGGGGCGCCCGGAAACATGCGTCCCTTATTCCATGCGGTCCGATACCGCATTCATAGGACGCTTATGACCAAATTTTCCGACCTCGCGCTCGACCCGCGCGTTCTGCAAGCCGTTTCCGAAGCCGGTTACGAAACCCCGACCCCGATACAGGCACAGGCCATCCCACCAGCGCTGGCGGGGCAGGACGTGCTGGGCATCGCCCAGACCGGCACCGGCAAAACCGCAAGCTTCGTGCTGCCGATGATCACGCTGCTGGGTCAGGGCCGCGCCCGCGCTCGGATGCCGCGCAGCCTCGTGCTGGCACCAACCCGCGAACTGGCCGCCCAGGTGGCCGAGAATTTCGAAACCTATGCCAAGCACACCAAGCTGACCAAGGCGCTGTTGATCGGCGGCGTGTCGTTCGGCGAACAGGACAAGCTGATCGACCGTGGTGTTGACGTGCTGATTGCTACGCCGGGCCGCCTGCTCGACCATTTCGAGCGTGGCAAGCTCATGCTCAACGGCGTGCAGATCATGGTGGTGGACGAGGCCGACCGGATGCTGGACATGGGGTTCATCCCCGATATCGAACGCATCTTCCAGCTGACCCCGTTCACCCGCCAGACGCTGTTCTTCAGCGCCACAATGGCCCCGGAGATTGAGCGGATCACCAATACCTTCCTGACCAATCCCGCGAAGATCGAGGTTGCGCGTCAGGCCACCGCATCGCTGACCATCACTCAAGCGCTGATCCCGCTGACCCCGTCGCGCAAGGATCGCACTTTTGCCGAAAAGCGCGCGGTGCTGCGCGCGCTGATCGAGGCCGAGGGCGAGGCTTGCACCAACGCGATCATCTTCTGCAACCGCAAGATGGATGTGGACGTGGTTGCCAAATCGCTGAAGGCACATGGCTTCAACGCATCCCCGATTCACGGCGATCTTGACCAGTCAGTCCGCACCAAGACGTTGGACGGTTTCCGCGACGGCTCAGTGCGGCTACTGATCGCCTCGGATGTGGCTGCACGGGGTCTGGACATTCCGGCCGTGAGCCATGTGTTCAACTTCGACGTGCCGTCGCACCCGGAGGATTACATCCACCGCATCGGCCGCACTGGACGCGCCGGACGGCTGGGCAAGGCCTATACCATCGCTGTGCCGTCGGATGACAAATACCTTAAGGCCATTGAAAGCCTGGTGAAAATGGAAATCCCGCGCGGTACGCTGCCCGCAGGGTTTGTGCCCGGCGTCGATGACGGCTCGCCCGCACCGGCGCGCGAAGAGCGTGGCCCCCGGTCGCGCAGCCGTGACCGCGATGAACGCGGCCCACGCAAGCCCCGCGAAAGCGCTGGCCAACCGCGCGAAGCCATTGTGGTGCCAGTGCAGGTCGTGCCGGTGGCCGTGGTTGCAGAACCTGTTGCCACCCCTCGCGAAGAACCACGTCGCGAGGAGCGTCGGGAAGAACCGCGCCGCGAAGACCGTCGCGATGACCGCCGGGGCGAACGGCGCGAGGCTCAGGGCGGCCGGGATGAGCGTCGCGATCGGCCCGAGTATCGCCGCGACGACCGCCGTGATTACGGCCCGACCGTTGTCGGCATGGGCGATCATGTGCCGGAGTTCATCTTGCGCAGCTTTGCGCTGAAGACATCGACTGCCGACGACGCGGAAGAAACCGCACCGGCAAATGGCACCGAAGGCTGACAGCTTTCACGGTCCGAATGCAAAAGGCCCCGCACCTGCGGGGCCTTTTCAGTTTGTGCCGAAGGCAGCCGGCGGCTTAGTCGGCCACCAGCCGGCTGACCACAACAGTCACTTCGGGCTTCTTGCCGATTTCTTCCATCGCCACCTGCCGCACGACTTTGCGGATGGCTTCTTCCAGCTTGTCGTCATCGCGCAACAGCTTGCGCCCTGCCGCATCAAGGAACTCCGCCAGATCGGCCTCGATCGTCTCGTTCAGCGGGCGTCCGCCTTTGCCAGCACCCGGAAGGCCCATCACTTCGACCCAAGGCTCGCCCATCGGCTCGTCGTTCTCGTCCATGATTACCGTCACCAGCGCGTGCCCGTTCAGCGCCATGCGGATCCGGTCGCGCACCACCCCGTCCAGCGCCCCGATCAACGTGGTGCCGTCCAGATAGGTCCGCCCGGTTTCGACGTATTCCGCCACTTCCGGCACATCGCCAGTAATGTCGATCATCATGCCGTTCGACGCGACTTCCGCCGCAATCCCTGCCTCGGTCGCGATGCGGGCATGTTCGCGCAGATGCCGGTGTTCGCCATGCATCGGGATCAGCATGTCGGGCAACACCAGCCGGTGCACATGTTCCAGATCTGGCCGGTTTGCATGGCCGGAAACATGATACTTTCCGCCGCTGTCATCGACGACATTGACGCCCATTTCGGAAAACGCGTTCCAGACGTGCAGGACACCCCGTTCGTTCCCCGGAATGGTCTTTGACGAGAACAGGAAGGTGTCGCCCTCCTTCATCTCGATCCCCAGGTACTTGCCGCGGCTAAGTTGCGCGCTTGCCGCACGGCGTTCGCCCTGGCTTCCGGTGACCAGCAACATCAGGTTCTTGCGGGGCACATCCAGCGCTTCTTCCGGGCTGATCGTGCGCGGGAAGTTGGCCAGAACCTTCGCCTCCTCCGACGCCGAAATCATCCGCTTCATCGAACGCCCTAGCACACAGACGGACCTTTCCGCCGCACGCGCAGCCTCGGCCAGTGTCTTCAGCCGTGCCACGTTCGACCCGAAGGTCGTCGCCGCAACCATGCCGCCCGAACTTTTGATCAACTCGGTCAGCGCCGGACCAAGCGTGCTTTCCGAACGGCCCTCATGGGTTGAAAACACGTTGGTGGAATCGCACATCAGCGCCTTGACCGGACGTTCCTTGACGATCTCGGCAAATCGCGCGTCATCCCAGGCCTCGCCCACCACCGGATCATGGTCGATCTTGAAATCGCCCGAATGCAGGATGCGCCCCGCAGGCGTGTCGATAACCAGCGCCGAGCTTTCCGGAATCGAATGGCTGACCGGCACGAACTGCACCTTGAACGGACCGCACTCAACCGTAGCCGGGCGCGCCTCGACAACATGGATCATGTCCAGCGGCAGGCCCGCCTCGTCAAACTTCAGCTTTGCGATGGTGGCCGTGAACCTGCGGCAATAAACTTTCTTCTGCAGCTTGGGCCACAGATGGCCCAGAGCGCCAATGTGATCCTCATGCGCGTGAGTGATGAAGATCGCCTCAAGCCGATCCAGTCGCGCCTCCAGCCAGGCAATGTCGGCCATGATCAGATCAACGCCAGGAGAGCCGTCCATATCCGGGAACGCAACCCCGAGGTCGACGACAATCAGCCGTTCCTTGCCTGCCGGGCCATAGCCGTAGACATAGCAGTTCATGCCGATCTCCCCGGCACCGCCGAGGGGAAGGTAGATCAGCCGGTTGGTACTCATGCGATTTCCTTGTTGAAAGCGTTGATCAGGACCAACCCATGCATGGTCAAGTCATCCTCGATCGACTGAAAAAGTTCGGTTCCTTGGGCGAACAGCGACGCAAGGCCGCCAGTTGCGATGACTTTCATGGGCCGGTCGCGTTCGCGGCGCACACGGTGCACCACCCCTTCGACAAGCCCGATGTACCCCCAATACACACCAGACTGCATGCAGGCCACCGTATTCGTGCCGATCACCCGCTCCGGACGTGCGACATCGATGTGCGGCAAGGCGGCGGCAGCCATGTGCAATGCCTCAAGCGACAGGTTGACGCCCGGTGCGATCACCCCCCCGACATAGGCGCCATCGTGGTCAACCACGTCAAAAGTTGTGGCAGTGCCGAAATCCACCACTATCAGATTGCCGCCATGCCGGTCATGCGCCCCCACCGTATTGACCAGCCGGTCGGGGCCAACCGTGGTGCCCAGGTCCACCCGCGGCGGCACTGGCAGGCGGCACTCAGGCTTGCCGACCACCACAGGGCGGCAATCGAAGTATCGGTTGCACAGAACCCGCAGGTTAAACACTACACGGGGCACGGTGCTGCTGATGATCGCCTCGGTCACCTGCGCTTCGGTCTTGGTCAGCATCATCAAGCTGGACAGCCAAACGAAATACTCATCCGCCGTGCGCTTGTGGTCGGTGGCTATCCGCCACGTGGTGATGAATCGTACCCCGTCCCAGATCGAGAACACCGTGTTGGTGTTGCCGCAGTCGATGGCCAGAAGCATCGCATCCTCCCTCACCAGCCGTCAGAAGAACACCTCTGCCGCCGAAATCGCAACCGCTCCCTCGCGCATGCGCAAGATCAGGTTACCGGTGGCATCGATCGTCTCAAAAAGTCCTTCACGAACGGTTTCCCCCGTCCGCGCGCGGATCACCTCGCCCAACCGGGCCGCATGGTCAAGCCACGCGTGGCGCAGCACCGGGAAGCCTTGCGTGGCGAAAGTGGCTTCAAGTCGGGCATAGGCAGGTGCCAGCAGATCCAGAAACGCCTCTGGCGTCACCCGCTTGCCGGTTTCCGCCAGCAATGAAACCGGCGGCACGGCACCTGTTTCGACCGCATCAAGGGTTGGGGCGGCGATCAGGTTCACCCCGATGCCAATGCACAGCGTTGGCTTCTTGGTGCCCAGACCTGTGCTTTCCAGCAAGATCCCGGCCACCTTGCCACCGTTCAACAGCACATCATTGGGCCATTTCAGAGCAAGCGACCCCGACAATCCGCTGACCGCCAGCAACGCTTCGCGCAACGCAAGGGCGGCAACGAACGACCGCAAGGCGACCACTTCCGGCGCCTCGACCGGGTGCATCACCAGTGTCGCGTGAAAGTTTCCCCGGGGGCTGACCCAAGGCCGCGCGCGCCGTCCGCGGCCCGCCGTCTGGAGCCCGGCCAAGATCCACACCGGGCCATTGCCCCGCCGAAAACCTTCGGCGTTGGTGCTGTCAATCTCGGGCAGGGCAACGCGCCCCACCGCCTCGGGCCAGTTAGCGGACAAGCGCTTCCGCCGCCATCGCTGCCACCGGCTCGATCCCGAACAGGTTGACGATGCCCAAAACCATGATCAGCGCAACCGCCACCAGCATTCCCCATTGTACCGGGGCCATGCGGCTTTCGACCGGGTCCTGCTCGGTGCCAAAATACATGTAGTAGACGATCCGCAGATAGTAGAATGCCCCGATCACCGACGCCACGGCCCCTGCAGTGGCAAGCCAGACCATCTGCGCATCCACCGCCGCCTTCAGCACATAGAACTTGGCGAAAAAGCCCAGCATCGGCGGCACACCGGCCAGGCTGAACAGCAAGACCAGCATCGCCAGCGCCTTCAGCGGCTCGCGCTTGGCGAACAAGTTCAGCGCGTTGATATCGGTGACCGGGCGGCCATCCCGCTCCAGCGACAGGATAAAGGCAAAGGTGCCGACGTTCATCGTGACGTAGATCGCCATGTAGATCAGCATCGCCTGCACGCCACCGGCAGTACCCACGGCCAGCCCCATCAGCGCATAGCCCATGTGGGCGATCGACGAATAGGCCATCAGCCGCTTGATGTCGCGCTGCCCGATGGCTGCCACCGCGCCAAGGAACATCGACGCGACCGACAGTGCCGCCAGAACCTGCCCCCATTGCCCCGGAACGCCACCGAAGGCGTCCTGCACCAGCCGGGCGATCAGCGCCATCGCTGCCACCTTTGGCGCGGTCGCAAAGAACGCGGTCACTGGGGTGGGCGAGCCTTCGTAGACGTCGGGCGTCCACATGTGGAACGGCGCTGCCGATACCTTGAACGCCAGTCCCGCCAGCATGAACACAAGGCCGAACAGCAGGCCCAGCGGCACGCCATCCTGCACCGTCGACAGGATACCGGAAAACTGGGTAGTCCCGGCAAAACCGTAAACCAGTGACGCACCATACAGCAGCAGGCCCGACGACAGCGCCCCCAGCACGAAATACTTCAACCCCGCTTCCGAGGATTTCGCACTGTCGCGCCGCATCGACGCCAGCACATACAGCGCCAGCGACTGCAACTCCAACCCCATGTACAGCGACATCAGATCCCCGGCAGACACCATCATCATCATGCCGACAACCGACAGCGTGATCAGGATCGGGTATTCGAACCGCAAGAGATCGCGCCGCTGCATGTAATCCACGCTCATCACCAGCACCGCCGCCGCCGACAACAGGATCGTCACCTTGGCAAAGCGCGCGAAGGGATCGTCGATGAACATGCCGCCAAAGGCACTGCGTTCGCCCGCGCCGGCAGCGCCGATCCACAGAGCCAGCGCCACAAACAACCCCGCCGTGGCCCAGACGATCGTCGGGGCCAGCTTGTCTTTGGTGGTGTAGACCCCGGCCATCAGTGCGGCCATCGCATATCCGGCCAGAACGATCTCGGGCAGAATGGTGGTGAAATCTGCGGATGTCATGCCGGGGTCCTCAATGCAGGGCCACCTGCTCGGCCACTTCGGGCAGAGCAGCGTGGTAATCGGAAACAAGGGCCGCAACGCTCGGCCCGATCATGTCGGTCACCAGGCTCGGGTAGATGCCCAACAGCAAGGTCATCGCCACCAGCGGCGCGAAGATCAGCTTTTCGCGGCGGTCCATGTCGGTGATCGTCTTCAGCGCCTCTTTCACCAGCGCGCCAAACACGACGCGGCGATACAGCCACAGCGCATAAGCGGCGCTAAGGATCACGCCTGACGTGGCCACTGCAGCCACCCAGGTGTTGACCTGAAAAATGCCCATAAGGACCAAAAACTCGCCGACAAAGCCGCTGGTGCCGGGCAAGCCGACATTGGCCATGGTAAAGAACATGAAGATCAGCGCGTAGGCCGGCATCCGGTTGACAAGACCGCCGTAGGCGTCGATCTCGCGGGTGTGCATCCGGTCGTATATCACGCCGACGCAGAGGAAGAGCGCGCCGGAGATGAACCCATGGCTCAGCATCTGGAAGATCGCGCCATCAATGCCCTGCTGGTTCGCCGCAAAGATCCCCATCGTCACATAGCCCATATGGGCCACCGACGAATAGGCGATCAGCTTTTTCATGTCCGACTGCGCCAGTGCCACAAGGGATGTGTAGACAATCGCAATCGCGCTCATCCACAATACCAGCGGTGCCCAGATGTCCGAGGCCACCGGGAACATCGGCAGGCTGAAGCGCAGGAAACCGTAGCCGCCCATCTTCAGCAAGATCGCCGCCAGCACCACAGACCCCGCCGTCGGTGCCTGAACGTGGGCATCCGGCAACCAAGTGTGCACCGGCCACATCGGCATCTTGACCGCAAAGCTGGCAAAGAACGCTAGGAACAGCATCGTCTGCAAACCGCCCACGACCTGAATGCCCAGCAAGCTGAAGCTTTCATGCCCGAAGTCATGCGCCAGCAGCTTGACGATGTCAGTGGTGCCCGCGTCCAGATACATCGCGATGATGGCGACCAGCATCAGGACAGATCCAAGGAAGGTATAGAGGAAAAACTTGAAGGCCGCGTAGATCCGCTCCTTGCCGCCCCAGATACCGATGATCAGGAACATCGGGATCAGGCCCGCCTCGAAGAACAGGTAGAAGAGCACCAGATCCAGCGCGCAGAACACGCCCAGCATCAGGCTTTCCAGCACCAGGAACGCGATCATGTATTCCTTGACCCGGGTTTCCACGCCCCAGCACGACAGGATGGTGATCGGCATCAGGAACGTGGTCAGCATCACGAACAGGATCGAGATGCCATCCACCCCCATCCGGTAGTTAAGGCCCAGAATCCACGCCCGCTCCTCGACAAACTGAAAGCCGGTGTTGGCCGGATCAAACCCCAGCAGCACGAACAACGAGATCACGAAGGTCGCCGACGTGACGAACAGCGCCAGCCATTTGGCCCCGCGCTGTGCCGCCGCGTCATTGCCGCGCATGAACAGCGCCAGGATCACAGCCGCAACCAGCGGCAGGAAGGTGATGATAGACAGAAGCTGGTTTTCCATGATGCGTGCGCCCTCTTACTTCGCGCCGCCGAACAGCGTCATCCAGGTCACGAGGATCACGATCCCCATCACCATGGCAAATGCATAATGGAAGAGATAGCCAGACTGCACCCTCCCGGCGAGACGGGTGAAGAAGGGGATGATCCCCAGCGCCACCCCATTGATCGACCCGTCGATGACCGCCCCGTCACCCTGTTTCCACAAAAAGCCCCCCAGCCATTTCGCGGGGCGGACGATGAGAAAGTCGTAAATCTCGTCGAAGTACCACTTGTTCAGAAGGAACAGGTACAGCGGGCGCTGTTGTGCGGCCAGACGCCCCGGCAGATCGGTGCGCTTGATGTAGAAGAGCCAGGCCAGGCCAAAGCCAATCAGCATCGCGACGAAAGGCGAAACCTTGACCCATGTCGGCGCTTCATGTGCCTGATGGATCACGGTGTTGTCTGGCCCCATGAAGATCGCCCCTTTCGGTGCGGCCCCTGCGACTGCGGCATGTTCCTCGACGGGGGCGGCTTCAGTTGCCACAACCGCGTCACCCTCGGCGGGTGCGGCTTCGGTCGCGGCAACCGCCTCGGTCGCTGCCGGCTCATAATGCGCCGCCGGTTCCATAGCGAACCATTCGCGCACTTTATCTTCTTCGCCGAAGAACACGTTGTACCACAGCATCCCGGAAAACACCGCACCAAGGGCCAGAACGCCCAAGGGGATCAGCATGGTCAGCGGGCTTTCATGCGGTTCATGCGCGTGGTCGTCATGGTCGCGGCCATGGCCGTGTCCGCCTGCGCGGCTGGTCCCATAGAAGGTCATGAACATTAGCCGCCAGGAATAGAAACTGGTCATGCAGGCCGCAGCCACCAAAAGCCAGAAGGCATAGCTTGACCCAAC
This sequence comes from Tabrizicola sp., assembly GCF_031377265.1. GTDB lineage: Bacteria > Pseudomonadota > Alphaproteobacteria > Rhodobacterales > Rhodobacteraceae > JAUYQR01. Next base: position 4,210 of record NZ_JANMET010000213.1, on the reverse strand, counting down.
ATAGGCACTTTCGATCACCGCGTCCTTCGACAGGAACCCTGCAAAGCCGTAATGCGTCAGCGGGATGCCGACCCCGGTGATCGCCAGCGTGCCGATCATCATCGCGGCAAAGGTCAGCGGAATCTTTTTCCTGAGGCCGCCGTAGTTGCGCATATCCTGCTCATGGTGCGTCGCGGTGATCACCGAACCCGCGCCAAGGAACAGCATCGCCTTGAAGAAGGCGTGGGTGAACAGATGGAACATCGCCACCGAATAAACCCCGCAGCCCGCCGCCACGAACATGTAGCCCAGTTGCGAACAGGTCGAATAGGCGATCACCCGTTTGATGTCGTTTTGCACCAGACCCACGGTCGCCGCAAAGAACGCGGTCGAGGCCCCCACCACCACGATCATCGTCTTGGCGTCGGGCGCGTATTCATAGAGCGGCGACATCCGGCAGACGAGAAACACCCCTGCCGTCACCATGGTCGCGGCATGGATCAGCGCCGAAACCGGCGTCGGCCCCTCCATCGCGTCGGGCAGCCAGGTGTGCAGGAACAGCTGCGCCGATTTGCCCATCGCGCCGATGAAGATGAGCACGCCGATCAGGTTCGCCGCGTTCCAGTCGGTCCAGAGGAAGCTGACATTCGTCTCCGCCAGCACCGGGGCGGCGGCGAAGATATCATCCAGCCGCACCGAATCCGTCAGAAAGAAGATCGCGAAAATCCCCAGCGCAAAGCCGAAGTCGCCCACCCGGTTGACCACGAACGCCTTGATCGCCGCCGCATTGGCGCTTGGCTTGCGGTAGTAGAACCCGATCAAGAGGTAAGACGCGACGCCCACCCCTTCCCAGCCAAAGAACATCTGCACCAGGTTGTCGGACGTCACCAGCATCAGCATGGCAAAGGTAAAGAACGAGAGATAGGCAAAGAAGCGCGCCTTGTAATGCTCACCCTCGCCCCAGTTTTCGTCATGCGCCATGTAGCCGAAGGAATAAAGGTGCACGAGCGCCGACACCGTGTTCACCACCACCAGCATGATCGCGGTCAGCCGGTCCAGCCGGATCGCCCATTCGGTGCTCAACGACCCGCTCTCGATCCAGCGTAACAGCACGATCTTCTGCGTCTCACCGTCGAAAGTCAGGAAGATCTGCCAGCTGAGCGCCGCCGCGAGAAACAGCAGTGCCGTGGCAATGACCTGCCCCGCCTTTTCGCCGATGATCCGCCAGCCGAAGCCGCAGATGAGCGCGCCAATCAGCGGCGCAAAAAGGATGATCGTCGCCATTATTCAGCCCGCCGTTTCTTGATGCATCCGGCTGCCTTGCAAACAACCGTATCTTCCGCGCCCAACGGCGCGATATAGCGGCGGTTGCAGGACACGCAGCGCATGTCCACCATCCCGCCGAAAATCGTCGTCACGCGCAGGCCGCCCGCGGTGATCTGCCCCACACCTGTCATGGATCAGCCCTTCATCACGTTCACGTCTTCCACGTCGATCGTGCCGCGGTTGCGGAAGAACACCACGAGGATCGCCAACCCGATCGCCGCCTCGGCCGCAGCCACAGTCAGCACGAACATGGTGAAGACCTGCCCCACCAGATCGCCGGAGTAAGAAGAGAACGCGACAAGGTTGATGTTCACCGCCAAGAGCATGAGTTCAATCGACATCAGAATGACGATCACGTTCTTTCGGTTCAGGAAGATCCCGAAAATGCCGATGACGAACAGCGCCGCCGCCACCGTCAGGTAATGTTCAAGTCCCACCATTCTCGTTCCCTCCGGGTCTTAGGCCCGTTGTTCCGTCTCGGGCGAAAGCCCTGTTATTGCCCTGAAAGGCCAATCATCTCATCCGTGCAGGCACAATGGTCGGTGGCCAATGGCTGCGTATCAACCGCAAAGCCTGCGTCCTGCAGTGCCGCCGTCAACGCGGCCAGATCGCCGCTCTGCCCGGCCCGCCCTGCCGTCCAAAGGATATCAGTCGCCGCATCAAGTGTGTCGCTGCTCTGATCGGTCGTGGCGCGCAAGCTTTGCCCACCCTTGCAATCGGCATAGACCACCGCCTTCATACCCAACGTGTCGCCCGTCTTGTCCCACCAGTCGAACACCTGATAGCGCCCGTCGAACCCGGTGATGAACGCCGCTAACCCCAGCCCCGGCATCTCACAGGTCAGGTTCTGCGGCGTCAGAGCATGCGCTGAACCCGCTATCCCGAACGTCAGCATGATCGCCGCCAGCTTCATCCGCTTACAACCCCTGCCCCGGCTTCACGTCCTTCAGCTCCATCGCCTTGGCCGGGTCGCGCCACATCTGTTGCAGCACGTTCTGGCGCTTGATGTCGCGGCGGTGGCGCAGCGTCAGCAGGATCGCCCCGATCATCGCGACCAGCAGGATCAGGCCCGCCAGCTGGAACAACAGGATGTACTTGTCATAGATCAGCAGCCCCAAGGCGCGGGTGTTCTCCACCTCCAGCCCCGGTGCCACGGCCTGCCGTAACCCCATCGCACCGTCGGCTTCTGCCCAAACGCCGACCCCCAGCGCGATCTGCATGATCAGGATCACCCCGATCAACAGCGCCAAGGGCATGATCTTTGCCATCTCGCCCTTCAACTCGGCGAAATCGACGTCCAGCATCATCACCACAAACAGAAACAGCACGGCCACTGCGCCGACATAGACGATGACCAGCAGCATCGCCACGAACTCGGCCCCGAGCAGCACGAACAGGCCCGAGGTCGACAGGAACGCCAGGATCAGCCACAGCACGGAATGCACCGGGTTGCGGCTGATGGTGACCATCAGGCCCGCTGCCACCGTAACCACTGCAAAGGCGTAAAAGGCAAAATCGGCGACGGTCATGCGTTTTTCTCCTCAACTTCGGCAAAGACCGCCTGCGCGATCTCCAACGCTTTCTGCATCGCGGGCACCCCGCCGAACATGCTCATCTGCCAGATCACCTCGGCGATCTCGCGCTTCGTTGCTCCGGCGGCCAGCCCGTTCTTGATCGTCATCCGCAACTGCGGCTCGCCCAGGGGGCCCAGCACCGTCTGCGCCGCGATGGTCACCAGAAACCGGGTCCGCGCATCCAGACCTTCGGGGTTGAAGATCTTGCCGAACCACATCTCCAACAGCTCTTTCGGCATCGCGGGAAACATCTTTTCGAACGCCTTCACGTCGACATTCTCCATCGCCGGGGTGAAGGCCTGCGCCATCTTCTGCCCCTGCTCCATCATCGCGGCGAACATCTTGGTGAAGTCTTCGGTCATCATCTTACCTGTACGGCGCGTCGATTTCGAGGTTGCGGGCGATCTCGGCTTCCCAACGGTCGCCGTTCGCCAGCAGCTTGTCCTTGTCGTAGAACAGCTCCTCGCGCGTCTCGGTGGCAAACTCGAAGTTCGGGCCTTCGACAATGGCATCCACCGGGCAAGCCTCCTGGCAGAAGCCGCAGTAGATGCACTTCGTCATGTCGATGTCATAGCGCGTGGTGCGGCGGCTGCCGTCCTCACGCGGTTCGGCGTCGATGGTGATCGCCTGCGCCGGGCAGACCGCCTCGCACAGCTTGCAGGCAATGCACCGCTCCTCGCCGTTCGGATAGCGCCGCAACGCATGTTCGCCACGGAAACGGGGGGAAAGCGGCCCCTTCTCATGCGGATAGTTCAGCGTCTTCTTCGGCGCGAAGAAGTATTTCATGCCCAGGCCGAAGCCCTTGATGAAATCCATCAGCAGGAAATACCGGGTCGCGCGGTTCCAGTCGATGTTGGACATGTTTTCAGCCCTCACTCTCTTCGCCACCAGCAAATTCGCGCATAGCGGAGACAAAATCCAAATGGTTCAGATCCCAACCCCAGCCGCCCGTTTCCTCAATCCGCTGGCCCATCAGGCCGAACTTATTCATGAGAAACGCGGAAAGCTCAGCCAGTTCGGCGTCTGTTGCGTTCGCAAGGGTCGATCTCAGGTCGGCCATGTCTCAGCCTCCAATCGTCCAGCGGGCCCAGAAGCCGCCGAATACTTCGAATTTCGCGAGGAACGCCACCAGCACGACCCAAGCGAGGGACATCGGCAGGAAGACCTTCCAGCCGATCCGCATCAGCTGGTCATAGCGGTAGCGGGGCACGATGGCCTTCACCATGGCGAACATGAAGAAGAAGAACCACAACTTGCCGACCAACCACCACCAGCCATCGGGCAGGCCGGGGATCGGCTACAGCCAGCCGCCGAAGAACAGCAGACTGATC
>NZ_JANMET010000204.1:0-2061 GCF_031377265.1 Tabrizicola sp. | reverse complement strand
TTCGCTTCCAACTTTGGCAGTCTGCTGGTGTTCATCCCGACGGGTGCCACCTGGTGGGTCACCGGCTTTGCAATGGCAGCCGCGCAGATCGCGGGCGCCAGCCTTGGCGCGAGGCTGGCAATGCACGTCGGGGCGGGGTTGGTCAAGCCGTTGCTGGTCTTTGTCTCCTCGGCGATGGCGATCCGGCTTTTGTGGCAAGCACTGGCAGGCTGATGCTGCAGCTGCATTGTGTCGCACCCGATTGAGGGGCTGGCAAAGACCACCTACATTTGTCGGGAAAGGAAACTGCCATGTCCGATCTCGACTCACCCTCCACCCCGCTTGACCGTCACAAGACACCGAACGGCATCTCTGACCGCGTCGCTCTGGGCATCGTCAAGTTCATGCGCGTCTTTGCCGACGCCTTCTTTTCCAAGCGTTACGGCCACCGGGCCGTCGTGCTGGAAACCGTGGCCGCCGTGCCCGGCATGGTTGGCGGCATGCTGCAGCACCTCAAATCACTGCGCCATATCCGCGAGGATGAAGGCTGGATCCGCGAGATGCTGGACGAGGCCGAAAATGAGCGGATGCACTTGATGACCTTCATCAACATCGCGCAGCCGTCCTTTGTCGAACGCATGCTGATCATGTTCGGCCAGGCGGTGTTCTTCAACGCCTACTTCTTCCTCTACCTCTTTGCCCCCAAGACAGCGCATCGCGTGGTGGGTTATCTCGAGGAGGAAGCGGTGGTCAGCTACACTGGCTATCTTGCCCAGGTTGACAGCGGCTTTGTCGAAAACGTGGCCGCGCCCGCGCTTGCCATCACCTACTGGAAGCTTGCGCCCGATGCCCGCCTGCGTGAGGTCATCATTGCCGTGCGAGCGGATGAGGCGCGCCACCGTGACACCAATCACGAGTTCGCCGATGCCCTGGCCAAGGCCTGACCGCTAGCCTTCGGCCCAATCTGCCGCCTGCATTTCGCGCAGGCGGCTGGCCGTGCGTTCAAATTCAAACGACCCGGCGCCTTCGATGTAAAGCCGCTCTGGCGCATCGGCGGCTGAGCAGATCAGCCGAACCCGCGCCTCGTACAGCGCGTCAATCAGCGTGACAAAGCGTTTGGCCTCGTTGTAGTTCGTTGAGGACAGTTGCGGGATATTCTCAAGGATCAGCACCCTAACCGCGCCCGCAATCGCCAGAAAATCCGCCGGGCCCAAGGGCTTGGAGCACAAATCCCAAAAGCTTGCCCGCCCCACGCCACTGGCAAAGCGCGGCAGTTCGATTTGGCGGCCATTCACCGGCAAAACCAGCGGCACCCCAATGGCACCCCCGGTCAGATCAGCCCAGATTGCCGAAATGCTGTCGCCCGCTGTGCGCGCTGGGTGGAAATACACCTGCGCACCCGCCAGCCGATGTTGGCGGTAGTCGGTCGGGCTTTCCAGTTCCCGCACCTCCAGTCGCGTCTCCAGCATGTCGATGAAAGGCAAGAACAGCGCACGGTTCAACCCGTCTTTGTACAGATCCTGCGGCGGCCGGTTGGAGGTGGTGACGATCACCACCCCCGCACCAAACAGCTTTTCAAACAATCGTCCCACAATCATCGCATCGGTGATGTCGTTGATCTGCATCTCGTCAAAGGCCAGCAGCCGGATGTCTTGGATCAGGGCTTCGGCCACCGGGGCCAGCGCATCCTCCACCCCCTGTTTTCGCGCCGCATGCATGCCTTTGTGCACCTCTTGCATGAAGGCATGAAAATGCACCCGGCGTTTTTGCGTGATGTTGGTGGCTTCGGCGAACATGTCCATCAGCATGGATTTGCCGCGCCCGACCCCGCCCCACAGGTACATCCCCTTGGGCGGCATCACCGGCTTGGCGAAGAGCCCCGCAAAAAGGCCTACCTTACGGGTAGCGTTGGCTTCCAGCCAGACGCGCAATTCCTCAAGCCGTGCCAGGACCGCGTGTTGTGCAGGATCAGGCCGCAGCGTTCCCGCCGCCACTCGGGCCTCATAGATCTGGGTCAGTGTTTCGCGCATGGCTTGGCTTAGCGCGCCGGGAACCGTCTGGAAACCCTGAGCATGCGGTCAG
>NZ_JANMET010000189.1:0-8023 GCF_031377265.1 Tabrizicola sp. | reverse complement strand
AGCTCGGCAAAGGACGGGTGCATCTCGCGCATCGCCTCATGCAGGGCGGTGATGGTGACGCCCGCGCCGATATGCACCGCGCCGCCCTGCTGCTCGATCTGCTGCAGGTCGGTGACGCCCGACAGAAAGGCAACCGGCTGCAGGTCGCGCAACTGCTTGGTCACCCACAGCCCCACATCGGTGGCCCCGGCGATCAACGTGCCGTCGGGGTTGGCCAGATACCACTGCGCCAGCGCGTCGCTGTCGCGCGGGCTGAACGCGCCGGAGAGGCCGCCTGCCTCCCCGGACCCCTCCGGGGATATTTTGAGAAGAGGAAGCTGAGCAACATCATCCAGCCATGCGGGAACCGGTTCGCTGGCCGCAGCCTCGGCCGCGCGGATGATCGGCGCATAGCCGGTGCAGCGGCACAGGTTGCCCGCCAGCACATCGTCATGATCGTGCCGCCCCTGCGCATGGCCCACCGCCATCGACACCACGAAGCCCGGCGTGCAGAAACCGCACTGTGACCCGTGATGCGTGATCATCGCAGCTTGTACCGGGTGCAATGCACTGTCCGGCCCGGCAATGCCTTCGACGGTGCGCACCGCTTTGCCATGCAGTTGCGGCAAGAAGAGGATGCAGGCGTTCAGCGCTTTTGGTCCGTCGGCGTCGGTGACCATCACTGTGCAGGCGCCGCAATCGCCTTCGTTGCAGCCTTCTTTGGTGCCGGTCAGCCCGCGCGTATCACGCAGCCAATCCAACAGCGTCCGTGTCGCGGGTTGCCCCGAAATGCGGACCGGCGTTCCGTTCAAGAGAAACGCAACCTCAGACATCCCAAAACCAGCCGCCTTCTCCTCGTTCGAGGTGATCTGCATGCCCGCCCGATGCGGCGTAAAGCGGGGCATGCTCCCCTGGGACGTTGCCCATTCTCCCTTGAAAACATGAAGCGCCGCCAGATACCACATGGCAAGACTTACCTTCTTTGGAAATTTGGAAGCAGTTTCGCCTTTTGCCGAAAGAACGGGCAGAGCGGCGGTCTGCCGCGCGGTAAGGATTTCATAACCTTGCATCAGGCGTCGCGGTGCGGCATTCCAAGCTCATTCGCATACATATTAAAATTGGAGACTGTAATGGACCTTTATGTGCTGTTGAAATTTGCTCATGTCGCTTCGGCAATCGTCTGGCTTGGTGGCGGCTTCACCCTTGTTTTGCTGGCATTCCTGTTTGCCAAGCGCCCGAATCCTGCCGATCTGCTGGGCGTAATCCGCCTTGTGGCCTTTCTTGGCCCGCGCCTGTTCCTTCCGACCAGTATCCTCACGCTTCTGACCGGTCTTGCCACGACCTATGTCGGTGGGTTCGGCTGGCCTGCGTGGGTGGTACTTGGCTTGGCGGGCATTGCAGTGACGGCGCTTGTCGGCGCGATCAAACTTGGCCCGACATGCGAAAATGCCATTGCCATCAGCGACACCAAGGGTGTGCACGCGGCCCGCCACGAGATGCTGAAACTTCTGCCTTTGGCGCGGTTCGATTACACAACGCAGTTCGTCATCGTGTTCCTGATGATCACCAAGCCGGATTGGCAAGACGTGCCGGTGTTGGCCGGTCTGGCGATGATCGTGGTGATGGCCCTTGTCGCGGCGTTCCAGCCGGCGCCACGGTCGCTGAAAAGCACCTGATCGCGCGCCGGCGGGGTTGCGGCACCGGACAGATCGGGTAGGGTCCCGCCATGTCCGGTGCCCCCAGATTCATCCACCTTCGCGTCCATACCGAACACTCGCTTCTGGAAGGCGCGGTGCCGGTCAAAAAGCTGGTGGACCTGTGCAAGGCGCAAGCGATGCCTGCCGTGGCCGTCACCGACACCAACAACATGTTCGCCGCACTGGAGTTTTCGGTGACCGCCGCCGCCGCTGGCGTGCAGCCGATCATGGGGTGTCAGGTGTCGCTGGCGCATGATCCGTCCCAACCGGGGGAACGGCCGCGCCTGCCAGCGCCGATTGTGCTGCTGGCCCAGTCCGAGGTTGGCTACCAGAACCTGATGAAGCTGAACTCGCGGCTTTACATCGACGGCACGATGGCCGGGGGTGCCAGCCTGCCGCAGGTGACCGTCGATGAGCTGGAGACCCTGTCGTCCGGCCTGATCTGCCTGACCGGTGGCCCGGATGGCCCGCTTGGCCGGTTCCTGGCCGCAGGTCAGCTGCCCAAGGCGCGCGCGCTTTTGCAACGTCTGGCCGCGATCTACCCTTCTCGCCTGTACGTCGAACTGCAGCGCCATCCCGGCCCCGCAGGCCAGCTGCCGGAAGGCGAGGCGCTGGCAGAGCGTGGCCATGTCGAGCTTGCCTATGAATTCGGCCTGCCGCTGGTCGCCACCAATGATGTCTACTTTCCCAAAGCCTCGATGTATGAGGCGCATGATGCCCTGATCTGCATCGCCGAAGGCGCTTATGTCGATCAGCAACAGCCGCGCCGCCGCCTGACCCCGCAGCACTATTTCAAATCCGAAGCCGAAATGTGCGCCCTGTTCGCCGATCTGCCCGAGGCGCTGGAGAACTCTGTCGAAATCGCCCGCCGCTGCGCCTATGCTGCCAGCAAGCGCCCGCCGATCCTGCCGAAATTCGCCGATGACGAGGTGCAGGAACTGCGCCGCGCCGCCAATCAGGGTCTGCAGGACCGCCTCAAGATCATCACCCCTTCGGCCACACCGGAGGAATATCAGGCCCGCCTTGATTTCGAGCTGAACGTGATCGAAAACATGGGCTTCCCCGGCTATTTCCTGATCGTGGCCGATTTCATCAAATGGGCCAAGGATCAGGGCATTCCCGTCGGGCCGGGGCGTGGCTCGGGTGCGGGGTCGCTGGTTGCCTATGCGCTAACGATCACCGATCTTGACCCCCTGCGCTATGCCCTTCTCTTCGAACGCTTTCTCAACCCAGAACGCGTGTCGATGCCCGACTTCGACATCGACTTCTGCATGGACCGCCGCGAAGAGGTCATCCAATACGTCCAGGGCAAATATGGCCGGGACCGGGTTGGCCAGATCATCACCTTCGGCGCGCTATTGTCCAAGGCGGCGGTGCGCGACGTGGGCCGCGTGCTGCAAATGTCCTACGGGCAGGTGGACCGGCTGTCGAAGATGATCCCGGTCGAAGGCGTGAAGCCCGTCTCGATCACCAAGGCGCTGGCAGATGAGCCGCGCCTGCGTGAGGCCGCCAAGGAAGAGGTGGTCAAGCGTTTGCTGGATTATGCCAAGGAAATCGAAGGCTTGCTGCGCAACGCCTCTACCCACGCCGCCGGCGTGGTGATCGCCGACCGCCCGCTGGACGAACTGGTGCCGCTCTATCAAGATCCGCGCTCTGACATGCCCGCGACCCAGTTCAACATGAAATGGGTCGAGGCTGCGGGGCTGGTGAAGTTCGACTTTCTGGGTCTGAAAACCCTGACCGTCATCCAGAACGCGATGGACCTTTTGGCGCTGCGCGGCATCAGCTTTGACATCAACCTGATCCCGCTGGATGACAAGCCGTCGTACGACCTTTACGCCAGCGCCCGCACCGTCGCGGTGTTTCAGGTGGAAAGCTCGGGCATGATGGATGCGCTGCGTCGCATGAAACCAACCTGCATCGAAGATATCGTGGCGCTCGTCGCCCTCTACCGCCCCGGCCCGATGGAAAACATCCCCGCCTATTGCGAGGTGAAAAACGGCATTCGCGATCGGGAATCGATCCACCCGACAATCGACCACATCCTGGCTGAGACCCAAGGCATCATCGTCTATCAGGAACAGGTGATGCAGATCGCTCAGGTGATGGCGGGCTATTCGCTTGGCGGCGCAGACCTGCTGCGCCGCGCCATGGGCAAGAAGATCGCCGAGGAAATGGCCAAGGAACGCCCGAAGTTCATCGAAGGCGCGGCCCTGACGCACGCGGTCAGCAAGGAAAAGGCCGGCGAGGTTTTCGACCTGCTGGAGAAATTCGCAAACTACGGGTTCAACAAATCGCACGCCGCCGCCTATGCCGTGGTCAGCTATCAAACCGCCTATCTCAAGGCGAACTACCCGGCCGAATTCATGGCCGCCGTGATGAATTGCGATCTGCATCTGACCGACAAACTTGCCGTTTATAAACGCGAGGTCGACAAGCTGGGTCTCAAGACCGTGGCCCCCTGCATCAACGCCTCGCTGGCCACCTTCACGGTGCGCGAAGGTGCCATTGTCTACGGTCTTGGCGCGCTGAAGAACGTTGGCGTCGACGCCATGCAAATGATCGTTCGGGATCGCGGTGAACGACCGTTCGTAAATCTTTTCGATGTGGCTCGCCGGGTGGATCTGAAGCGTGTCGGCAAGCGCCCGCTGGAAATGCTGGCCCGCGCCGGGGCCTTCGACCAGCTTGATCCGAACCGCGCTCGGGTGTTCGAAGCGCTTGATCCCCTCGTCGCCTACTCCGCCGCGATCCACGAGGCAAAGACCTCAAACCAGGTGTCGCTGTTTGGCGACACTGGCACCGATATCCCGGAACCGCGCCTGCCGTTCCGCGATGACTGGTTGCCGGTTGAACGTCTGGCGCAGGAACATCAGGCCATCGGCTTCTACCTCTCGGGCCATCCGCTAGACGACTACATGTCTGCCCTGCGCCGCCGTGACGTGAAGACCCTGACCGAAGTCACCATTCTGGCCGAACGCGGCCCGCTGATTGCCAAGATTGCCGGGTCGGTGTCATCACGTCAGGAACGCAAATCCGCCAAGGGCAACCGTTTTGCCTTTGTCCAGCTGTCCGATCCGACCGGGCTTTACGAAGTGACCGTGTTCTCAGATACGCTGGAGGCCGCGCGTGACCTGCTGGAACCCGGCCGCAATGTGGTGCTGACCGTCAAGGCGGAACTGGAGGGCGAGACGCTGAAGATGCTCGCCAACGCCGTGCAGGCGATTGATCAGGTGGCAGATCAGGCCGGTGCGCAGGCGATCCGCATTCACCTGAACCGGGCTGAGGCCGTGCCGTCGCTGGCAGCACTTCTGGCCAAGGTCGAAGGCCGCAACCGCGCGCAGATCACCCTCTGCATCCCGGACGAGGCGGGCCGCGAGTTTGATCTGACCTTGCCGCAGTCCTACCCGGTGACCCCCCAGATCAAAGGCGCGATCAAGGCGATGCAGGGCGTGGTGCTGGTCGAGGATATGTGACCACCGGTTCCGCGCGGCGTCCTTCTTCTTCCGGCAGACACCGCAGACAATTCCTAACAGTTTATGAATGCAGTTATATAACCCATTGATTTTATTAGAACAGAAACCTTGTCCACGCGTGGACAACCCCTACCCGATCCACCTGCTCCCCAGTTTCGCCAGTCCCACAGCCAGCACGATCCGCAAGACATGATGGGCCGTCACATAGATCACGCTGACCTGCAGGCTCAACGCGATCAGGCTCATTTCCGCCAGCCCGCCGGGGGCAAAGGCCAGGAACACCGCCGCCACCGGCTCCCCCACCAGCGCATGCAGGCTCAGCGCGAACCCCATGGCCAGCAGCAGCGCCACGACCCCGTTGATCAGCGCCAGCACCGCTGCCCGCCGCAGCATGGCCCGGTCCACCCCCACAAACCGCGCGCCCAACCCCGTGCCCAACACGATCTGCGTGGCCGCGATCAGCCACCCCGGAGGCACGCCCTCGACCCAGCCAAGCCCGTGGATCAGCGCCGACATCAGGATCGGCCCGGTGATGATCCAGCCCGGCAGCCGCAAAAGCCGCCCGATCGCCACACCCATCAGACCAGCGGCCACCAGTATCGCCACTTCGCGCGGACCAAGATGCGCCGCTGCCCCGACCATCTGCACCCCCGAGGCCGACCCGACAGCATGCCCCGTCAGGCCCCAGAACAGCATCGGCACTGCAATGATCGTGCCGATCAGCCGGAGAAACTGCAGCACCGTCAGAAGGCGGACATCCGCCCCCGCCTCTTCGCCAAGCTGCACGCTTTCGATCAACCCACCGGGAACCGCGCCAAAGAACGCGTTTGTCGCCGACAGACCACCCCGCCGATAAAGCGCGAACCCCGCTGCATGGGCCAGCGGCACGTACAGGCAAAGCGCCAGAAGCGACGGCCCCCACCCCAACGCCTGCCCCGCCACGGCGGGGGTAAAGGCGCCGCCGATGGCCACCCCGATCACTGGCACAAAGGAAAATCGCAGCCGCGCCGGCAGCGTGATCTGGCACCCAAAGGGCCGCACGTCCCCCGCCGCAATTACCCCGGTTACCACCAGTGACCCAAGCAGATACCCGAGCGGAAGGTGCGCCCAATGCGCGATCCAGCCGCCCAGCGCGCCCAGCGTCAACGTGACTGCAAGCGCCATCAGCTTAACGTTCGGCATGTACGCTCCACCGCGCTGCCATCCCTGCAGTGGCCGAGCCGTCAGAGAATTCCTGATTGGGCAAACTCCGTTTCAATTGTTCGCCCCGCTGGGATGATCCCAGATCAAACATGGCAGTGCACCCGTATCAAAGGGCTGCCCAACCCCGCCACCGCGCAAGCAAAGCCAAGCGCTTTGCCCGCTGGGGCTACCAATGCGGCGGCCTCGCGTTCGCGGCAGGGGCCTCACCCGATCCGGCTTCGCGTTCGGCTTCGCGTTCGGCCAGCATTGCGATCAGTCGGGTCATCCGGTCGATCTCGCGGCCCTGGCGAGTGACCACGTCTGACAGATCATCGACCGCGCGGACAAGGTGCGCAATCCGCTCCTCCAGAGCTTCGCTCATGCTGCAGCACCAGCTTGTCCATCGTCTGACAAATGCGCGCTGCCCCAATCGGCCATGGCATCCAGAATGGGCAGCAGACTGCGCCCAAGATCTGAGAACGAATACTCCACATGCGGCGGAATCACCGGAAAGATTCGACGATTGATGATGCCGTCAGCTTCCAGTTCGCGCAGATGCTGGGTCAGCATGCGCTGTGAGATGGCCGGCATCATCCTGCGCAATTCGTTGAACCGCTTTGGCCCGCCGCGCAGATAGTACAGGATCAGTACTTTCCAGCGCCCACCGATCACCCGCAAGGTGCGTTCCACCGGGCATTCCCCGGGGCTTAGGCCCATTACAGTATCCATTTCGATACTACCTCACAAAATACTGCGTACTTACGCCATTGCATCCACGGTGCCATATCGACGGCACCGATGCAAATGAACGGAGTTATTCATGCCTCACGTCACTCTCACCGGCCTTGCCGGAGCCCAGCAATCTGCCATCGCCAGTGCGTTTTCCGCCGCCGGATGGACGGTTACCGGCACCAGCCGCACTGCGCAGGGTGCCCATCGCGCCGACCTTGAAACAGGCGATGGGCTTGAGCGTGCTTTCGATGGTGCCGACGTCGTGGTCTTTACCCTGCCACAAGATCATACGCCCGGCCGGACGCTGCGGATGGCCCGCGCTATCGCCAAGGCGTCCCGAGGCGTCCCTCGCGTTATCCTGAACGCCGCCAGCCGGATTGTGCCTTCTGATCTTGGCGTGTTTGCCAACATGCGTCACGTGCAGTACGCCTTGTGCGACCTGCCGCTCGTCACGCTGGAACCGACGATCTACATGGACAACCTGCTGGCCGCATGGAGCATTCCCGGCATCCTTTCCGGCACTTTGGCATATCCGGCCTCGCCTGAGGCTGCGATAGCGTGGATGTCACACCGCACGCTGGCGGACTGCACATTGGCTGCCGCCACGGCAGATGTGTTTGGCCAGTCGATCCGTCTGGGCGGTGCCGAGGCACTGACCGGGCCACAGATCGCAGAACTGCTGGCGGCGCACCTGAAGCGTCCAGTGTCTTATGCGACGATCCCGCTGCCCGGTTTTGCCGCCGGTCTGAACCAAGCCTTCGGAGCGCCGGCCGGTGACCGGATCGCCGAGCTTTACGCCCATCTGGCGGATCATCCTGGTACAATGCGCGATGGCGCGAAGGGGGTTGGCGCCCTGGGTGTGACCCCGGAAAGCTTTGCCGCCTTCATCGCGCGGCAGGACTGGTCGCCGCCCGGTTGATCCAACGGGGGCCGATGCGGCGCTTGTCGCGGCCCCCCCCA
>NZ_JANMET010000018.1:0-20702 GCF_031377265.1 Tabrizicola sp. | reverse complement strand
GGGCCTGGTTCGCCCTTGGCCATCAGTTCGGCCATGGCCCAGCCCGCTGGCGGAGGCTTTCAACATGTGGCGCTTCAAGGAAGGCCGGTTCATTGATGAGTCGGTGGCGGCGGGGGTGGCGCATTGATGGGAATCCGGAACCAATCCCGGTCAGGCGGCGTTGTCGCTGTAGAGATAAATCTACAGGAGACAGTCACATGTCAGATCCCAACATACCGCCGCGCCCCGTCACACCCGGAACAGTTGGCACCACAGCCGGCGTTGCCCCCGGTGCTGCGCGCGACGAATACACCCGCACCAACATCCATGTCCAAGCCCCCGCAGGCCGCGCCGTCGACTCTGGCGGCGGTCTCGGCACTGGCATGCTGGTGGCTGGCGTCTTTGTCGTCATCGCCATCCTTGCCTATGTCGTCTTTGGCGACCGCATCGGCAGCAACACCACCGGCGACACGGCGCCCTCGGTGTCGATTGAAAACAACAACACCCCGGCCGCAGACCCCGCGCCCGCGCCTGCACCTGTTCCAGACGCTGCCCCGGCAGACCCAGCCCCTGCACCCGACACTGGCGCGGCTGATCCCGTCGCGCCTACGCCCGATCCAGCGCCACTGGCCCCAGCCAACCCCTAAGGCCGCGCCCCTTCTGACCACCGTCGTCGGCGGGCACCCCTGGGTGTCCGCCTTCGTCATTTCCGGAGGCCGCCCGTGCTGACCCTTGAATGCCCCTACTGCGGCATCAAAGCCGAGGAAACCGAACTCTCCCGCCGCTACAAGGCGCATCTAAAGCGCTTCGGCCCCGGCTCCTCGCCCGAGGAATTCGCGGCCCACATGTTCGCGCGCAAAAACCCCAAAGGCGTGCCCTTTGAACGCTGGCGTCACGACGACGGCTGCGGCAAAAGGGTCCTCTCCGCCGACCACAGCCTTGCCCGGCGCGTCACCCGCCAAGGTGGGCGCCGATGACGCAGAGCTTGGGACTTTTTGCCCCCAGACGGCCGGGCAAGCTGCTTGCACCGCTGCAGACGATGGTGCTGAACGGCGTGCACGACAGGTTGGCCGGGCGGGTGTTCGTGCTTCAGGTCGGCGCGCGGGACGGGCAGACCAATGACCCGTTCCGGGCGCGTTTTGCCAGTGACGGCTGGTCGGGATTGCTGATCGAACCGCATCCGGCGCATTTCGCAGCACTGGCCACCTTGCACAAGGACAGCGAGCGGGTCGCGGTGCTGAACCTTGGCATCGCCTCGCACGCGGGCACGCAGCCGATCTATGCGGTGCCCGAAACGGCGGCACCCCGCTACCCGCGCAAGCTTCATCTGGCCGCCAGCCTGACCCGCGAGCGGATCGAAGCCGCCGCACGGGCCGCACTGCCTGACGCCACACCCGACGACGTGACCCCGACCGATGTGCCGCTCTTGCGCATGGACACGGTGCTGCGCGAGCTTGGCATCGACCGGGTGGATGTGGTGGCGATCAACGCCGGCGGGCATGAACTTGACGTGCTGTCCAGCTTTGCGCTGGCCGATCTGGGTGCGACCGCCGTGATCGTCCATTGCACGGGCGCCAGCCTGCCGCACGAACCCGCCTATGTCGCGGCGCTTGAGGCGGCGGGCCTGCTGGTGTTCCGGATTGGCGATGATCTGGTGGGTATGCATCCCGGCGGACTGCGGGTGCCGCTCGAAGACCTGCTGACCTTCTTTGGCAAGCGCGTTGGCCAGGAGGAGGACGTCGATGCCACATCCGACGCCTGAACCGCCACCACTATCGCACCGGCTCGTCACTGCGCCATGCGTCTTCCAATCACATGCGTCGTCCGGCGCAAGCTCAGGGGTGCCCCGATGCTGATCCTCGAATGCCCCTATTGCGGGGTGATGGCTGACGAGACGGAGCTTTCTCCCGGCTATGAAGCGCATCTGAAACGCTTCGGCCCCGATGCCAGCGCCGAAGAGTTCGAGGCCTACATGTTCGCCCGCAAGAACCCCAAAGGCGTGCATTTCGAGCGCTGGCGGCACAGCTACGGTTGCGGCAAATGGTTCCTTGCCGCGCGGTGCACCGCGACGTTGGAGGTGTTCGGCACCTACCCAGCCCAGACCGGCGCGCCACCGCCCGACATCATCGCAAAGATCACGGCCCGCAGGCCTGACTGGAAGGGCTTCGAATGAGCACGCGTCTGGCCCGAGGCGGCCGCCTGATCGACAGAACTTCGGCGGTGGAATTTTCCTTCAACGGCAAGCGCATGCGCGGCTTTGCCGGGGATACGCTGGCCTCGGCGCTGCTTGCCAACGACCAGATGCTGGTCGGCCGCAGCTTCAAGTATCACCGCCCGCGCGGCATCGTGGCTTCCGGCCCCGAAGAGCCGAACGCGTTGATGAACCTCGGGTCCGGTGACCGGCTGGAACCGAACCAGCGCGCCACCACGACCGAACTGTTCGACGGGCTGCAGGCTGCCAGCCAGAACCACTGGCCCAGCCTTGAATTCGATGTCGGCGTGATCAACAACGCGATGGCGCGGTTCCTGCCGGCGGGCTTTTACTACAAGACCTTCATCCATCCGCGCCCGTTCTGGAAACACGTGTTTGAACCGATCATCCGGCGCTCCGCCGGGCTTGGCAAAGCCCCGCGCGAAGCCGACGCGGATCGCTACGAACATACCTATGCTTTCTGCGATGTGCTGGTTGTCGGCGGCGGTATCGCGGGGTTGCAGGTGGCATTGCTGGCCTCGGCTGGCGGGGCGCGGGTGATGGTGCTGGAACAGGCCCCGGCCCTTGGCGGGCGGGCGCCGGTGGACGGTGACGTGATCGACGGCCAGCCCGCCGCCGTCTGGATCGCCGCCGCCGAGACCACTCTCAAAGGCCGCGACAACGTGACCATCCGCACCCGCTGCACCGGGGCAGGGGTCTATGACCACGGCTATGTGCTGGCAGACGAACGGATTGGCGACGCCAGCCCCGGCGACGGGCGGCCAAAACAGCGCCTGTGGCGGATCAGGGCGGCGCGCATCGTCACCGCCACCGGCGCAATCGAGCGCCCCCTGTCATTTGCCGGAAATGACCTGCCGGGTGTGATGCTGGCCGGTGCGGTGCGCGACTACGTGGAAAACTACGCCGTCAGCCCCGGTGACCGCACCGTCGTTGTCACCAACAACGACGATGCCTATCGTACCGCGATTGCATTGAAATCGGCAGGGCTGGAGGTTCCGGCCATCATCGATGTGCGCGCCGATGTTACCGGCGATCTGCCCACCCGCGCCCGCGAACTGGGCATCCGCATCCTGGCCGGACGCGCCATCGTCAAGGTCAAGGGCGGCAAGCGCGTCACCGGCATATCCATCGGCCTGCAGGCCGGCGAAGGGGCGGTGCTGGAAGACATCGCTTGTGACGCCGTGGCCATGTCGGGCGGCTGGTCCCCGGTTGTGCATCTGTGGAGCCATTGTGGCGGCAAACTGATCTGGGACGCAGGCCGTGCGATGTTCCGTCCCGATGCCACGCGCGCACCGATCACCCATGACGGCACCCCGATGGTGATCGCGGCCGGCGCCGCCAACGGCGCGCTGACGGCAGCCGAGGCGATGGCCGATGCGGCCAAATCTGCGACCGAAGCGCTGCGCCTTGCCGGTCTCAAGGTCAAGGGCAAGCCCGCCACCGCCGAAGCGCAGGCTGAGGCGGCGCTGGAGCCGTCGTGGATCATGCCACAGGGCGCACCGGTGATGCTGAAGTCAAAGATGTGGCTGGATTACCAGAATGACGTGAAGGTATCGGACGTGCAGCTTGCCGCCCGCGAAGGCTATCAAAGCGTCGAACATACCAAGCGTTACACCACGCTTGGGATGGCAACAGATCAGGGTAAGCTCAGCAATATCAACGGACTCGCCGTGCTGGCTGACAGTTTGAATGAAGAGATTCCGGCCGTTGGCACCACCACCTTCCGGCCACCCTACACCCCTGTCACGCTGGGCACCCTGGCTGGCGAGGCGCGCGGCGAGATTTTCCAACCCCTGCGCCGGACGCCGATGCATGCCTGGCATGACACGCATGGGGCCCACTTTGAACCGGTGGGTTTGTGGCGGCGGCCCTATTGCTTCCCCCGCGCCGGCGAAACCCACGAACAGGCCGTGCACCGCGAAGTTCTGAACACCCGCAGCGCCCTTGGCCTGCTGGACGCCTCGACCCTTGGCAAGATCATCGTCAAGGGGCCGGATGCAGGCCGCTTCCTCGACATGCTGTACACCGGCGTGATGAGCACCCTGCCGGTGGGCAAATGCCGCTACGGCTTGATGTGCAACGAGCAGGGCTTCCTGTCCGATGATGGCGTGGTGGCGCGGATCGACGAAGACACCTTCCTGTGCCACACCACCTCGGGCGGGGCCGACCGTATTCACGCCTGGATGGAAGACTGGCTGCAATGCGAATGGTGGGATTGGCAAGTCTACACTGCCAACGTGACCGAACAATACGCGCAAATCGCCGTGGTCGGCCCGAACGCCCGCAAACTGCTCGAAGCCCTTGGCGGGATGGATGTATCCAAGGAAACGCTGCCCTTCATGCAATGGGCCGACGGCTCCTTGGGCGGCTTTCCGGTGCGGGTCTACCGGATCAGCTTTTCCGGCGAGCTTAGCTATGAAATCGCCGTGCCCGCCAGCCACGGCGCGGCGTTCTGGGACGCGTGCCACACGGCGGGCGCATCCCTTGGCGCCATGCCCTACGGCACCGAAGCGCTGCATGTGATGCGCGCCGAAAAGGGCTTCATCATGATCGGCGATGAAACGGACGGTACGGTGATCCCGCAGGATCTGGGCCTCGACTGGGCGATTTCGAAAAAGAAGGCCGATTACCTTGGCAAACGTGGTCAGGCCCGGACCTATCTTGCCAGCCCCGACCGCTGGAAACTGGTAGGCTTTGAGACGCTTGATGGCTCGGTGATCCCTGATGGTGCCTACATCATCGAGGAGGGCCACAACGCCAATGGCCAGCGCAATGTTCAGGGCCGCGTCACCTCGACCTACTATTCGCCCACCCTGAAACGCGGCATCGCCATGGGCCTGTTGCGCCATGGTCCGGCGCGGATGGGCGAAGTGGTGGAATTCAACACGGTCACCAATGGCACCGTAAAGGCCCGCGTCGCCAATGCGGTGTTTTATGACAAGGACGGGGAAAAGCAGAATGTCTGATCCGGTTTCCGCCCTTGGTGGCGCGCGTATCAAAGGCTTCGCGGCGGTCCACGAGATCGGGCCGATCGGCATGATCACCCTGCGCGCCAAAGGCGTGAAGGGTCTGGACAAGGCGGTAAAAGCGGCCGTCGGCACCAAGCTTCCCACCCAGCGCCGGATCGAGATCGCCGGCGACAGCGCCTGTGGCTGGATGAGCCCGGATGAATACCTGCTGGTGCTGCCCTATGCCAAGGTTACCTCGGCGCTGGCTGCCATCGCCAAGGCCCTGAAGGGCGAACATCATCTGGCGGTCGATGTTTCCGATGCCCGCGCCGTGTTCCGGATCGAGGGGCCACAGGCGGCTGACGTGCTGCGCAAACTGTCGCCGGTCGATTTCGCCAGACTGGAGCCCGCAGAACTGCGCCGCAGCCGCGCGGCCCAGGTCGCTTGCGCCTTCTGGCAGCAGGACGGCGGCTTCACCCTCGTGTGCTTCCGGTCGGTTGCGGGCTATGTGATGGGCCTGCTGACACATTCCGCCATGCCGGGCAGCGAGGTGTGACTGCCACTGTGATCAAATGACGCAGCGGTCCTGACTTGACCAAAATGATGATGCAATGCGCATCCTTACCGATGAGGGTATGAGGATGATAAACATGCAAGTTTTGAAATTGGCCGGGCTTTTCGCCGCGAGCCTACTGGCGGGCCAGGCACAAGCGGTGACGCTGGATTGCACGCTGAAGCCCAGTGAAAGCTCTGGCGGCTACGTAACCGAGAGATACATTCTCGACTACAACGAAGCCGAGGGCACTGCGGTCGCGGTTGATTCTCTGATCCAGTACTTCCACGGTGGCCCGGTTCCGGCGAAGCTGTCCGACAATACCGCGAAGAAAACCGTATTCACCTGGACTGTGCTGACCACCTCCCAATCCGGTCAGGTCACCAAGATGCAGTTCCGGGCAGCGGTCTTCAAGTCGGACAACTCGATCACCGTATCGGCGACGCCCGGTGGCGGTTACGGCGGCGGTTTTGAGGCGCGTGGCAAATGCAAGAAGGTCTGACGGCTTCGGTGCAGCCTCCCGATTGACCGGCTCTCGCCACCCATACAGTTTGATGTTCCATCCCACGCGGAGCCCTTGATGCCTCTTGTCAGATTTTGCCCGGCGCTGGCTTGCCCCGTCGCGTTGGTGATCGCTTTGGCGCCCAGTTTGGGTCTGGCAAAAACCTATGATTGTGAACTTACCGACGGAAACGCGCCGTACTACATCGCGCCGACTGTGCGGGTTGAATATGATTCATTTGGACGGGTGGTCGCCAGTGACGCGGTGATCCGGAAAACCGGCCGCGACACAGTCTTTGGCAAGGTTGATACCGATAATGCGCGCCGCATCACCTTTGTTTGGGAAGTCCAGGACGTGAAGCCTGATCCGAAGGAACCAAGCTTCAGAAATGCCCACCTGATCGTCAGGCTGACCGTCCAAAAGGCTGACAGGTCTGCCCGGATCCTGGTACCAGACGCGGCCCATAATCGCCAGAACGCGGCAACCGGGGTCTGCACCCTCAACGACTAGGCTGCGACCCGCCGCTCTCTCGGGATTATCGGGCGCTTCGCGCCGCTTGGCCTTGACCTTCCAGGCCAATGCCCCCTTATTCCCTGTATCAATCCACCGTCCAACAGGAGACACCCCATGGCTTTCACCCTGCCAGACCTTCCATACGCCCACGACGCGCTGGCCTCGCTTGGCATGTCGAAAGAGACGCTGGAATACCACCATGACATCCACCACAAGGCCTATGTCGACAATGGCAACAAGCTGATTGCCGGCACCGAGTGGGAGAACAAGTCGGTCGAAGAGATCATCGTCGGCACCTACAACAAGACCGCCGTGGCGCAATCTGGCGTCTTCAACAACGCCAGCCAGCATTGGAACCATGCGCAATTCTGGGAAATGATGGGGCCGGGCGGCAAGGCGATGCCGGGTGCCCTTGAAAAGGCGCTGATCGAGGCTTTCGGTTCGGTGGCCAAGTTCAAGGAAGACTTCTCCGCCGCAGGGGCCGGTCAGTTTGGCTCTGGCTGGGCTTGGCTGGTGAAGGATGCGGGTGGCGCGCTGAAGGTCACCAAGACCGAAAATGGCGTGAACCCGCTGTGCTTTGGCCAGACCGCCCTTCTGGGCTGCGATGTGTGGGAACATTCCTACTACATCGATTTCCGTAACAAGCGTCCGGCTTACCTGACCAACTTCCTCGACAAACTGGTGAACTGGGAAGCCGTCGCGTCGCGCCTGTAACGTCTGCGCATCGGGCCGTCGCACCAGCGGTGTGGCGGCCCGTTCAGTTCCCGCCAAGCGCCTCGCGCAGCGCAGCGGTCAGTTCATCCGGCGTGGCAACGGTCTGAAACAGCGCCAAGACCGACGCATCCGCAAAGCCCTGCCCGACGATATGGGTCAGCAGGGCGATCAACGGTTGCCAGTATCCGTCGGTATCCAGCAAAATGATCGGCTTTCGATGCAGCCCGATCTGCGCCCAGGTCAGCACTTCAAAGAATTCGTCCAGCGATCCCGCGCCGCCGGGCAGCACGACGATGGCATCCGAATTCATGAACATCACCTTTTTGCGTTCATGCATGTCTTCGGTGATGACGAGGGTGGTCAGGTCGCGCTTGCCCAATTCGCGCGCCATCAGATGCTTCGGGATCACCCCCAAAGTTGTCGCCCCCGCCGAAATCGCCGCGCGCGCGACCTCGCCCATGATCCCCACGTCGCCCGCGCCGTAAACCAGCCGCCAGCCGTTTGCGGCGATGGCCGCACCCACGATGCGCGCGGTTTCGGCATAGACGGGCCGGGACCCGGATTTTGCGCCGCAAAAGACGCAGATCGATTGCAAGGTCATGGGCGTGCCTGAAACATGTTGCGTTGCCGCTTGATATAGAGATTCTTGGCGGTAAGGAAAGCACGGCCCCGGACAGCGTGATCAGGCGACAAGATCGAACAGCTTTGGGTCGGGCGGATGATGTTGGGGGGAACGAATGTCGGCTTGGGATGCGCTGGGTGCAGGTGGACGCGCCACCATCGTGGTTTTGGGCGCGGTGGGTGTTTCTGCCCTGGGCTACATCGGCTGGCAGTTGTCGCAAGGTGGCGCGCCAGTGCAGGTTCCGGCCGAAACGGTTGTCGAAGCGCCCGCCGACCCGTCTGCCACGGCGCCAGCCCCCGCCGATCCCGCCAAGGAAGCGGTCCAGCCAGCCGCGGTTGCCGAAGCCCCGTCCGAACCAATGGCACCGGTGTTCGACAACTGGCGCGTTGCCACCGATGGCGAGGCGGTTGTGTCCGGCCTTGCAGCGCCAGGTGCCAAGGTCGCGGTCCTGGTCGACGGCACCCCCGTGATCGAGGTGGAGGCCGCCGGTTCCGGCGAATTCGCCGCCCTTTTCACCTTGCCGCCGAATGACCAGCCCAGCCTGATGTCGCTGACAATGACGCTGCCGGATGGTGCGATCGTGCCGTCCGACCAGACCGTCGCCCTTACCGCGATCGCGGGGCCAAAGCTGGCCGACGTGGCAGCCGCCGCCCCCGCAGCTGCCACCGACGAGGCGCCAGCGGAGGTGGAGCAACCGACCGCCCCCGCCGCAATCCTCTTGACCGACGAAGGGGCGGTGGTCCTGCAAGAGCCCGTTGCCGTTGACCCGGTGGTTGTGGCCAACGTCTCGCTTGATACCATTGCCTACACGGCCGCTGGCGCCGTGCAGCTTGGCGGGCGGGCGCAGGCCGGGGCGTTCTTGCGGATCTATCTCGACAATGCGCAGATCCAGACCGTGCTGGTGCCCGACACCGGTTCGTGGCTCAGCACCCTGAACGACACCGCACCGGGCATCTACACGCTGCGGGTGGACCAGGTCGATGATGCGGGCAATGTCACGTCGCGGTTCGAAACACCGTTCAAGCGTGAAACGCTTGAGGCCCTCGCCGCCGTCACCGCAGCCGAACCCGCGCCTACGGAACCGCCGGCCAAAGCCGTCGCCGCCGAAGCCTCGCAAGAGCCCCGGGTGACCGAGGTTGCCCCCGAAGCAACCACCCCCGAACCGCTGGCAGAAGACGCAGCCGAAGGCGAAGCGGTCGCCAGCACCGCCGCCACGACCGAGGCGCCCGAGGTCAAGCCTGCCCAACCCGACGAAATTGCCTCAACCGAAGTGGCCAAGGTTGCAGAACCCGTCGCCCCACCCCCGGCAGCACCGGTCACCGTCACGGTTCAGCCCGGCTTCACCCTGTGGCGCATTGCCGAAGAAAACTTCGGGACGGGTGTGATGTATGTGCAGGTGTTCGAGGCCAACAAGGACAAGATCAAGGACCCCGACATGATCTTCCCCGGTCAGGTCTTCGCGATTCCGGCCGCATCGGGCAACTAGACGGCAGAAACCATCCGGGGTCCCGCGCAGGCACAGGCGGCCACCACTTCGGGGTGATCCATGCAGCAATCGTTCAGCAGATAGGAAATCGTCCGCCCAAGGCCCGTGGCATCAACGCAGTAAATCACGTTGCGCGCTGCCTTGCGCGACCGGATCAATCCGGCCTGCTCCATTGCCGCAAGGTGAAACGACAGGCGCGATGCGGACAATCCCAAAGACCGCGCTATATCCCCCGCAGCCATGCCGTCATCCCCGCTGCGCATAAGCAAACGGACAAGATCGAGCCGCGTCTCATGCGCCAGCGCCGAAAGGGCCAAGAGGACTTTACTTCGATCCATTGTTCAACTACTCACGAACTATTGAAATATTGATAGCCGATCCCGCGCCTGCAATCAACCGGTGTTCTGCGGATCGCACACAAGGACCAAGGAATGCGCCGTTCGACTGCGACCTCTGCCGATGCCCCCGAAGCCCCGGCTTCCGGCATGCAAACCATCCGGCGGGTTCTGCCCTACCTGTGGCCCAAGGATCAGCCTTGGGTAAAGCGCAGGGTGATCTTTGCCCTGCTGCTCCTCGTCGCGGCCAAGCTGGTTTCCGTCACCACCCCCTGGCTGTACAAGCTTGCGGTCGACAATCTGGGCGGTGACACGCCGGAGGGCGGCACGCTTCTGGGGCTTGGGGCAATCGGGCTGACAGTTGCCTACGGTCTGGCGCGGCTGGGTACGATTGCGTTCGGCGAAATGCGCGACGCCGTCTTTGTGCGTGTCGGCCAGCGCGCCATCCGCCAGCTGGCGATCGAGACGTTCACCCATATTCACCAGCTGTCGATGCGCTATCACATCACGCGCAAGACCGGCGGCCTGAGCCGGGTGATCGAGCGTGGGGTCAAAGGCGTCGATTTCCTGCTGCGGTTCATGTTGTTTTCCATCGGCCCGCTGATCCTTGAACTGGCAATGGTTTCGATAATCTTCGCGCTGGTGTTCGGCTGGCAGTATGCTGCCGTGGTGATGGTGACGATCACGCTTTACGTGGCCTTCACTTTCCGGGTCACCGAATGGCGGGTCCAGCTTCGCCGCGAAATGAACGATCAGGATACCGATGCCAACCAGAAGGCCATCGACAGTCTGCTCAACTTTGAAACTGTCAAGTATTTCAACGCCGAAGGCTGGGAAGCGCGGCGTTACGACGGTGCGATGCAACGCTACGAAACGGCCGCCGTCAAGACCGGCCTGTCGCTCAGCCTGCTGAACATCGGGCAAAGCGCGCTGATTACGACGGGCCTGATCACCGTGATGGCGATGAGCGCGCGTGGCGTCCAGCAAGGCATTCTGACGGTCGGCGATTTCGTCATGGTCAACGCCTACATGATCCAGATCACCATGCCGCTGAATTTTCTGGGCACGGTTTACCGCGAAATCCGGCAGGCGCTGGTGGACATGGGCCAGATGTTCGGCTTGCTCGGCCAGCCCGCCGAAGTGAAAGACGCCGTCGGTGCGCCCGATCTGGTGGTGCGCGGTGGCGAAGTCGTGTTCGACAGCGTGACCTTCAACTACGAGCCCGAGCGTGAGATCCTGAAAGGCATCAGCTTTCGGGTAAAGCCGGGCCAGCGGATTGCCTTGGTCGGCACCTCCGGCTCGGGCAAATCCACCATCGGGCGGCTGTTGTTCCGCTTTTATGACATCGCGGACGGGGCCATCATGATCGACGGTCAGGACATCCGCGATGTGACGCAAAACTCGCTGCACGCAGCCATTGGCGTGGTGCCGCAAGACACCGTGCTGTTCAACGACACGGTCTATTACAACATTGCCTACGGTCGCCACGATGCCACAAGGGACGAAGTGGAAACCGCGGCAAAGGCTGCCAAGATCCACGATTTCATCGTCAGTCTGCCTGACGGCTATGAGACAACGGTGGGCGAACGCGGGCTGAAACTGTCGGGCGGCGAAAAGCAGCGCGTCGGCATTGCGCGCACCCTTCTCAAGAACCCGCCGATCCTCATTCTGGACGAAGCCACCAGTGCGCTCGACACCCAGACCGAACGGTCGATCCAGGACAGCTTGCGCGAAATGGGGCAGGGCCGCAGCGTGATCACCATCGCGCACCGCCTGTCCACCATCGCCGACGCCGACCAGATCATCGTGCTAGAGGCGGGCCAGATCGTCGAACAGGGTCGCCATGACGAGCTGCTGGCGCGGCAAGGGCGCTATGCCGCGATGTGGGAACGCCAGACTTCTGAGGAAGAGCAGGAGGCTGCCTGACGTCGGCTCCATCGCAGCCGCGTGAACTGCCGAAGATGACAGGCTTTTTCCTTTGACCAACCGGTCAGGTTTGGCCAAAGTGATCGCATCCTGCAGGGAGTGGCGCGATGCTGCGGCGCGTTGGTCTTGTTGTGTTGCTTTGGGTCGGCCTGGCAACCGCTGCGGCGGCAGAGCGGCGCGTTGCCCTTGTGCTCGCCGCCGAAAATTACAAGCTGATCCGCCCGCTTACCAACCCCGACAACGATGCCCGCGCGATGGAAGCCTTGCTTGAAAACCTTGATTTCGAGGTTTTCGTGGAAACCGACCGCGATCTGCGCCGGATGCGCCGCGCGCTGGACGATTTTCGCCAGGACGGGGCCGGGGCCGATGTGGCGCTGGTGTTCTTTGCCGGGCACGGGGTGGCGCTGGACGGGGTGAATTACCTGCTGCCCACCGACGCCGACGCAAGTTCTGCGGCAAAGCTGGTGGAAACCGCACTGCCCCTGTCGGAACTTCAGGACGTGCTGCGCGACGTGGCTCCGGTGTCCATCGTGCTGCTGGATGCCTGCCGCGATGATCCCTTCTCCGGCAGCGGTACTGGCACAGAAGGCGACCGCACCGCCGCAGCCCTTGACGACGACCCGCCAACTGCCGCCACGCCAAAGCCGGGGTTGGGCCGGATCGGCCGCGCCGACGGCGTGCTGTTCGCCTTCGCCGCCTCCCCGAACGAGACGGCCTCCGACGGCACCGAGGAAAACTCGCCGTTCACCGCCGCCCTCATCCGCCATTTCGGCACCGCCGGCGTGGAACTTCGCACCGCCCTGACCCTTGTGCAGCAAGACGTCTACGACCGCAGCCGTGGCAAGCAGTTGCCCTACATCGAAAGCGGCTTGCCGGAACTGGTGTTCATCACCGGCGAGGGCGTGTTGCCCGAACGCGATCAGCTGCTGATCGCCATGGCCGACCTCACCCCCGACCTGCGCGCCGAGGTGGAGGCACTGGCGCTGGCCCGCAACATGCCGCTGGCACCATTGTACGCGGCGCTCCTGTCCGCCGATCTGGGTGACCAGACCCCTGATGAACGCGCCCGCCTTCTGCTTGAGGCCGCGAATTCCTATGAACAATTCCAGTCCGAACTGCAGCGCTTCCAATCCGACGATCCCCGCGTCGCCGATCTGCGCCGCCAGGCCGAGGAACAGCTGTCGCTTGGCGCCTTCGACACCGCCCGCGCCCTGCTGACCGAAGCCGCCGAAATCGACGCCTCTGCGCGCACCTCGATCCGCGAGACGTATCTGTCGCGCACCATTTCCGAAGCCGCCACCCATGTGCTGAACGCCAATGCCGCGCGCACCGACCTGCGCTACGATCTGGCGATCTCGGACCTGTCCAAAGCCGTCGCCCTGTACACCGAGGTTGAAAACGAAGAGCTCGACCGTGACACCGGGTTCGCCTTCACGCAGGCCCTGTCGACACTGGGCGATCTGCAACTTGTGGCTGGCAACACCAAGGGCGCCTTGGCATCGTTCAGCAAACGCAGCGCCTTCTCGCAAAAACAGGTGGAGGCGGACCCCGCCGATGTAGCCTGGGTGCGCGAACTGATCTGGTCGCTGAACAGCGTCGGGTCGGTCCTGCAGCAGCAAGGCTACCTCAAGGAAGCCGAAGCTGCTTTTTCCAGCGCGCTGGAGTTTTCGCAATGGCAGGGCAGCAGCACCCCCGATGACCCCGACCTGATGCGCGACGAACAGGTGGCGCGCAACAATGTCGGCGTGGTCCGCTTTGCCCTGAACGATTTCAAGGGCGCGTTGCAGGCCCACCGCGATGCCCTGCTGATCGCCGAAGCCCTGCTGGCGCGGGATCCGACCAGCGTCACCTACCAGCGCGACATTTCCTACACCCAGGAACGGATCGGCGATGTTCTGGTTGCGGTCGGCGACAAGGAAGGCGCGCGCGCCGCCTTTTCCACCTCGTTGGAAATCACCGCCGCCCTCGCCGCCGAATTCCCCGCAGACGAGGATATCCGCCGCGACCTTTCAGTCAGTTACGAACGCATCGGCGACACGCTGATTGCCGACAACGACTTTGACGGCGGCCTTGAACGCTATGGCCAGGCGCTGGCGATCCGCGAGGAACTGGCGGCTCTCGACCCTGACAACAAGTTGCGCCAGCGCGATCTGTCGGTGACGTTCGAGAGGATCGGCGATATCAATTCCTCGCGCGGCGACAAGGAATCCGCCCTCTTGGCGCAACAAGCCGCGCTTGCGATCCGCGAGAAACTGGCCGCGCTCGATCCGACCAACATGCTGTGGCAGCGCGATCTTTCGGTCAGCCACGAACGTGTCGGCGATATTCTTTACGATCAGAACGATCTGGCCGGGGCGATGGCCGCGCATGAACGCTCCAAGGCTCTGCGCGAAGGGATCGTGGCACTTGATCCGCAAAACCTGCCGCGCCAGCGCGACTACGGGGTGGCGATCGAAAAGATCGGCGATGTGAAATATGCGCTGGGCGATTACGATGGCGCCGTCGTGCTGCACCAACAGGCGCTGGCCCTGCGCAGGTCGCTGGTTGGCGCTGACCCCTCGGTGCCGCAATACACCCGCGACATCTCGTTCTCGCTGATCAAGATCGCGGATTGCTATGTCGCCCAGTCCCGTCTGGCTGAGGCGGAGCCGCTCTATGGCGAAGCGGTGATGCTGCGCGCGCAACTGTCCGCCGCCGCGCCGCAAGACACGCTGTCCCTGCGCGATCTGTCCGTCGTGCAGAATGCGCATTCGAAAACGCTGATTGACCTTGGCCGCGGGCCCGAGGCGGTCAAGGTGGCGCAACAATCGATTGAAACCGCTGACCGGCTGTTGGCCATCGCGCCCGACATAACGGACCATATTAATGACAAGCTGGTCAGCCTCAACCGGCTTGGCGACGCCTATGTGCTGGTGAACGATCAAGCCGCCGCCGCGCGCGCCTTTCAGGACATGCAGACCGTTGGCAACCGGCTGCTCGATATCGACCCCTACAGCACCGTCTGGGCAAATGATCTGTCGATCGCGCTGGAACGTCTGGGGGATGCGCAGTTTGCGCTGGGCGACCTTCCGGCAGCACTGGAAAGCCATCAGGGCAGCCTCAACCTGCGCGATTGGCTGGTTCAGCAAGACTCAAGCTCGGCTGTCTGGTACCGCAATCTCGCGATCAGCTATGAACGGGTCGCCAGCATGCTGGCGGCGCAGGAAAACTACGAAACCGCGCTGCCAAGTCAGGATCAGAGCCTGACGATGATGCGCGATCTGGCCGCCGCTTTCCCGGACGATCCGTGGTACAAGATAGACGTGGTAAGGGCGCTTGACCTGAAATCTGTGCTGCTTGCCGATGGTCGCGCCGAAAACGAAGAGGCGCTGGCGATCCTCGTTGACATGCGCGCCCAAGGCACCCTGCCGCAGGGCTATGAAGACTGGATTGCCGCCTTCCGAAAGACCTTGGGCCTGCCTGCGGAATTCTGACACCTCGCAAAGCGGCGCGGGGCTTGGCAACCCGGCGGCTTTGCCTGTAAGACGGGGGAAAGACGGAAAAAGAGGCACGCCCTGTGAGCAACCCGGAAAGTTTCATTGACGAAGTGACCGAAGAGGTCCGGCGTGATCGTCTGTTTCGCGTGTTTCGCAAATATGGCTGGATCGGCATCGTGCTGGTGCTGGGCGTGGTTGGCGGCGCTGCTTGGAACGAATGGTCCAAATCCCGGAATGAAGCGCAGGCCGAAGCATTTGGCGATGCGGTGACGGATGCGCTTGACCTTGGCTCGTCCAAGGAACGCCGTGATGCGCTGGCGGCCGTGCCGACCAGCGGCGATCAGGCCGCCCTGTTGCAGCTGATCCTCGCCTCCGACCCCGAAGAAGACAAGGCCTCGACCCTTGCCGCGCTCGAAGCTGTGGCCGCAGACGCGACCCTGCCAGTCAGCTATCGTGATCTGGCGGTGTTGCGGCGGGTGCTGGTCGGCGGGGCGGATATTCCCCTGGCAGACCGCCGCACGGCACTGGACAGCATTGCTGTGGCCGGGCGTCCCTATCGCCCCCTTGCCGAAGAACAGCTGGCCTATCTGCTGATCGAAGAAAAGAAACCGCAGGACGCTATCGCGCTCCTCTCGGGGTTGGTGCAGGATCAAGAGGCGTCGGGCGCGCTGCGGGCGCGTGCCGGTCAGGTGATTACGGCGCTGGGCGGCGTACCGCCCGAAACGGCGGGTGGCTGAGGCTTGGGTGTTTCGGGCGGCCGAAGGCTGGCTTAGACGGGCGTAGGCGGGCGTACAGAAGGGTCTTTTCAATTGGCAGGCATCAAGATCAAGCTGATGGCAGGTGCGGCGCTTCTGGCGCTTTTGGCTGCGTGCGGCGACCGTGAGGTGATCCTTCAGGGCGAACGCTTCCCGGTCCGCGAACCGCTGGAAGACAGCCTTCCCGTCGAAGGCGAACCGGCCCCGGTCGCCGCCCCCGCCGCCGAAAACCTGAGCCTGGCCATCGATCTGCCAGCCCAGACCAACCTTGCGGACTGGACCCACCGCGCCGGCAACGCCCGCCATCTGATGCCGCACTCCGCCCTGTCGGCCACCCCCGTCCGGATCTGGAGCGCGAAGATCGGCTCTGGCAGCAGCCGCAAGAACCGCATTGCCGCAGCACCGGTGGTGGCTGGCGGGCGGATATTCACGATGGACGCAGGCACCGCCGTCACCGCCACTTCGACCGCCGGTGCCACGCTGTGGTCGGTTGACCTCACCGCAGGTTTCGACGCGGGCGGCGGGTTGTCCGGTGGCGGTCTGGCCGCTGCGGGCAACAGCGTATTCGTCACCACTACGTATGGCGAAGTCGTCGCGCTTGACGCCGCTTCCGGGGCCGTCCAGTGGCGCCAGCGGGTCGACGCGCCAGCTACCGGCGCCCCGGCCACCGATGGCGACGCGGTCTATGTCAGCGGCCGCGACGGATCGGCCTGGGCCATCGACGCCAGCACCGGCAAGGTGATCTGGCAGGTCGTCGGCACCCCCGGCAAGGCCGGCTACCTCGGCTCCGCCGCGCCCACGGTCGGCGACCGTGCGGTGATTTTCCCGACCAATGCCGGCGATCTGATGGCCGTGCTCAAGATCGGCGGCGGCACCAAGATCTGGCAGGCGTCACTGGCCGGCAAACGTCTGGGCAAGGCCTTTGCCTTCACCCCCGACATCACCGGCGACGCGGTGATTTCCGGCAAAGTTCTGGTTGCAGGCACCGGAGCGGGCCGCACCGTGGCGATGTCCGCCTCCTCGGGTGAACGGATCTGGTCGGCCGGCGAAGGCGCGCTTGGCCCCGTGGTGCTGGTCGGCGGATCGGTGTTCCTTGTGAACGACGAGGCGCGTCTGGTGCGGCTTGACGCGGAAACCGGCGCGGTGATCTGGTCGGTCGAAATGCCTTATTTCACCACCGAAAAGCTGAAGAAACGCAAGGGAATCTACGCGCATTACGGCCCGGTTCTGGCGGGTGGCCGCATCATGGTGGTGTCCTCCGACGGCCTTCTGCGCGCCTTCAACCCCGAGGATGGCAGCCTCACCTACACCACCGACATTCCCGGTGGCGCTTCGGCCCAGCCGGCAGTGGCGGGCGGCGTTCTCTATGTGGTCGGCGCCAACGGGCAACTTCACGCTTTCCGCTAGCCGCCATCCCGTGTAAGGGGTGCGCTTCGCCATACCCGGACGCATGACATGAGCTTTACCCTCGCCATCGTGGGCCGCCCGAATGTGGGCAAGTCAACGCTTTTCAACCGCCTCGTAGGCCGCAAACTTGCGCTGGTCGATGACCAGCCCGGCGTCACCCGCGACCTGCGCGAGGGCGATGCAAAACTGTTCGACCTGCGCTTTACCGTGATTGACACCGCTGGCCTTGAAGAAGTCACCGACGACAGCCTTCAGGGCCGCATGCGCCGCCTGACCGAACGCGCCGTCGAAATGGCCGATGTCTGCCTGTTCCTGCTGGATGGCCGGGTTGGCGTCACCTCCTCGGACGAGGTGTTCGCCGATATCCTGCGCAAGAAGGGCGCCCGCGTCATCGTTGGCGTCAACAAGTCCGAAGGCAAGGCAGGCGACGCTGGCGCGCTGGAGGCGTGGAGCCTTGGCCTTGGCGAACCCCTGCGCCTGTCGGCCGAACATGGCGAAGGGATCGACGATCTTTACCGCATCCTGAAACCGCTGGAAGGCGAGTTTGCCGAGCGTGAATCCGAAAACATGCCGCTCACCGACCTCGACATCACCGAGGAAGAGGGCGAGGTCGAACCCGAAGAAAACGCCCACTACCCGACCACGAAAAAGCCGCTGCAGATTGCGGTGATCGGCCGCCCGAATGCCGGAAAATCCACCCTTATCAACAAGATCCTTGGCTATGACCGCCTGCTGACAGGCCCCGAGCCGGGCATCACCCGGGATGCGATCTCGGTGAAAACCGATTGGCAGAATACCCCGATCCGCATCTTCGACACCGCGGGCATGCGCAAAAAGGCCCGGATCACCGAGAAACTGGAAAAGCTCAGCGTCTCCGACGGCATCCGCGCCGTGCGCTTTGCCGAAGTTGTCGTGGTGCTGCTGGACGTGGAGATTCCGTTCGAAGTGCAGGATCTGCGCATCGCCGATTTCGCCGAAAGCGAAGGCCGCGCCGTGGTGGTTGCCGTCAACAAATGGGATCTTGAGGATGAAAAACAGGAAAAGCTGGCTGAACTGAAAGAGATGTTTGACCGCTTGCTGCCGCAGCTGCGTGGCGCGCCGCTGGTCACCGTGTCGGCCAAAACCGGGCGTGGCCTTGACCGCCTGCACGACGCGATCCGCAAGGCGCATGATGTCTGGAACCGCCGCATCACCACCGCGCGGCTGAACACCTGGCTTGGCGCGATGACCCAGGCGCACCCGCCACCGGCCCCCGGCGGCCACCGCATCAAGCTGCGCTACATCAGCCAGGTCAAAACGCGGCCACCCGGTTTCGTCATCATGTGCTCACGCCCGGATGAACTGCCAGAAAGCTATAAGCGCTATCTTGTCAATGGCTTGCGCGATCATTTTGAGATGCCGGGAACGCCGATCCGGCTGTTCTTCCGCAGCCAGTCCTCGACCAACCCGTTCAAGGACCAGAAGTTCCACACCCCCTCACGCCTGCGCAAGCACATCGAGGGCAAAGGCCGCGAAAGCCTGAAGCGTTAGGCCCGCCGGGTCGCAAGCAAGGTCAGCACCATGATGACGATCCCTGACCCGGCCATTGCGGCCACGGTCAGATTCGGCGTCCAGTTGACCGCCACGATACCGGCCAGCGCCCAGATCACCGTCAGCCCGTACACCGGCATCTGCGGGCGTCGCATTTGCACCGTCACCGCAATCACCAGCACCAGCGCCAGCATCGCGGCGGCTGATTGCGTGTCGCTCAGCCAGCCGTAGCCCGCGATCAGCACACCGGTAGACACCGCCGCCGCGGCCGACAGCCAGCCCGCAAAGATCGCCGTCGGGCCGGACAGCATCCAACGGTCCACATTGGTATCGGCGCGCAGGAACGCGGCAATCGCTGCACCCGCCATCACCCAGATCGTGACCGTGCCCCAGACAGCACTTGATCCGGCAATCGCCAGCCAGACCGCCCCGACCAGCACCGCCACGGTCAGCGGCAGCCGCACCGCCTGCCAGGCGGGGTCAGTGGCGCGCTTCCACACCCCAAAGACTGCATGGGCGATCAGCCAAAGGTAGATCACGCTCCAGATCGCAAAGGCATAGCCCGCGGGCTGGATCGAGGGCCGCTCGATCCGCACTGGAAACATGCTCGGCTCATAGCCGGTGAACGGCGGTGTGACGAACGGGGCGATGCCAAAGGCGATTGTCGCCAGCAGCAGGATCAGGGCGGGTGTGTGGGTTTTGGTCATGGGGTTGGTTGTGGCAGAGACCCGCCCGCGACGCCAGAGCCTTTGGGTCGCAGCGTCACCAGCGCCGCGAGCGCGCCAAGCATTAACAAATCCTGAACGACAAGGCACAAGTCATTGATTCTATTGATACGGCCCACTTGTCCACGCGTGGACAACGCCGGACTGGCGCCGCTCAAACCAGCCCACCCTCCGCCGAAATCCGCGTCTTCCCCCTCAGATAGGGGTGCAGGACCTCTGGCAAATCGACCGACCCGTCCGCCTGCTGGCCATTTTCCAGAACCGCGATCATGCACCGCCCGACCGCCAGCCCCGACCCGTTGAGGGTGGCCAGAAACTCCGGCTTGCCCCCCGCCGGCCGAAACCGCGCATTCATCCGCCGCGCCTGAAACGTCCCGCAGGTCGAGACGGAGCTGACCTCGCGGTAGGTGTTCTGCCCCGGCAGCCACACCTCAAGGTCGTGCGTCTTCTGCGCCCCGAACCCCATATCCCCGGTGCACAAAATGATGGTGCGGTAAGGCAGGCCCAGCTTTTTCAGGATGGCCTCGGCGCATTTCGTCATCCGCTCATGTTCGGCCAGCGCTGTCGCCGGCGTGCAGATCGTCACCATCTCGACCTTCTCGAACTGGTGCTGGCGCAACATGCCGGTGGTGTCCTTGCCCGCGCTGCCCGCTTCGGAGCGGAAGCACTGGGTATGGGCCGCCATCCGGATCGGCAGCCTTGCCTCGTCAAGGATATCGCCAGAGACGGTGTTGGTCAGCGTCACCTCTGCCGTAGGGATCAGCCACCACCCATTGGTCGTCTGATAGCTGTCTTCGGCGAATTTTGGCAGGTTGTTGGTGCCATACATCGCCTCATCCTTCACCAGCACCGGCGTCCAGGTTTCCGCCAACCCATGGTCCTCGACGTGGGTATCCAGCATGAACTGCGCCAGAGCCCGGTGGAGACGGGCCATGCTGCCCTTCAGGACCACAAACCGCGAGCCGGAGAGTTTGGCTGCGGTCTCGAAATCGAGGCCGGGAACGGCGGCGGGAATCTCA
>NZ_JANMET010000161.1:0-4976 GCF_031377265.1 Tabrizicola sp. | reverse complement strand
AGACGGCGGGGCCAAAGGGGGGCGGCAAGATCCGGGGTTTCGAATCGGCGGATCGCAGGTCAAGGCAGGTCTGGCGATAGATGGCCGGGTGACCGCGTCGGGCGAAGCCCCGACGCCGGTTGATGATCTTGCGGCGTTCGTAAGCTGTCTGGCAGGGTTTCTGCGGCCGTCGCTTGACGGCATCGCCATCTCGATTGCAGCAATCCCGGACCCGGTTATCGGTTTGGCCCCAGTCACCAGCACCCCTGCATTGACGACATGGATCAGGCAATTGTGCTGTGCAGGCGGCTTGGCCTACCGATCCTGGTGCTGAACGAGCCGAGTGCTTTGCCTTGGCCGAGGCGAGGCAGGGGGTTGGGGTCGGGCACCATGCGTTTGGCGTGAGCCTTGGCAGCGGCGTCGGCGGCGCGCGGGCTGACCGGCTGGTGGCTCTGTGGGCGGATCTGGTGTCGGGGCCGCTGGCAATGGTGGAAAATGTGCTGGGTGCCACCGTAGTGCCCGTGGGTTGCGGGCTGGCGAACGTGGAGCCGCTGATCGGGCGGCTGACAGCGCGGTGCGGGCCCGCGTGCTGCGCCAGACCACCGGGCCGCTGCTGGTTGCGGCACGCGGTACTGCCGAACCGGGCCTGATCGGGGCTGCCGACGCCGACATGGCGACGTTTCCGCGCCGCCAGACCTGAGCCTTTCTCGCAGTGCTTTCATTGACAGACCAAGGCTTTGGAGTGACGGTGCCGGACGTGAAACCGCCGCATGAGGCGCAGCGGAGGCGGTAGGAGGCGGGCATGGACATCACGCTGACATTCGAGCGGCCCGAGGATGGCCCGGAGACCGGGCCGGTAACGGTGGGCTGGTTCCTGACCTCGGACAAAGGCGCCGTCCTTTATGACCCGCCAGAGCGGTTGATCCAGCGCCCGCCGAACAAGGCCCATGCCAAAAGCGCCAGCCGCTGCCCGGCCGTGATCCAGCTGGAAAGCCGGTATTTCATGGTGAAATGCCCGTTCGATCTGCATATCGGCTTCAAGCGCGATGACAAGGGCAAGGCGGTGTTGGTCAACCGCGCTGGCGCTGCAAGCCCGGTACGTGGCAACAAGCTGGGCGATGTCATCGTGTTGATGAACGAGGCGGAATGGCGCTATCCTGACCGCCCGACGGTGCAGCTGCTGCTGCCCTACTGCTTTATCGCCGACGAGATGGTCTATCTGTCGCAAATCGGCACCTTCGCGCATTACCGCCCCGACCCGCTGCCCGGCACGATCTTTGGCGGGCGCTTTCCGTTGACCGTCTGGCCGCGCCCGCTGATGTGGGCGTTCGAATGGCATGCCCCCGATCAGGACCTGATCCTGAAGCGTGGCGAGCCGTTGTTCTATGTGCAGTTCGAAGCGGTCGATCCGACGCGCCCGGTGCAGTTGGTGGAAGCCGAGCGCACGCCGGAGCTTGTGGCCTATCTGGAAAAGATCGGCGGTGTGGCGAATTACGTGAACCAGACCTTCGGGTTGTTCAAGGCGGCCGAGGCGATGCGGCCAAAGCGGTTGCTGGTGCCAAAGAAGCGAGAGTGACCCCGGTTCCGCGGGTGGCTGGTCCCGGAGGGTTTCACACCCTCCGGACCACCCGTGGGATATTTGGCGAAGAGGAAGGTAATCTGCGTTGAATTGAAAGGTTAAGGTGGTGAAAAGTATCATCGAGACATTTGAGCTGGCGAGTGGTGCTGTGCGCGAGGTGCTGGCGGTCCCCGGCCGGATCGAAGCGCCGAATTGGGACCCGTCCGGCACCAGCCTGTTGGTCAATGGCGATGGGCTTTTGTACCGCGTGCCGCTGGATTCACCTGCGCTGGTTGCGGTGGATACCGGCTTTGCCAACCGCTGCAACAATGACCACGGCTTATCGCCGGATGGCAAGCGCATCGTGCTGTCGCATCATGCCGGGCGCGGATCAGAGATCTTTGTGATGCCCGCAGCCGGTGGGGTGCCGGTGGCGGTGACGCGTGACGCGCCAAGCTGGTGGCACGGCTGGTCGCCCGATGGGTCGCGGCTGGCCTATGTCGCGGCGCGGGACGGGCGCCGGGTTGTCGATGTCTACACGATCGGGTTGGACGGCGGCGACGAACAGCGCCTGACCATGGGCGAGGGGCATTGCGACGGGCCGGATTACTCGGCCGATGGCAGCCGGATCTATTACAACTGCGACCGCGGCGGGCATGCGCAGATCTGGGTGATGGCGGCGGATGGATCAGGCCAACGCCAGCTGTTCTCGGATGACCAGGTGAACTGGTTCCCGCATCCCTCACCTGATGGCCGTCATCTTGTTTACCTTGCCTATCCACCCGGAACCCTGGGCCACCCCGCCGATTTGCCCGTGGCGCTGGTGTTGTGCGACCCGGACGGGCGCAACCGCCGCCGCGTGCGCGAGTTTACCGGTGGGCAGGGCACGATCAATGTTCCAAGCTGGGCACCCGACAGCCACGCCTTTGCCTATGTGAGGTATCAACCATGAAGCGGATCGACGGAATTCGAAGCGGCGATCTGCTGATCGGCGCGGAAGCGGAGGCCAGAGTGACCGGCATGGTCGGCGGTCGCGTTCTGGTCGAAGGCCGGCTGCGGGATCTGGGCCGGTCTTGTGTCTTTCGCGATGATGATCTGATCTGAAATCAGGCCGGGCGCACGCGCCCCGGGCCGCGCTGATTGGGCCGCGCGTCGGCTTCGACGGAGGAAAGGGTGGTGCGTGGCAGCGGCAGAAACGCCTCGGGCACGCCGTAATTCGGTGTCAGGTGGCGCGGATCGCCCCAGACCGAGATGTAGATTTCGGGCGGGTGTCCGTTGGACAGGTGCTCTGGCACCAGATCGATGATCCGGATGCGCAGGGAATCGCCATGGCTGAGCGAGGGGGTAAGGATATCTTCGACCGATGGCCCAAGATGGCCGATCAACACCGTCTTGCGGCGGGGAATGACCCCAAGGATCGGCCTGCGGATCGTGGCGTAGACGCCAATCCTGCCATCTGGCAGGCGGTCGATGGACGCATGATCGCCGATCGCAAGATGGGCTCTGGCAACATGCACCAAAATCCCTTCGACCGGGGCCTTGTGGATGAGGGGCAGTTTGGTTTCGCTCATGCTGCGGGGCCTTTTGGCTGGCAAAGATTTACCATGGGTAGTCTGGCCCTGCTGTTGCAAGCCGGCTGTGCGGCCACGGCACAAAGCTGTCCTGATCCCGCCGACGCGGATTGGGTGAATCGGCGGATAGCTGCGTGAAGGTCTTTTTTTGGGCGAATTGATTTGGCTCAGCACGGGGATTGCAAAATGGGGATAGGTTTACCAGATGACGGGATAAGGCCTTGCAGGATGTGCTGGTGCACCGGGCATCCTGGATCAAGGCGCTTGAGCACAGGAGAATGACCGATGAATTTGGAGAAATTCACGGAGCGGTCGCGCGGTTTCCTTCAGGCCGCACAGACCATTGCCACCCGCGAAGGCCACCCGCGACTGGGGTCCGAGCATTTGCTGAAGGCGATCATGGATGACGATCAGGGTCTGGCCTCGAACCTGATCCGCCGGGCCGGGGGCGAACCCCAGCGGGTGAGCGAGGCGGTGATGCTGGCGCTGGGCAAACTGCCGAAAGTGTCGGGCGATGCGCAACCGTTCACCGATGCGAGCCTGGTCAAGGTGTTGGACGAGGCGGAAAAGCTGGCCAAAAAGGCTGGCGATGCCTTCGTGCCGGTGGAGCGGATGCTGATGGCGCTGGCCATGGTGCCCGGCAAAGCCAAGGAGGCGCTGGATGCTGGTGCCGTCACCGCGCAAAAGCTGAACGCTGCGATCAACGACATCCGCAAAGGGCGGACGGCAGATACCGCGAATGCCGAAGCTGGCTACGACGCGTTGAAGAAATATGCCCGCGATCTGACCGAGGCCGCCGCCGAAGGCAAGATCGACCCGATCATCGGGCGTGATGAGGAAATCCGCCGCACCATGCAGGTGCTGTCGCGCCGCACCAAGAACAACCCGGTGCTGATCGGCGAACCCGGCGTCGGCAAGACCGCGATCGCCGAAGGGCTGGCGCTGCGGATCGTTGACGGCGACGTGCCGGAGAGCCTGCGCAACAAGAAACTGATGGCGCTGGACATGGGCGCGCTGATCGCCGGGGCGAAGTATCGCGGTGATTTCGAGGAACGTCTGAAGGCCGTCCTGAACGAGGTCACGGCGGCGGCGGGCGAGGTGATCCTGTTCATCGACGAGATGCACACGCTGGTTGGCGCCGGCAAATCCGACGGCGCGATGGATGCCGCGAACCTGATCAAACCGGCGCTTGCCCGGGGCGAATTGCACTGCGTCGGCGCCACAACGCTGGATGAATATCGCAAATACGTGGAAAAGGACGCGGCCCTTGCCCGCCGGTTCCAGCCGGTGTTCGTGTCGGAGCCGACGGTGGAAGACACCATCTCTATCCTGCGCGGCATCAAGGAGAAGTACGAGCTGCACCACGGCGTGCGCATTGCCGATGCGGCGCTGGTAGCGGCGGCGACGCTGAGCCACCGCTACATCACCGACCGGTTCCTGCCCGACAAGGCCATCGACCTGATGGACGAAGCCGCCAGCCGCCTGCGGATGGAAGTCGACAGCAAGCCCGAAGAACTGGACCAGCTGGATCGCCAGATCCTGCAATTGCAGATCGAAGGCGAGGCGTTGAAGAAGGAAGACGACGCCGCCTCGAAGGACCGGCTCTTGAAGTTGGAAAAGGAACTGGCCGACCTGCAGGACCGCTCGTCCGAGATGACGGCGAAATGGCAGGCCGAACGCGACAGCCTCGAGGTCGCGCGCAGCCTGAAGGAAGACCTGGACCGCGCCCGCGCCGAACTGGAGCAAGCCAAGCGCGAGGGCGATTTTGCCAAGGCGGGCGAGCTACAATACGGTCGTATCCCCGACCTGGAAAAGAAACTGGTCGACGCCGAGGCCCGCGAGGGACAGGCGTTGGTCTCCGAGGCGGT
>NZ_JANMET010000139.1:0-9239 GCF_031377265.1 Tabrizicola sp. | reverse complement strand
ACCTGCGGGCCGGTGTTGCCCGCAACATGGCGGACCCCAGCCCGGGCGTCATGGCAACGCTGAAACCCGGCGAGCCGGGCAGCTTTTTCGACGACTACTGCAACTGGCAGCGCATCCCGGAATTTGCCCAGGTGATCCGCCAGTCCGATGCCGCCTCGGTCGCAGGCCAGTTGATGGGATGCGACCGGGTGCAGCTGTTTCATGACCATGTGCTGGTCAAGGAACCCGGTACCGCCAAACCCACGCCGTGGCACACCGACGGGCCCTATTACTTCGTCGAGGGGCGGCAGACCGTGTCGTTCTGGTCGCCGCTTGACCCGGTGCGTGAGGCGGCTTTGCGCACGGTCGCGGGCAGCCATCTGTGGCCACGCGACGTGCTGCCAACGCGCTGGCTGAGCCAGACCGATTTCTACCCCGACGCGGGGAACTACATGCCGGTGCCCGACCCCGAAGCCGAAGGCATGCCGATTCTGGAATGGCCGATGGAGCCGGGCGATGCGGTGGCGTTCCACTTCCGCACCCTGCACGGTGCGCGCGGCAATACTGCAACCACCCGGCGGCGGGCGTTCTCGCTGCGTCTGGTGGGCGAGGATGCGCGTTATGTGGCGCGTCCGGGGCCAACGTCGCCGCCGTTTGCGGGGCATGGGATGCACCCGGGGGACCGGCTGCGCGAAGACTGGTTCCCGGTGCTGCGGCCATGACCGACCCCGTCGCCCGGCACCGCCCGAAGCAGTATCCGCCACCCGAGTTTCCAGCCCGCCGCCCAAAACTGTTCGCCCGCACGCCGCCAGCGGTGTTTCCGGCAATACTTGGCCTGCTTGGTCTGACGCTGGCGCTTCGGGCGGGGTTGCGCGTGCTGGATCTGCCGCAGGCGGCAGCCGACATCGCCGCAGGCATTTCGCTGTCGCTGTGGGGGTTTGCGATCCTCGCCTATCTGGCCAAGCTTGCACGGCGGCCGGGCAGTTTGGCGGATGATCTGCGGGTTCTGCCGGGCCGTGCCGGGCTGGCCGCAGCAACGGTTGGCGGCATGGCTGCGGCTGCGGTCCTGACGCCTTTTTCGCCAAACCTGGCAGTTGGCCTGCTGATCACCGCCCTGCTTTTGCACGCGGGGCTTGCCTTGCTGTTGATCCGGGTGCTGCTGCACATGCCACCCGAGGCGCGCAGATTGAACCCGACCTTTCATCTGAGCTTTGTGGGGCAGATTGTCGGGGCGCTGGCAGCGCTTGGCCTTGGGTTTCACGCGGTGGCTGCAGTGCTGTTCTGGGCGACGCTGCCGGTGGCTGTTCTGATCTGGGCGATCAGTGCGCTTCGGTTGCGGCAAGACCATCCGCCGCCGCCGCTGCGCCCGTTGCTGGCCATTCACGCCACACCTGCGGGTGTGTTGGCGTGTGTGGCCAGCCTGATGGGGATGCACGGTCTGGCCAGCGCCTTGCTGCTGATCGCAGTGGCGATCACGCTTGGTCTTGCGGTTTGCGCCCGATGGCTGGTGGCCTCGGGCGTTTCGCCGCTGTGGGGTGCCTTCGGCTTTCCATTGACTGCGGTGACGGTCGCGATGCTGACAGTCGGCGGGGTCTGGGCGACACCGGGCATCCTGTTGCTGGCGGTCGGCTGTGGCGCGGTGCCATTGGTCGCGTGGATCGTGCTGAAGGAATGGCCGGGGGGCAGGCTTGCGGCACGCACCAACGCCTCTGAGGCGTGAGCGCACCCTTGCTGCGCATAGCGCCAACTGAGCGGTTTCGGGGACCCCGAAAGCGCGAGGCAAACGGCCTGCGGCGGCGCCGCTCCGCCAGATAGGCGTGGGGCAGGGTGCGGATCAGATCAGCGCAACCCACGCCCGCGCCAACGCAAGACCGTATGCGTCAGCCAGCGCACCATCGGTCGCGGCAAGATCGGGGTGGCGGGCGACCCACCCCGATGCCATGCGTTCGGTTGCATCGGGGAAGCGGCGGGTCCAATCGGCCACCACGGCGCGGTTGGCCTCGAAATGAAACTGCGTGCCATAGGTCGCGCGGCCAATCCGGAAAGCCTGGTTCTGCGCCCCGCACGAGCCTGCCAGCCGCAAGGCATCTTGCGGCAACGTGAAGGTGTCGGAGTGCCATTGAAAGATCGGAAACGCTTCCGGGACGGCCGACAGCACCGGGTCGCTGCGGGCGGCGTCCGTCAGGGTGACGGTGGTCCAGCCGAACTCGGGTGCCGTGCCAAGCTGGTTTTCGCCGCCAAAGGCGCGTGCCAGGACTTGCGCGCCAAGGCAGATGCCAAGCACGGGGCGGTCCATAGCGGTATATGCGGCCATCAGCCGGGCAAGGGCGGGAAGATAGGGGTGGCTGTGGTCATCCGTCGCCGCCTGTTCGCCCCCGAACACCACCAGCGCATCGGCATCAACCGCGTCGGGCAGGGCTTGCCCCGACCACGGTTTGTAAAGATCTATCAATGCGGCCTGTTCGTGCACTGCCACACCGACCTGTCCGTGATGGGTGACGCGGGTGTTTTCGACGATTGCGATGCGCATTCAGGCTCTCCGCTGCTGGCAGGCACAATCTGCACGGGGCGCGGCGGGGTTCAAGCGCTAGATGCAGGTTTTCTGCTTGCCAATCGGCACGGTGCGTGAAATGGGGAACCGCCAAACGACGCCACTCCCGGAGGGAAAACCAATGGAGATTCGTGAGGCTCTTACCTTTGACGATGTGCTGCTGGTTCCGGCCGCTTCAAGCGTGCTGCCGTCGGACGCAGACACATCCACTTTCGTCACAAAACTGATCCGGATGAACATCCCGCTGCTGTCCAGCGCAATGGATACGGTGACCGAAGGCCGGATGGCAATTGCGATGGCGCAGGCCGGCGGCATCGGAGTCATTCACCGCAATCTGGACCTTGAGGCGCAGGCGCGCGAGGTACGCCGGGTGAAGCGGTTCGAGAGCGGGGTGGTCTATCAGCCGATCACCCTGACCCCGGATCAGACCCTCGCCGATGCCAAGGTGCTGATGGAGCGCTATTCGATCACCGGCTTTCCGGTGGTGGACGAGCTGGGCCGGGTTGTCGGCATCGACACCAACCGCGACATGCGCTTTGCTACCGATGACCGCACGCCGGTGCGCGCGATGATGAGCGCGCAGAACCTTGCCATCCTGCGCGAGCCGGTGGACCGGGCCGAGGCGATTTCCCTGATGAAGGCGCGGCGGATCGAAAAGCTGCTGGTCACCGATGGGCAGGGCAAGCTGACCGGGCTTCTGACGCTGAAGGACACCGAGAAATCGGTGCTCAATCCGCATGCCTGCAAGGACGAGATGGGGCGGCTGCGGGTCGCTGCCGCCTCGACCGTGGGCGATGCGGGGTTCGAGCGGAGCCAGGCGCTGATCGAGGCCGGGGTGGATATGGTGGTGATCGACACCGCGCATGGCCATTCCGAAGGCGTGGCGCGCGCGGTGGAGCGGATCAAGGCGCTGTCCAACGCGGTGCAGGTGGTGGCGGGCAACGTGGCCACGGCCGAGGCCACGCGGGCGCTGATCGGCGCGGGCGCGGATGCGGTGAAGGTGGGGATCGGGCCGGGGTCTATCTGCACCACGCGGATCGTCGCGGGCGTCGGCGTGCCACAACTGACCGCGATCATGGATGCGGCACGCGCGGCGGGCGACATTCCGGTGATCGCGGATGGCGGCATCAAGTTTTCCGGCGATTTTGCCAAGGCGATTGCGGCGGGGGCGTCCTGCGCCATGGTCGGCAGCGCCATTGCAGGCACGGATGAGTCCCCCGGCGAGGTGATCTTGTGGAACGGGCGCAGCTACAAGGCGTACCGTGGCATGGGGTCGCTGGGGGCCATGGCGCGTGGGTCGGCGGACCGGTATTTCCAAAAAGACGCGGCCAGTGACAAGCTGGTGCCCGAGGGCATTGAAGGTCAGGTGCCCTACAAGGGGTCCGCGCAAGCGGTCATTCACCAGATGGTCGGCGGTTTGCGCGCGGCAATGGGCTATACCGGCTGCGCCACGATTGCCGACATGCGGGCCAACTGCCAGTTCGTGCGGATCACCGGGGCGGGGCTGAAGGAAAGCCACGTGCATGACGTGCAGATCACCCGTGAAAGCCCGAACTACCGGCTTGGGTGACCTGCGGCGCGTTCGATCAGCGCGATGAAACGATCGCATCGGCTGGCAAGGTATTTGTAGCCAACAGCGACAGAGCTGGTCAGCACGGTCGCAACGCGAAGGCGCAGGCGCGAGACCCATGCGGCGGCAGCTTGGGGATCGCGGTCTGCCGCTGGCTGGTGCAGATCGAAGGCCACAGCCGGATCGTCGCGCATTGCCTGCAATTGCTGGCCCAAGGCAAGAGTGCTTTCGTGGGGGCAAGGTTCGGTGTTGCGAAACGCGGTATCGAGTTGCGCGCGAAGGGCGTTCCATGTGGCAAGCAATGCATCCACTTGCAGGGGGCTGCGCGGGGGCATCCGTTCGACGAGAAGCGATTCTAAGGCGAAGGGCGTGTCGTTCAAACGCCTTGTGTCGCCGAAGGGTGCGGCGGTGTTGTGAAAGAATACCTCGTCATTGCGGCCGATGATCTTGATTTCGTCAAACACCACCTGATCTTCGGCCCGCGCGATAAGGGCGGGCCAGCGGCTGTAATTCACAATCTGCTTTGACCATGCGATCCGCCGATCAAAGCCGCGTTACCGCGCCCGCAGCCGCA
The DNA here is from genome assembly GCF_031377265.1 of Tabrizicola sp. GTDB lineage: Bacteria > Pseudomonadota > Alphaproteobacteria > Rhodobacterales > Rhodobacteraceae > JAUYQR01. Next base: position 4,565 of record NZ_JANMET010000139.1, on the reverse strand, counting down.
TCTCGGCCAAGGGTCGCAAGCCCGCTTTCGATCAGGGGCACAGCAAAGATCACGCATTCGACCCGGTAGCCAAGTGCCCGTGCGAGGATCTTTCGCACAGGATATGGGCCTACGGGTCCACGGCCCGCTCGATCAGCGCATCGGCATGGTGTTGCTGGACGCGGCCCTCATATGCGGCCCACGCATCCTGCACCGATGGATCGCCCATGTCGTGGTAGAGTTCGGGCAGCAGTTCACACTACGCATCGCCGCTGATCAATTCAGGAAGATCATGGCCAAGTTCATCGCATAGTCGCGCGACAAGGGTGGACTTTCACCTGCCGGGCTGGCTGCAAACAAAGATTTGGCGTGGGTTTTCTGCCCCGCCGACGCGAACGCCAAGCGTAAGTAGAATGCGGGTTTGATACAGGGCATCCCAGTCCGGGCACAGCCCGCCCCGCGAATTCGGACATCCGGTATGTCCGGGCAGGAATTGATCTTGCCGCCGTCCACAAAACCGGCAAACAGGGCGGATGACCACGAACATCCCATGCTGCTCTGTGTCGCCGGTGCCTGACCTTTCAGTGAGGCTGGCATGACACCTGCCGCCCGTGCTGCCGCAGCGATTGGCGTGCTGGACCGGTATCTGGCCGGAGAGCCGGTGGAAAAAGCACTGACCAACTGGGGCCGGGCCAGCCGTTATGCCGGATCGGGCGACAGGGCGGCGGTGCGTGACCTGGTGTTTGATGCGCTGCGCTGCAAGCGGTCTTTTGCGGCGTGGGGCGGGGCTTTGACGGGCCGTGGGCTGATCCTTGGGGGACTGCGGGCAGCGGGCCACGATCCGGCGCTGATCTTTACCGGCCAAGGGCATGCGCCTGCCGAAGTCAGTGATGCTGATCAGCGGCGCGTGCCCGTTGGGGCTGAGGCGCTGGATGCCCCTGACTGGCTGATGGTGGAGCTAGAGACGAGCCTTGGAGAGCAAACGCAAGCCGTGTTGACCGCCCTGCAAAAGCGCGCGCCGGTGTTTCTGCGGGTCAACCTCGGCAAAGCGACGGTTGCAGAGGCGACTGCCGCATTGGCCGCTGAGGGAATTATCGCAACGACGCACCCCTTGGCCGCGACAGCGCTGGAGGTGACCGCGAATGCCCGCAAGGTGCAAACCTCGTCGGCGTATCTGGGCGGGTTGGTCGAGTTGCAGGATGCGTCTTCACAGGCCGTGGTTGCGGCCTTGCCGCTGGCGGATGGAATGCGGGTGTTGGACCACTGCGCCGGCGGCGGTGGCAAGACGCTGGCGATGGCAGCGCGGGCGCGCATGACGCTGTTTGCCCATGATATCCAGCCGCGTCGCATGGCCGATCTGCCCGCGCGCGCCGACCGGGCCGGAGTGACGGTGACGCTGACAGCGGCACCCGAAATGCAAGCACCCTACGATCTGGTGCTGGTCGATGTGCCATGCTCCGGCTCGGGCAGTTGGCGGCGTGATCCGGAGGGCAAGTGGGCGCTGACCGCGGCGCGCCTTGATGCACTGGTTGCGGTGCAGGCCGAAGTTGTGCAGCGCGCGGCGGCGATGGTGGCTGCGCAAGGCACGCTGGTCTATGCGACCTGTTCGCTGCTGTCGCGCGAGAATGGCGGGCAGATCGCCGCTTTCCTGCGCCGCAATCCGCATTGGCAGCTGGTCAAAGACGCTGCGTTTTCACCGGTTTCCGGGGGTGACGGCTTCTACCTTGCGTTGTTGACGCAGAAGGATCAGCACCCTACACAACCTGCAGTGGTATTCTAAACATCCTTAAGCAACGGTTAAGGAATTTCGCAGCCAATGGCAAAAGCCAAGGACTGCATGGGGTAGCTGGTGCTGAAGGTTGATGGAGAACTGAAGGCGGTGATCGGCGCGGCGCGGTTCGTGTCGGCTCGCGCCGGTTACATCGTGGCGGTGGGCGTCATCTGCCTCATTGTGGCGGCTGTGATCAGCTATCCCTATCCAAGGCTGCTGGCACTTGCTGCGGGGCTGGTGCTTGTGCTGATCGTGCTGGCGGGGCGTGGTCTTCTGGCGCTGGCGGCGTGGAGCGAGCGGACCCACCTGCAACAGATGTATTACTTGGTGGCGGATGATGCCTCGCCCTGTCTGGCAGCAAACCCGCTCGGGCAGATCGTCTTTGCCAATGCCGCTGCCGAAGCGCGCTTTGGCAAGGGTGCCGAGGCGGTACTGGAGGTGCTGAAGGATCAGATCGCATCACCTGCGGCCGTGCTGTTTCGCCTGCAAAGCCGTGCTGCCAGCGAAGGTGCGGCACGGGAGGATGTGCTGTCGCGCCATGGCACCTTGCGGCTGTCGGTGCACAACATCGGGCGGGATCGTTTTTTCTGGCGGATGGACGAATTCAAGGAACGCAGTTTTGGCGGGCGTGGGGCGGAACTGCTGAGCCTGCCGATGCTGGTGGTCAACAAGGCCGGGGTTGTGCTGTTTTCCAACGATGCAATGCGGCGGCTGCTGGGCTTGCGGCCTAAACGGCTGGCCGAAGTGCTGCCCAATGCCGGGGTGCGCAGTGGTGAGGAAGTGACGCTGAGTGGCCCGGATGGCCCGGTGCGCGCCATCTTGGCCGAGGTCGAGGGGCAGAATGAGCGGCGCGAGATCTTTTTGTTGCCGTCACCCGAAAGGCCGGGGCAAGACGCGGTGCTGGCCGATTTTGAGCATGTCCCGGTTGCCTTGATGCGGTTTGGCCCCGACGGGTCGTTGCGCGCGGCAAACAAGGCGGCGCGCGATATGGTCTGGCAGGGCGATCTTGGCAACGCGATGTTCCATGACCTGTTCGAGGGGCTGGGGCGGCCTTTGTCCGACTGGCTGGGCGATGTGGTCAGCGAGCGTCTTCCCGGCGGATCGGAAGTGCTGCGCGCCCGGCGGGCCAGTGACGACCAGTTCATGCAGGTCACCCTGCGCCGCGTGGTTGAAGGCGGGCGGCCCGAGGCGCTGGCGGTGCTGAATGACGCGACCGCCTTGAAGACGCTTGAGGCGCAATTCGCCCAGAGCCAGAAAATGCAGGCGATCGGCCAGCTTGCCGGTGGAATTGCGCATGATTTCAACAACCTGCTGACAGCGATTTCAGGGCACTGCGATCTTTTGCTGCTACGGCACGGGCGCGAGGATTCAGCCTTTGCCGATCTGGAGCAGATCCGCCAGAACTCCAACCGTGCGGCGGCGCTGGTCAGCCAGCTGCTTGCTTTCTCACGCAAGCAGACGTTGAAGCCCGAACATCTGGACGTGGAAGAGGTGCTGTCGGATCTGACGCATCTGCTGAACCGGCTGGTGGGCGAGCGGATCGGGCTGAAGCTTGTCCATGCGGGCCAATTGGGCGCGATCCGCGCTGACAAACGGCAGTTGGAACAAGTTATGATGAACCTGGTGGTGAACGCGCGCGACGCGATGCCCGACGGCGGCGCGATCCGGATCGAGACCGAACAGGTGACGCTGAGCGAGGAACTGAAGCGCGACCGTGCCACCGTACCATCGGGGGACTATGCGCTGATCCGGGTGGTTGATCATGGTATCGGCATCCCGCCGGAACGGCTGCAGAAGATCTTTGAGCCGTTCTACACCACCAAGCGCGTGGGGGAGGGCACCGGACTTGGCCTTTCAACGGCTTACGGGATCGTCAAACAGTCTGGCGGATTCATTTTCGTGGATTCCGAACCGGGGGTGGGAACTACGTTCCTGCTGTACTTCCCGGTGCATATGGTTGAGGCACCGGTCGCGGTTGCAGTTGCGCAGGTCAGGCGTACGCTGGTGCGGCAGGGCGAAGGCGTGGTCCTGCTGGTGGAGGATGAGGCCCCGGTGCGCGCCTTTGCCAGCCGGGCGCTGCGTTTGCGCGGCTACACGGTGCTGGAGGCCGAGAACGCCGAACAGGCGCTGAAGACGCTGGAAGATCCAAGCCTTGAGGTGGATGTGTTTGTCACCGATGTGGTGATGCCGGGCATGGATGGGCCATCCTGGGTTCGCATCGCGCTGGAAGACCGGCCGAACGTTCGGGTGATCTTCGTTTCAGGCTATGCCGAAGACTGCTTGTCAGAGGGTCAGGCACGGATCCCGAACTCGGTCTTCCTGCCGAAGCCGTTTTCGTTGAATGAACTTGCCAGCACCGTCCAGGGCCAGCTTCACTGAGCGGCGCGCAACAAGCGGGCGGCCTCGGGCGCGAAATAGGTCAGGATGCCGTCGCAACCCGCGCGCTTGAAGGCCATCAGGCTTTCCAGCATGGCTTTTTCGCCGTCGATCCAGCCGTTCAGTGCGGCGCCGCGGATCATCGCATATTCGCCGGACACCTGATAGGCGTAGGTCGGCGCGCCAAACGTGTCCTTCACCCGGCGGCAGATATCCAGGTACGGCATGCCGGGCTTGACCATCACCATATCCGCCCCCTCGGCCAGATCACGCGCCACCAGCCGGATCGCCTCGTCGCTGTTGGCGGGGTTCATCTGGTAGGTCTTCTTGTCGCCCTTCAGCGCGCCACTTGCACCGACCGCATCGCGAAACGGGCCGTAAAAGGCGGAGGCATATTTGGCCGCATAGCTGAGTATCGCCACATCCTTGTGGCCGCCCG
>NZ_JANMET010000123.1:0-17179 GCF_031377265.1 Tabrizicola sp. | reverse complement strand
TCGGCGGCAATGGCATCGGTCAACTGAATTTCGCCTCCGACGCCTTGCTTCATGCGGTTCAGGTTCGTCAGAATCTTCGGCGTCAGAATATAGCGGCCGATCACTGCCAGGTTGGAAGGCGCATCCTTTGCCTTAGGTTTTTCCACCATCCCTTGAACCTTGACGATCGCGCCCATTTCCTTCGACACATCCAGAACGCCATAACTGGAAATCTTCCCTGGCGGCACTTGCATCGCGGCAACCATGCAGCCGCCGGTTTCCTGATAGGCTTCGACCATTTGCAACAGGCAGGGGCGCTCCCCCGCAATCACGTCGTCGGGCAAAAGCACCGCGAAGGGTTCATTGCCGATCAGGCGCCGCGCGCACCACACCGCATGGCCAAGCCCCATTGGCCGGTTTTGCCGCACATAGGCAATCGCGCCGCTGTCCATATTGGTGTCTTTCAACACCTCCAGAAGATCGTCCTTGCCAGATTTTCTAAGCGCGCTTTCCAATTCCGGCGAATGGTCGAAGTAGTCCTCCAGCGCCGATTTCCCGCGCGACGTGACAAAGATGAATTCCTTGATCCCTGCCGCGCGCGCCTCATCGATGGCGTATTGAATCAACGGTCGGTCAACCAGCGTCATGATCTCTTTCGGGATCGACTTGGTGGCCGGCAAAAAACGCGTGCCCAAGCCCGCTACCGGGAACACCGCCTTGGTGACTTTCTTGATCTTCATCGCCGTTCAACCACCCCAAACATCACTTTTCTCTGCGCGCCAACTCGAAAGCCAGTCGCTGTGGAGGGCCCCGAACCAATCAACTGAGGAGCGTTTTTACAACTTTGCACCCGTTCGGCAAATGATGCACGGGGAAACTTTCGCATGTGTTAACCTAAATCTGGGAAATGGTGGATTAAGACACACTGCCCATCGTTGCCATCATTTGCTCGATCACCGGTACGTCAGAGGGGTTGTTCAACTCCCAGAACTGGCGCCCACGCGCACTTACCTCGACGCAAAGCACCTGACGGCCCTGTTCAAGAAAGCGCAGCTGTTCAAGACCCTCCAGTGTCTCAAGCGGGCCAGCGGGCCATGTCGGATAGGCCCGCAGCCCGGCGGGGCGATAGGCGTAAACGCCGACATGGTGAAAAACCGGTGTGGGTTCATCCTCGTCGAACGTCTTTCCGGTAAACGGAATCACCTCCTTGGAAAAGTATAGTGCCCGCCCGCCTGCGCCAAAAACCGCCGTGGTGCCCCCAACCCTGCCCGCACGCCGGTCTGCCAGCAGCCCCGACAACGCCCGCCCGTCACAGCGCAGCACGGGAGTGGCAATGTCGGCATCCGGGCTGGCGCGCAAGCCCTTGACCAGGTCCTCGACAAACCAGGCCGGGGTCAGCGGTGCATCGCCCTGCAGATTGACCACAATCTCGTAGCCCGGCAGCTTGCGCGCCACTTCGGCGCAGCGTTCGGTGCCGTTCTGGCAAGACACCGAGGTCATCACCACCTCCGCCCCAAATGCTGTGGCATGGTCGGCAATTCGGCTGTCGTCAGTGGCGACGACAACCCGGTCAATTCCGGCCGCGGACTGTGCTGCTTCCCAGCTGCGCTGGATCAGGGTCTTTTCTCCGTCCGGGCCGCGCAGCATGACCAGAGGTTTTCCGGGATAACGGGTGCTGGCATAGCGCGCCGGTATGGCGATCAGAACGCTCATGCCTGCAACTCCACCCCTGGCGCGTGGGCAATGAAGAACGGGTTCTCCCAACCGGGCTTGCCATAGACCAGCGCCGCATGATCATCAAAACGCACCACATGCCCGCCCGCACCGCGCAGCACGGCATCCCCGGCGGCTGTATCCCATTCCATCGTGCGGCCAAGCCGCGGGTAAAGATCGGCCTCGCCGGTCGCAACCAGACAGAATTTCAGACTGCTGCCCGCGCTTTTCATGTCGGCCACGGCATATTTTGAGATGTAGGCATCAGTCGCCGCATCACGGTGCGATTTCGACGCAACCACCCGCAGCATCGCGTTGTCGGGTGACGCCACGTTCAGCTTGCGCATCATGCCGGGGGCGTCTTTTTCCAAAGCGCCGGTTTCCTCCACCGCCTGCCCGTCAGCCAGCGTATAGAACAGCCGTCCCTGCGCCGGGGCATAAACCACACCTCGCACCGGCACCCCGTTTTCCACATAGGCAATGTTGACGGTGAAATCGCCGCGCCGCTTGACGAATTCCTTGGTGCCGTCCAGCGGATCGACGATCAGAAATGTCCGCGCTTGCAGGGCATGGCTCGCGGCTTGTTCTTCGGTGATCAGAACCACATCGGGAAATGCCGCGCGCAACCCCGCCGAGATCAGCGCATCCGCCGCCTCATCGGCCTCTGTCACCGGGCTGGCATCGCTTTTGGCCTTCACCTCGAATTCAGGGCCGTTATAGACGTCCATGATCCGGTCGCCCGCTTCCAGCGCCAGCCGCCGTATCACCGACACAAGCAGTTCATAATCCATCACTTCTCCTGGCGCCAAGTCGGTGGCGATTGAAAAACCGGTTGGCCGCCCTTATGCTGCGTCGCTAACGGAACGGCAAGATTTTCAGGCCTATAGCTGCCAGACAAGACAAGGGATGTCAGATGTTCCGAACGCAATCTCGAAAACCTTCCGGCATCCGAAACGGGTTCGAGATCCTGGAACTGATCTTTCACGTCGCCATCCGCAATCTGCGCAAATCCCACGGCAATGCCGTGATCGGCATGCTGATGTCTATCGTTCAGGCGCTGTTGATGGTCATCATCATGTACATCATTATGAACCTATTTGGCATGCGCAAAATCGCCATTCGCGGGGACTTTCTGCTTTACGTGATGTCCGGGGTCTTCATGTTCATGACCCATATAAAGGCGATCGGCGCGGTTTCGGGTGCCGACGGCCCAACCTCCCCCATGATGATGCACGCACCGATGAACCCGATCATCTCTATCGCCGGCGCGGCGCTGTCCTCGCTGTATCAGCAGACCCTTTCTGCCGGCGTGATCTTGCTGTTCTACCACACGATGTTCATGCCGATCACCATCCATGACCCTGTCGGCATGATGGCGATGTTTCTGTTGTCATGGTTCGCGGGTATCGGGATCGGCATGATCTTTCTTGCGGCCAAGCCGTGGCAGCCTGAGCTGGTGATCATTCTGACGACCATCTATCAACGTGCCAACATGATCGCTTCGGGCAAGATGGTTGCCGCCAACACCACCACCCAGTCGACCCGAGATCTGTTTGATTGGAACCCGCTGTTTCACACCATCGATCAGGGTCGCGGCTTTATTTTTCTGAATTACGGGCCGCGCTACACCTCCATCGAATATCCGGTCTACGTTGCGCTGACCTGCATGATGATCGGCCTGATGGCCGAATTCTTCACCCGGCAATACGCGTCAGCCAGCTGGGGCAAGGGTCGCTGATCCCTGTGATGGCGTATTCGCAGCTTTCGAACCGACTTCTTCCAGAATTCAGGCCATTCTCGGTCCACGGACCGTTGCAGGCTCAGTCACGCCTGCCTATATACGGCCAGCAAAGGGACAGTTCGTCTGATCTGTCCATCTCCACGCCGCGGCCGGGATGCCGAAGACCAAGGGTCCCAGCCAGGATCATCGCCTGAAGAAAAGGGATACACACATGGCCAAAGTCATCGGTATTGACCTCGGAACCACCAACTCCTGCGTCGCCATCATGGATGGCGCGCAACCCCGCGTCATCGAGAACTCGGAAGGCGCACGCACCACGCCGTCAATCGTCGGCTTCACGGAATCCGAGCGTCTGGTCGGACAGGCCGCCAAGCGGCAGGCTGTCACCAACGCTTCCAACACCATCTTCGCGGTCAAGCGCCTGATTGGCCGCCGCTTTGACGATCCGGTGATCGTCAAAGATCAGAAGAACATGCCCTACAAGATCGTCAACGGCGGCAACGGCGACGCCTGGGTCGAAGTGCGCGGCGAAAAGTATTCGCCCAGCCAGGTTTCCGCATTCATCCTGCAAAAGATGAAGGAAACCGCCGAAAGCTACCTTGGCGAAACCGTCACCCAGGCCGTCATCACGGTGCCCGCCTACTTCAACGACGCCCAGCGTCAAGCCACCAAGGACGCAGGCAAGATCGCCGGTCTTGAGGTGCTGCGGATCATCAACGAACCGACGGCGGCCGCACTGGCCTACGGCCTCGACAAGAAAGAGACCAAGACGATCGCGGTCTATGACCTTGGCGGCGGTACCTTCGACATCACCATCCTGGAAATCGACGACGGGTTGTTCGAGGTGAAATCCACCAACGGCGACACCTTCCTTGGCGGCGAAGACTTCGACATGCGCATCGTCAACTATCTGGCGGATGAGTTCAAAAAGGAACACGGCGTCGATCTCAGCAACGACAAGATGGCGCTACAGCGTCTGAAGGAAGCGGCCGAAAAGGCCAAGATCGAACTGTCCTCCTCCAGCCAGACCGAGATCAACCAGCCATTCATCAGCATGGACCGTAACACCGGCCAGCCGCTACATATGGTGATGAAGCTGACCCGCGCCAAGCTGGAAAACCTGGTCGAAGACCTGATCAAACGGTCGATCAAACCCTGCCAGGCCGCGCTGAAAGATGCCGGTCTGTCCAAGGATGACATCGACGAAGTGGTTCTGGTCGGCGGCATGACCCGGATGCCCCGCGTCCTTGAAGAAGTGACCAAATACTTCGGCAAGGAACCCCACAAGGGCGTGAACCCGGACGAAGTCGTTGCCCTCGGTGCCGCCATTCAGGCCGGCGTTCTGCAAGGTGACGTCAAGGATGTGGTGTTGCTCGACGTGACGCCGCTCAGCCTCGGCATCGAAACCCTTGGCGGCGTGTTCACCCGCCTGATCGACCGCAACACCACGATCCCGACCAAGAAAAGCCAGGTCTTCTCCACCGCCGAAGACAACCAGAACGCCGTGACCATCCGCTGCTTCCAGGGCGAACGTGAAATGGCCGCCGACAACAAGATGCTCGGCCAGTTCAACCTGGAACAGATCCCGCCCGCCCCGCGCGGTGTGCCCCAGATCGAGGTGACCTTCGACATCGATGCCAACGGCATCGTGTCGGTGAAAGCCAAGGACAAGGGCACCAACAAGGAACAGGCGATCACGATCCAGGCCTCCGGCGGCTTGTCGGACGAAGAGATCGACAAGATGGTCAAGGACGCCGAAGCCAACGCCGAGGCCGACAAGGAACGCCGCGAGCTGGTGGAAACCCGCAATCAGGGCGAAAGCCTGCTGCACTCTACCAAAAAATCCTTGGCTGACCATGGCGACAAGGTCGATCCGTCGACTGTCGAAGCCATCGAGTTTGCCATGGTTCCGCTGGAAGAGGCACTCAAGGCCGAGGATACCGGCAAGATCCGCTCGGCCATCCAGAACCTGACCGAAGCGGCGATGAAGCTTGGCGAAGCGATCTACAAGTCCAGCCAATCCGAAGGCGGCAGCAGCGATGACGAACCGCGTCCGGTGGACGATGACGATATCGTCGATGCTGACTTCGAAGATCTGGGCAACAACAAGCGGAAGTGACGCCGCAAGAACCGGCTCGGGGGGCGGTCTGGCGACAGACCGCCCCTTCCCGGTTATGAGCAGGGGGTTTTGCCGTGGCAAAACGCGATTTCTATGACGTGCTCGGCGCCACAAAAGGGGCTTCGGCGGAGGAGCTGAAGAAAGCCTATCGCAAGAAGGCGAAAGAGCTTCATCCCGACAGCAACGCCGACAATCCCAATGCCGAGGCCCAGTTCAAGGATTTGAACGAGGCTTACGAAGTTCTGAAAGACCCAGACCGCAAGGCCGCATACGACCGCTATGGTCACGCAGCCTTCGAAGGTGGCATGGGCGGCGGGCCGCGCACCAATGCGGGCTACGGGCAGGGCGATTTCGCCTCGGCCTTCTCGGACGTGTTCGAAGACCTGTTTGGCGATTTCATGGGTGGCCGTGGCGGCAGTGGCGGCCGCTCGCGCGCGCAACGTGGCTCCGACCTGCGCTACAATCTCCGCGTCTCGCTGGAAGAGGCTTACGCGGGTGTCCAGAAAACCATCGCGGTGCCGACTTCGGTGCAATGCGAGGTCTGCCACGGGTCCGGGGCCGAAGGTGGCGCCGAACCTGTCACCTGCCCGACCTGCTCCGGCATGGGCAAGGTCCGCGCGCAGCAGGGTTTCTTCACCGTCGAACGGACCTGCCCGCAGTGCAACGGCATGGGCCAGATCATCAAGAACCCGTGCCGGACCTGCGGTGGTCAGGGCCGGGTAGAAAAAGAACGCTCGCTATCCGTCAACATCCCGCAAGGGGTTGAAACCGGCACGCGCATCCGCCTTGCCGGTGAAGGCGAGGCCGGTCTGCGCGGCGGCCCGAACGGCGATCTCTACATCTTCATCGAGGTGAAGGACCACGCCCTGTTCCAGCGCGACACCATCCACCTGTTCTGCCGGGTGCCAATCTCGATGCCCTCCGCCGCCTTGGGTGGGGAGGTTGAGGTGCCCACCATCGACGGCGGCAAAGCCCGGGTAAAGGTGCCCGCAGGCTCGCAAACCGGCAAGCAGATGCGGCTGCGCTCCAAGGGCATGCCAGCCCTGCGCGGCGCCGGTCTGGGCGACATGGTGATCGAGTTGGCCGTCGAGACCCCGGTCAACCTGACCGCCCGCCAACGCGAGCTGCTGCGCGAGTTTGAAAAGCTGTCTGAGGAAAACAACCCCGAAGGCTCTTCGTTCTTTTCCAAGGTCAAGGGCTTCTGGGATGGGATGAAAGGCTGACCGCGCAAACGGTAGCGGCAGTCATTAACCCTTTCTTCACCAAGCGGCGCGAAGCTGGCGCCATGTCCCGCGCGTTGCAAGAACCTGCCCTGCCCCTGTTCGCCCCCGCCGGGGACGAGGATGAGGCTAACGGCGCTGCGCTGCCTGGCCGCCTGCCGTCTTACATCGCCGATCACCGCAAACGCTTGCGAGACAGGTTCATCGACGGTGGCGCACAGGCGATGCCGGATTACGAGATGCTGGAACTTGTCCTGTTTCGCGCCATACCCCGTCAGGATGTGAAACCCCTGGCCCGCCTGCTGCTGGACAGCTTTGGTGATTTCAACCGGGTGATCACCGCCAGCCCCGCGCGGCTGTTGACGGTGAAGGGCGTTGGCGAAGCCGTTGTTCTGGAACTGAAAATCGTCGAGGCGGCGGCCCAGCGGATGATGCGCGCCCGCATCATGCACCGCCCCGTCTTGTCGTCATGGGATGCGCTGTTAGACCATTGCCACACCACCATGGCGCACCGTGAAACCGAACAGTTCCGCATCCTGTTCCTTGACCGCAAGAATGTTCTCATCGCCGATGAAGAACAGGCCCGCGGCACCGTCGACCACGTTCCCGTCTACCCGCGCGAGGTTGTGAAGCGCGCGCTGGAACTGAACGCCTCGGCGATCATCCTGGTGCATAACCACCCCTCGGGCGACCCCACGCCGTCTGATGCTGATCTTGCGATGACGCATCAGATCAACGAGGCGTGCCAGGCCCTCGGCCTGACCCTGCATGATCACCTGATCATCGGCAAATCGCGCGAGCTCAGTTTTCGCTCGGCGGGGTATCTGTAAACCGCGGCACCAGCCACAACTCCACCCGCCGGTTCAGGTGACGCCCCGCCGGCGTTTCGTCGCAGGCCATCGGCAATGCCTCGCCAAACCCCTCGACGCGGGGTAAGGCAGCGGCCACCAGATCCGGCGCCACCACCGACAGTTCCTGCGCCACCCGTGCCGCCCGCTCGATCGACAGCGCCAGATTGGCATCCGCTGCCCCAGACCCGTCTGAAAACCCGGCCAACACCATCTCTTCGTTACGGAATTGCCCCGAAGCGATCAGCCGCGCCAGATCGGCCAGATTGTCCTGTGACTGCGCATCCAGCGTCGACGACCCATCCTCAAACCGGAACGTCAGCGACAGCCGGTCCGCACCGTCCATCAGGTTCACCAGCCGCTTCAGATCGGCCAGCGTGATATCGTCCCCCGCACCCTGAATCGCGTTGATCAGCCGCAAGCCATCTGCCGTCATCGGCTGGCGCGACGCGGATCTGTCAACATATCCGGCCTGCGCCACCACGGCTTGCGCTGCCGGGGTGGCCAGAAACTCCAGAAACTCCCGCGCCATCAGCGGCAGCCTGCGCGGCGGCGTCAGCAGAAAGATCGGCAGCGCCAGCGGGTAATCCTCGGCCTTCACCGCCAAGGCCGATGGCAACAGCGGAAACCCACAACTGTCGGTCAGCGGCAGCACCCGCGCGGCACCCACCCCGGCCCGCCCGGTGATGGCAAGGGCCCAGGGGTCCTTGGCAACCGCATCGGCCATCGATGCCAGATCCGGGTGCAGCACGTCCGCCACGATCCCGCTGCCCAGGCGGTCTGAAAGCGCGCGTTGCAAATCGGTATCGGGGCGCAGCGCATGCAGCACGATCGGCATGTCTGGCCCACCGACCACGGCCCAGTTCTTCACCTCGCCCGACAGCACTTGCGCCAGTTCCGCGGTAGAGATTTCCGGCGTCGGATTGTCTGGCGCCACCACCGGCACCAGGGCGTCAAACGCCAGCGCACGGGTACCAAACGGTTTCTCCGGCCGTGCCGCCACCACCAATTCCGCCCGACCCGAAGCCAGGGCTTCGGCAGAGACATCAGGTGCTTCTGGCACAAAACTGATTTCGGCCAATACTTTGTCAGTTTCAGGATCAAGGATCAGCGCGGCAAACTCCGGCCCATCCTGAAGCTGAAACACCAGACCCCGCTTCACCGCAAAGGCGCGGAACAATCCCGGCAGCAGCGCCTTGCCTGCATCCGGCGCACCCGTCAGCCGGATCACGGCCTTTGGCGCGATCAGGTCGGGGCAAGCCGGGCCTTCGCAAATCACGCCCTGCCCATCGACGGTCAGCATGCCATAAGAGGTCTGTATGCGGTAAAACTCGCCGTCAAACCCTTGCAACGAACCGGTCAGAACGATGCCACCCTCACGGGCGACAAGGGTCACATCCTGCGCCGCGGCAGTCCATGTAATAAGAAACGCGGCGAAAACCGCCGCGCATCCTGCCTTCAAACCCATCTGCTTCCCGCCTGACCCTCAGTTTGCAGCGGCGATCTTCATGTGAGGCGCAAGATTCTTCAACACCAGAATGTCGCCCTCCGCACCGCATTGCGGAATAGGAACAGTCAGGGGCGAAATCGTTACAATTCCACCGTCGGCAAAGATGGATTCTGCGAACACATCCTGACCGCAGACTTCCGGGGTGATACTTACTTCGACCAACAGCTCAAGGTCGCTGACCGGCGTGGTCGGATAGGTGTAAATCTCGGCGAACATCGGTTCCTCAACCGACCGATCTCCCAGAGCAATGACCTTCTTGCCGCCACGATCATCCGTGGCGTTGCCCGAAGCTACGAAGATCCGTGAATCCTCGTTGATGCGCAGGCCAAAGACATCATCATTGGTCCACTGCAGGCCAAATCTGCGGACCGCCGCCATGTCGGGCACAGCAACCGAACCTATCACCACCTCGGACGCCGCAAGATACACGGTGACGACGCCATCCGCTTCCAGCGCCGGCAGGCGCAGCATCAGCGCGCCCTCGACCGACGTGCGCGCGGTGAAGTTCAGTCCCGCATGGCGCAGGACCACACGCTCGCCCCGGTTACAAGGTGCCGACAAGCCGACAACAATCATCGCGTCCGGCTCGGCGATCAGCGACAGGTTGGCCTTGCAGTCCAGCCCGTCCCGCTCTGGCATCGGCGCAGCAATAGACGTCAGATCCGTTACGTCCACCAACCCGATTGCCGCGGTACCGCCGCTGGTCAACGATGCCGATGCCGGCAACATTGCCGGAGCAGACGAGGTGTTTTCCGACAGGGTGATTTCTGGTTCCGTAGTGACAGAGTTGAGAGACGCCGTCGCACCACCGTGCCGCATGGTCTGCACCAGATGGCCAGCGGCCAAGGCCACTGCCAATACCGCTCCAGCCCGCAGAAACCGACGCTTTACGTACATCTCACCCACCAGAAAAGAATCGCGCTCTGGTTGACTAGTGGTGAATGCAGGCGAACAGATGGCTATTTCGGGGAATGTTTCCAGCGAAGAACCGCCGAGTCCCGAAAGTGGCCGGAAAATGGCTTCTTTTTGCCCTTTTCCGGCCTCATTTCAGCAAGCTGTCAGGCAAGACGGCCGTGGCAATGCTTGAACTTTTCGCCCGATCCGCATGGGCAAAGGTCGTTTCGCGCCGGGTTGCCCCAAGTGGTTGGGTCCGTGTCGACGAACCCGGCGACCAGTGGCACCCGCTCCTCCGCTCCGGCCATCGCGGGAGCGGCAACTTTCACAGCAGGCTTTTCAGCAGGCTTTGTCACCGCGACGGCAGGCTGCTCGGCGGGCTGTTGTTGCGCAAGCATCTGGCGCATCATGGTTTCCTGTTCGTCCTTCGTTAGCGGACGGATGCGCGACAATTGCTCAGTCACCTGCTGACGCAGGGAGTTCAGCAGAATCTCGAACAATTGGAAGCTCTCGGTCTTGTACTCGTTCAGCGGGTCGCGTTGCGCATAGCCGCGAAAGCCCACGACCGACCGCAGATGTTCCAGCCTTAGCAGATGGTCACGCCACTTGCCGTCGATGGCCTGCAGCAGAACCTGCTTTTCGATGTTCTCCATCGTCGCCTGACCGAAGGCAGCGGTCTTTTCTTCCATCATCTTGTCAGACGCTTCGGCGATCCGCTCACGAATACCGTCTTGGTCAACACCTTCTTCCGCAGCCCAACTGGCAACCGGAAGATCCATGCTCAACTTTTCGCGCACGCCCGCCGCCAGACCTGCCGCATCCCATTGATCTGGGTAGGATTTCGGCGGCATGTGCAGATCGACCAGATCGTCGATCACCTGATGGCGCATATCCATCGCAATTTCCGACACGTCCTCGGCCTGCATGATCTCCAGCCGCTGGCTGAAGATCGCCTTGCGCTGATCGTTCATCACGTCATCGAACTTCAGCAATTGCTTGCGGATGTCGAAGTTGCGGCCTTCCACCTTGGCCTGCGCCTTTTCCAGCGATTTGTTCACCCACGGGTGCACGATCGCTTCGCCTTCTTTCATGCCCAGCGTCGACAGAACCTTGTCCAGCCGTTCCGACCCGAAGATCCGCATCAGATCGTCCTCCAGGCTCAGGAAGAACGACGACCGGCCAGGGTCACCCTGCCGCCCGGACCGCCCGCGCAGCTGGTTGTCAATCCGGCGGCTTTCATGCCGTTCGGTGGCCAGCACGAACAGGCCGCCCGCCCCAATCACCTTGGCCTTCTCGTCGGCATGTTCCGCCTCGATCCGCGCGCGCACTTCATCCGGGTGCAGGCCGGGATCGGCGGCAATCGCCTCCAGCACGTTCATCTCGACGTTGCCGCCAAGCTGGATGTCAGTGCCGCGACCCGCCATGTTGGTGGCAATCGTCACCGCGCCGAACTTGCCCGCGTCGGCCACGATCTTGGCCTCCTGCTCATGCTGGCGGGCGTTCAGCACGTTGTGCGGAATGCCTTCCTTGGTCAACAGCTCGGACAATTGCTCCGACTTCTCGATCGAGGTGGTGCCCACCAGAATCGGCTGGCCGTTCGCGTTGGCCTCTTTGATCGACTTTACCACACCCTCGAACTTCTCGCGGGCGGTGCGGTAGACCTGATCATGTTCGTCGGTGCGCTGGACCGGTCGGTTTGTCGGCACTTCCACCACGCCCAGCCCGTAGATCTGCGCGAATTCCTCGGCCTCGGTCGATGCGGTACCGGTCATCCCAGCCAGCTTTTCATACAGGCGGAAATAGTTCTGGAAGGTCACGCTGGCCAGCGTCACGTTCTCCGGCTTGATCTGCACATGTTCCTTGGCCTCGATCGCCTGATGCAGCCCTTCGGAAAGCCTGCGTCCGCGCATCATCCGCCCGGTGAACTCGTCGATCAGCATCACCTCACCGTCGCGCACGATGTACTGCTGGTCCTTGTGGAACAGCTTGTGCGCCCGAAGCGCCTGGTTGACGTGGTGCACGATCGTGGTGCTTTCCGGGTCATACAGGCTCTGGTCCGCCGGCAGAATGCCAGCCCCCTTCAGCAGGCCCTCCAGCACGTCATTGCCGTCGTCGGTGAACGTCACGTTGCGGGTCTTTTCATCGACCTTGTAATGCTCATCCGTCAGGCTGGGGATCAGCGCATCAACCTTCTGGTACAGATCGCTGCGGTCCTGACTTGGCCCCGAGATGATCAGCGGCGTCCGCGCCTCATCGATCAGGATCGAGTCCACCTCGTCGACAATGGCGTAGAAATGCCCGCGCTGGGCCATTTCCTCGATCGTCGATTTCATGTTGTCGCGCAGGTAGTCAAAGCCCAACTCGTTGTTGGTGGCATAAGTGATGTCGGCGCGGTACGCCTCGCGCTTTTCCGCATCGTCCTGAAACGGCACCACAACGCCGGTGGTCAGGCCCAGCGCGCTATAGATCTTGCCCATCCAGGCTGCGTCGCGCTTCACCAGATAGTCGTTCACCGTCACGACATGCACGCCCTTGCCCGCCAGCGCGTTCAAGTATGCGGGCAGCGTGGCCACAAGGGTCTTGCCCTCGCCGGTCTTCATTTCAGATATATTGCCCTGATGCAGGAAAATCCCGCCCTTCAACTGCACATCGAACGGCCGCAGGCCCAGCGCACGCCGCGCTGCCTCGCGGCAATTGGCAAACGCTTCCGGCAACAGGTCATCCAGACTTTCGCCGCCCTCTTGCACCCGCTTTTGAAATTCCCGCGTCTTGGCGATGATGCCTTCATCGCTCAGCGCCATGTATTCCGGCTCCAACGCGTTGATCTGTGCCACCAACGGACGGACCGACTTCACCTTGCGGTCATTCGCCGTTCCGAACATCTTCCGCGCAAGCGCACCTAGACCCAGCATGTTTTCTCCGTCGGACAATTTGACATCATCGTGTGAGGCTGAAGACTTGCCCGCCCTCACCGCCTTCCATAGAAGAGCCAAGAAGAACGCCGGTCGGCTCCGTCTCACGCGACTGTCGCGATGTAAGGGCGAACCCCGGTATAGTCAACGTCGCGCGGTCGTGCGACCCGATCAGGAGTTGGTGAAATGACGAAAAAGACAGGTTTCTGGCTGGGTGCCGCGCTCATCGTGGCGCTGGCTGGCCCGGTTGCCGCCGAAGGCGAGACTGCCGCCACCGTTGTGGCCACGGTGAACGGCGTCGACATTACGCTCGGTCACATGATTGCGCTGAAGGAAACCCTGCCACAGGAATACCAGTCCCTGCCGGACGACGTGCTGTTCAAGGGCATTCTTGATCAACTGGTCCAGCAAGAGGCGCTGTCGCAATCAGTAACTGAACTTTCGGTCCGCGATAATGCCAACATTGCCAACGACCGTCGCGGCTATGTGTCCGGCGTGGCACTGCAAGACGTCGTGCAGACCGCCGTCACCGATGAAGCGCTGCAGGCGGCCTACGATGCCCGCTTCAAGGCAGCCCCCGCGATGACCGAATACAACGCGGCCCACATCCTGGTGGACAGCGAAGAAAAGGCCAACGAACTGAAGACCCAGCTTGCCGGTGGCGCAGATTTCGCGGAACTCGCCAAGGCCAATTCCACCGATACCGGTTCGGGTGCCAACGGCGGCGATCTGGGGTGGTTCGGCCTTGGCATGATGGTCAAGCCGTTCGAAGATGCGGTTGTCGCCGCCAAGGTGGGTGAAGTGGCAGGTCCGGTAAAAAGCGATTTCGGCTTTCACCTGATCCTCGTCAAGGAAACCCGCGTCGCCGCAAACCCCGCTCTGGACGACATGCGCGATGACCTCGCCGCTGAACTTGAGAACAAGGCCATCGAGGCAAAGGTCAAGGAACTGACCGATGCCGCCACAATCACCCGCCCCGGTGAAACGATTGATCCGACGATCCTGAAGAACACCGCGCTGATCGACTGACCCCAACCAAGGAGAGACGGGAATGGCCAAATCCGACTGGAAAGCCGAAGCCAAGGACCTGAAGAAAAAGCTGCGCAAGCTGAAAGAAGCCTTGGTTGAACCCGTTCTGGCCAAGAAAGCCAAACCCGTCTCGCCTCTCGCGCCCGCCGCCTTTCCACAACTGCCCGCCATCGCAGGGGTTTCCTTTGCGGCCGTAGAGGCGGGCGTGCGCTACCAGAACCGCCGCGACGTGATGCTGGTGCACCTCGCCCCCGGCACCACGATGGCGGGCGTCTTCACCCGCTCCACCACCCGTTCGGCCTGCGTGCGCGATTGTCAGGCCAAGCTGGCGATGAAGGTGCCTGCCGGGGCCGGGGCGGCAATCATCGTGAACTCCGGCAATTCCAACGCCTTCACCGGCCTTGTGGGCGACGAGGCTGTGGCCGCCGTCACCACCGCCGTCGCCACCGCGCTGACCCTGCCCGCCAGCCGCGTCTTCTCCTCCTCCACCGGGGTCATTGGCGAACCGTTGCCGCACGACCGCATCACCGCAAAGGTCGCGGATCTGGCCTCCGCCCTGCGCGAAGACGCGATCGAAATGGCCGCCCACGCAATGATGACAACCGACACCTTCCCCAAAGGTGCCTCCGCCACGGTGCAGGGCGACGGCGGCCTGATCCACATTGCCGGCATCGCGAAAGGCTCCGGCATGATCGCGCCGGATATGGCAACGATGCTGGTCTACCTGTTCACCGACGCGAAAATCCCCGCAGCCACCCTGCAAAAGATGCTCGCCCGCCACGTCGATGCCACCTTCAACTCCATCACCGTCGACAGCGACACCTCCACCTCCGACACGCTCCTCCTTGCAGCCACCGGCCAATCCACCGCCGCCGAGGTGAAAGGCCCCGTCGCCAAAGCATTCGAGGCGGCCCTGCACGGCGTGATGCGGGATCTTGCCCTGCAAGTCGTGCGCGACGGCGAAGGTGCCACCAAACTGGTCGAGGTGCGCGTCACCGGGGCCACCAGCCATGCCGATGCCGCGAAAGTGGCCTTCGCCATCGCCAACTCCCCCCTGGTGAAAACCGCCATCGCGGGCCAGGATCCGAACTGGGGCCGCATCGTCGCCGCCATCGGCAAATCCGGCGCCGAGGCTGACCGCGACAAGCTGTCCATCCGCTTCGGCGACATCCTCGTCGCCGCCAAAGGCTGGCGCAGCCCCGACTACCGCGAGGAAGACGGCGCCACATACATGCTGCAACCCGAGCTTGTCATCGCCGTCGACCTTGGCCTCGGCACCGGAAAACGCTCCGTCTGGACCTGCGACCTTACCTCTCGCTACATCGAGATCAACGCCGACTACCGCTCCTGATTTCCTCTTCCCCAAATATCCCACGGGGGTCCGGGGGTGTGAAACCCCCGGCGCGCCCCGCAAAGGCAACGAGATGAAAACCGTGCTCGTCTCTGCCGTCGCGCTGATCGACCCCGACGGCCGCGTCCTCCTCGCCCAGCGCCCGGAGGGCAAGTCGATGGCCGGCTTGTGGGAATTTCCCGGCGGCAAGGTCGAACCCGGTGAAACGCCCGAAGCCGCCCTGATCCGCGAACTGCACGAAGAGCTTGGCATCGACACGTGGCAAAGCTGCCTCGCGCCGCTGACCTTCGCCAGCCACAGCTACCCCGATTTCCACCTGCTGATGCCGCTGTTCGCCTGCCGCAAATGGGATGGGATCGCGCATGGCCGTGAAGGCCAGACCCTCGCCTGGGTGAAGCCCACTGCGTTGCGCGACTACCCGATGCCGCCCGCCGACCTGCCCTTGATCCCGATCCTGCGCGACTGGCTGTAACCAACAAAAAAGGCCGGGCGCTGTGCCCGGCCTTTTCCATCAATTCGCACCCGCTCACGCCAGCGTGCGCTGCACTTCCTCGCGCTCGAAGATCTCGATGACATCGCCTTGGCGAATGTCGTCGTACCGCTCGAACGCCATGCCGCATTCCTGGCCCGACTGCACTTCCTTCACTTCGTCCTTGAAGCGTTTCAGCGTCTTCAGCGTGCCCTCGTGGATCACCACACTATCGCGCAGCAACCGCACGCCCGCAGACCGGCGCGCCACACCTTCGGTCACAAGGCAACCCGCCACTTGGCCGATTCCGGTAACCTTGAACACTTCCTTGATCGTCGCATAACCGATGAAGGTTTCGCGCACTTCGGCCTTCAACAGGCCCGAGGCAGCGGCTTTGATATCATCCACCAGATCATAGATGATCGAGTAATAGCGAATCTCGACCCCCTTTTGATGCGCCGACTGCCGCGCGCTGGCATTGGCCCGCACGTTGAAGCCGATGATCGGCGCGCCGCTGGCCTCGGCCAGCCCCACATCGGTATCGGTGATAGCACCCACGCCCGAATGCAGCACGCGCACGCGCACCTCGTCGTTGCCGATCTTTTCCATTGCCTGAACAATGGCTTCGGCCGACCCCTGCACATCCGCCTTCACCAGAATTGGCAGCTCCGACACCGACTGGTCGGCCTTGGCTTTCGCCATCAGCTGTTCCAGCGTCGTTGCAGCCCCGGCAGCAGCGCGTTTGTCCTTGGCGGCTTTCTCGCGGTAGGTCGCAATCTCGCGCGCCTGCGCTTCGGTTTCCACCACGTCCAGCGTATCGCCGGCATGCGGCGTGCCGTTCAGACCCAGCACCTCGACCGGAACCGAAGGCCCGGCCTCATCCACGCGCTCGCCCTTGTCGTTGATCAGCATGCGGACCTTGCCCCACTGCTCGCCCACGACAAAGATGTCGCCGCGCCGCAGGGTGCCGTTGCGCACCAGAACCGTTGCCACCGGGCCACGGCCCACATCCAGCTTGGCTTCGATCACCGCGCCAGAGGCCGCACGCTTCGGGTTGGCCCGCAGTTCCAGAATTTCCGCCTGCAGCGCGATGGCTTCCAGCAGCTGATCCAGACCCTTGCCGGTCTTGGCCGACACTTCCACGTCCTGCACATCACCCGACATGGCTTCGACCACCACCTCGTGCTGCAACAGGCCGGTCCGCACCTTCTGCGGATCGGCGCCGTGCTTGTCGATCTTGTTGATCGCCACGATCATCGGCACTTTCGCCGCTTTCGCATGCGCAAGTGCCTCAATCGTCTGCGGCATCACCGCGTCGTCAGCCGCCACCACCAGCACCACAATATCGGTGACATTCGCACCGCGTGACCGCATCGACGTAAAGGCCGCGTGGC
>NZ_JANMET010000119.1:0-6848 GCF_031377265.1 Tabrizicola sp. | reverse complement strand
CTGAACCTTCTGGCCGACGGCCTGCGCGAAGAAAGTCTGAAAGACTGATGGACTTCCTCTTCCCCAAATATCCCACGGGGGTCCGGGGGTGTGAAACCCCCGGTCCCGCCCCCCGAGCAAAAGCGAGGCTGCCATGAACACCGCATCCGATACCGCCTGGGACCCATCCAAACCGATTCTCGAGATTGACCATCTGTCGATCTCGTTCTTCACCCGCCTGCGCGAAATCCCGGCGGTGATGGATTTTTCCTGCACCGTGATGGCGGGCGAAGCGATGGGGCTGGTCGGCGAGAGCGGTTGCGGCAAGTCGACAGTGGCGCTGGCGGTGATGCGCGATCTTGGCAAGAACGGTCGCATCGTTGCCGGCTCGATCAAGTTCAAGGGCCGCGATCTGACCCATATGGGCGACGACGAGCTGCGCCATATCCGCGGGTCGGAAATCGCGATGATCTACCAGGAACCGATGGCGTCGCTGAACCCGGCGATGAAGATCGGCGCGCAGCTGGCCGAAGTGCCGATGATCCATCAAGGCATGTCAAAAGACGAGGCCTGGGCTTTGGCCCGCCAGATCGTCGCCGACGTGCGCCTGCCCGACCCCGACCGTATCATCAACGCCTATCCGCACCAGCTTTCGGGCGGCCAGCAGCAGCGCATCGTGATTGCGATGGCGCTGATGTCGAAGCCCGCGCTCCTGATCCTCGACGAACCCACCACCGCGCTTGACGTGACGGTGGAGGCCGGGATCGTCGATCTGGTGAAGGATCTGGGCGAGAAATACGGCACCTCGATGCTGTTCATCAGCCACAACCTCGGTCTGGTGATGGATGTCTGCGACCGGATCTGCGTGATGTATTCCGGCGAGGCGGTGGAAACCGGGGCGGTGACCGAAGTTTTCAACGAAATGCGCCACCCCTATACCCAGGCGCTGTTCCGCTCGATTCCGCTGCCGGGGGCGGACAAGAATTCGCGGCCGCTGATCTCGATTCCAGGTAACTTCCCCCTGCCCCACGAACGACCGAAAGGCTGCAACTTTGGCCCGCGCTGCGATTACTTTCAGGACGGGCGCTGCAATGCCGCTGATGTACCGATGTCGCAGGTCCCGGACAGCGATCGGCATGAAAGCCGCTGCGTGAAGTGGCAAGAGATCGACTGGAACGCCCCGCCCGCCAAGCGTGCGGTGAAGGAAAAGGCCGCCATCGGCAAGGTCGTGCTGAAGATGGAGGATCTGAAGAAATATTACTCGGTTTCTTCCGGGGCGTTTGGTGGCGGCTTGAAGAAAGTCGTGAAGGCCAACGAGACGCTGAGCTTCGAGGCCCGCGAGGGCGAAACTCTGGCCATCGTGGGCGAGAGCGGTTGTGGCAAGTCAACCTTCGCCAAGGTGTTGATGGGGCTGGAAACGGCAACCTCCGGCTCGATCCTGCTGTTTGACGAAAACGTGCAATCGACGCCGATCCAGCAGCGCAATACCGATATGGTCAGTTCGGTGCAGATGGTATTCCAGAACCCGTTCGACACGCTGAACCCGTCGATGACGGTGGGGCGCCAGATCATCCGGGCGCTGGAAATCTTTCACTTCGGCAAATCAGACGCGGAACGTCACGCGCGGATGCTGGAGCTGATGGATCTGGTGAAACTGCCGCGTGCCTTTGCCGAACGGATGCCACGGCAACTGTCGGGCGGGCAAAAGCAGCGCGTCGGCATCGCGCGGGCCTTTGCGGGCGGCGCGAAGGTGGTGGTGGCGGATGAGCCGGTGTCCGCGCTTGACGTCAGCGTTCAGGCCGCCGTCACCGACCTGTTGATGGACATCCAGCGCGAAAACAAGACGACACTGTTGTTCATCAGCCATGACCTGTCGATCGTGCGCTACCTCGCTGACCGGGTGATGGTGATGTATCTGGGCCATGTGGTGGAAATGGGCACCACCGATCAGGTGTTCCAACCGCCCTACCACCCCTATACCGAGGCGCTGCTGTCAGCGGTTCCGATTGCCGACACCAAGGTGATCCGTAAACGCATCGTGCTGGACGGCGACATTCCGTCGGCAATGAACCCGCCGCCCGGCTGCCCGTTCCAGACGCGCTGCCGCTGGAAATCTCAGGTACCGGATGGGTTGTGCGACCGCGAAATGCCTCCCGTGCAAGTGCTGGAGGGCGGGCATAACATCAAGTGCCACCTGTCGCTGGATATTCTGGCCAAGATGGAGCCGGTCATCAAAATGGCGGCAGAGTAGCGCTTGATCCTGGAAGGGTCATGGCAGTATTGCATGACCGGCATGTTCAATCAGCTTTCCGGGTGCCCCCAAACGGGTGTAGGGAGTGGCTTGTTCGCAGCCTTGCGGTAACCCTATGGAGCAGACGCGCGCCCCTGCCATGGCTTGGTTGCCCAAGCCCACCGAAACCGGTGTCTGCCGGTTTCCGCGCCCCCGGTAAAGCATGATAGAACCTAATTCGCCGATCCCGAAAAGCACGGACAGACCACCGTTTGACCAGCTTGATGAAGCCGAGCTGGATATCGCGGACTATCTGCGCGACGAAACCGAAGAGCCGGTCGAGCAGCCGGCACCACAGCCGTTTGCAGCGCTGGTGATCGGGGCCGTCGGCGTGGTCTACGGCGACATCGGGACCAGCCCGATCTATGCATTCCGCGAGGCGCTGACCTCGGTCAGCCAAGGTGGCGCCGTCGGGCAGGCCGATGTGCTGGGCCTGCTGTCGCTGTTGATCTGGACACTGATCCTGATCGTGTCAGTCAAATACGTGAGCTTTCTGTTGCGCGTCGACAACCGTGGCGAAGGCGGGGTGCTGGCGCTTTATACCAAGGTACGACTGGCAGTTGGTCGCCGGTCAGTTCCGATCCTGACGCTAGCGATCATCGGCGCAGCGCTGTTTTTCGGCGATGCGATCATCACTCCGGCGATTTCAGTGCTGTCTGCCGTGGAGGGCGCCGAGCTGGTAGTGCCCGCCCTGAAAACCTTGGTCGTGCCGGTAACCATGGGCATTCTTTTCGCTTTGTTCATGATCCAACGGCAGGGGACAGCGACGATTGCAGGAACCTTTGGCCCGATCACCGTACTTTGGTTTCTGGTGCTTGCCGGACTGGGCATCTGGCACACGATTGCTGCCCCAGAGGTTCTGCGGGCGTTCAATCCGGTTTGGGGTCTGACATTCCTTTTGCACAACCAGATGATCGCCTTTGCCGTGCTTGGCGCGGTGTTTCTGGCGGTAACGGGGGCCGAGGCGCTGTATGCCGATCTTGGCCATTTCGGGCGCAAGCCGATCATCACCGCGTGGATCGTTTTGGTGTTTCCGGCACTGGTGCTGAACTATCTGGGCCAGGGCGCGCTGGTGCTGACGCACCCCGAAACCCTGCGCAACCCGTTCTTTGCGATGGCACCGCAGGCGATGCTGCCGTTTCTGGTGCTGCTGGCCACTGCGGCCACGGTGATTGCGGCGCAGGCGGTGATCTCGGGCGCGTTTTCCATGGGGCGGGCGGCGATACAGCTGGGCTTGCTGCCACGGCTGGCCATCCGCCACACCTCGGCCAACCAAAGCGGGCAGATCTACATCGGGGCGATCAACTGGATCTTGCTGTTCGGGGTGCTGTGGCTGGTGATGAGCTTCAAGACTTCGGCAGCGCTTGCCTCGGCTTACGGGATTGCGGTGACCGGCACGATGCTGGTTACCACGACGCTCGCCTGTCTTTACCTCATCGAATCCAAGATTTTGTCATGGCCGGTTGCCGTGCTGGTCACCGGGCCGATCTTTGCGCTGGAGGCGGTTTTTCTTGCCTCGAACCTGACGAAGGTTGCTGACGGCGGCTATGTGCCGCTGGCGATTGCGTTGCTGGTAGGCGTGATCATGTGGGCCTGGTGGCGCGGCACGCAAAGCGTTCTGACCCGCGCGCTGCGCCAGCATGTGCCGCTGCCCGGCTTTGTGAAATCGATGGCCAAGACATCGGCGCACATCGTGCCCGGAACGGCGTTCTTTCTGAGCCCCGATCCCGATGTGGTGCCTTCGGCCCTGCTGCACAATCTCAAGCACAACCGGGTTTTGCATGAGATGAACGTGATCCTGACCATCGAGACCCTGCGCACCCCGACCGCGGAGCCGGAGGAGCGGGCAAGCTATGAGGCGCTGAATGCGCGTTTCGGGCGCATTACGCTGCGATTTGGCTTTATGGAGACGCCCAATGTCTCGCGGGCGATGACGCATGCGCGCAAGGCCGGGCTAAAGTTCGACGTAATGCGCTCCAGCTTTTTCCTCGGGCGTCGACGTCCGATTGTGTCTGGCCCGTTTGGGGTGAAACGCTTACTCGACCGGATTTATGCGATGTTGTCACGGCTTGCCGCCGACCCATCGGACTTTTATCACTTGCCACGCGATCGGGTGGTGGAGTTGGGCGAGCGCGTCTCAGTCTGACGGGCGCAAGCGAGATCAGCCGAGGATGGCCAGCACGTAGTTCTTCGTCTCATCAAACGGTGGCACGCCGTCATGTTCCTCGACCGCGCCCGGCCCGGCGTTATAGGCGGCGAGCGCCAGCTTCCAGCTGCCGAATTTGTCGAACATCATGCGCAGATAGCGCGCGCCGCCTTCCAGATTCTGTTCCGGATCGTTGATGTCGACGCCAAGCGCCACCGCGGTGTCGGGCATAAGCTGGGCCAGCCCGCGCGCGCCCTTGATCGACAAGGCGCCGGGGTTCCAGCCGCTTTCCTGTTGCACCAGCCGCAAAAACAGGTCTTCGGGCACCCCGTGCTTGCGTGCCAGCGCGCGCGCCACCTCAAGATACTCGCCCTTGTAGCTGCCGCCGTAGGTCGGCAGACCTTCGTCCGCGACCGCACCCTTTTTGGCCTTCGGCGTCAACCGGACCGAGCCGCTGTATTGCTTGGCCAGCTTGCCTTCCAGCAGCTTGCCTTGCGACTTGAAGATCGCGGTGCGGGATTTGGTTGAACTGGTCAGGTCAAGACCTTCGGCAAGGACTGGCTTTGCAGGCGCAAGCAGTGCTGCTGCCAAAACCAGGGCAGATATGATTGCAAACCGAAGCATGTCCCGACCCATCCCGACACCAGCGGTGACTATACGGGATTGGCGGCACTTTTCCAGCCGTGAATCGTTGGGCATTCCCTACCCCACCCAACCGCTTCGGCGGCGTTTCGCCGGTGCTTTGCCGCAGTGCCGGCCCCACGGTCCAGCGTCAAGGCGAGTTGCAGCGTGCGACCGGCCTGTCTATACCGATCATTAACCATAGGGCGGCAATGCTGCCCCCGAACGGAATCAGGGAGAGCATCATGGCGGGATCGGTCAACAAGGTCATCATCGTCGGCAATCTGGGCCGCGACCCGGAGGTGCGCAGCTTTCCGAACGGCGGCAAGGTGGTGAACCTGCGGATCGCCACCTCGGAAAACTGGCGCGACAAGGCCACGGGCGAGCGCAAGGAACGCACCGAATGGCATTCGGTGGCGATCTTCAACGAACCCTTGGGCAAGATTGCCGAGCAATATCTGAAGAAAGGCTCCACGGTTTATATCGAGGGGCAGCTGGAAACCCGCAAATGGCAGGACCAGTCTGGTGCCGACCGCTATACGACCGAAATCGTGCTGCGCCAGTTCCGGGGTGAATTGACCCTGCTGGGTGGGCGCGACGGCGGATCGGGCGGTGCCAGCGCCGGTGGCGGTTATGACGATCGCGGCGGCTATGACGAGTTTGGCGGCGGTCAGGGCGGCGGACAGGCCCCGGCATCTGGCGGCCGCGGCGGCTATTCGGGCGGCACGTCGGGGGGCACTTCTGGCGGGGGCGCGCCTGCGGGCGGGCGGTCCGACATGGATGACGAAATTCCGTTCTAAGCGACTTTGCGAGGCCTCTGGACCAATGGCGGGGTAATCCCTATATAATTGCTCAACAACTCGGGCGATTGCAGGAAACCCCAGCCATGACCTCCATGCCGGACCAGATCGAAGGCGCGCCGCTGATCAAGCCGTCCACCACGGACCACCCGCTTTACGAGCAGGTGGTCGAGGCCTGCCGCACGGTCTTTGACCCGGAAATCCCAGTGAACATCTATGATCTGGGTCTGGTCTATACCATCGAGATCGGCCCAGAGAACGCTGTCGACATCACCATGACGCTGACCGCGCCCGGCTGCCCTGTCGCGGGCGAAATGCCGGGATGGGTGGCAGACGCGGTGGAACCTTTGGCCGGGGTCAAGCATGTCGATGTGCACATGACCTTCGATCCGCCGTGGGGAATGGACATGATGTCGGATGAGGCAAAGCTGGAACTGGGGTTCATGTAGGCAAGTCTGAGGGGTTGCTTACCTGTGTGCAAGCTAAAAAACTTGATTTATAAAGTGCAAGCTTTTTAACTTGCATATTCGCGTGCAAGCTCTATGCTCTGCACATGGAACTCCTCTATGCTGTCCTTACAGGTGATCTTATCGGATCGAGCAAGGCCTCGCGTCTCAAGCTTGAGGCGACGATGGAAAATATTGCGGCAACGGCAAAATTCCTGAGCGAGTACACAGGCGAGAACACAAAGTTCACCCGATATCGCGGGGACGGGTGGCAGCTGGTCTTGAGTCCAGCATTTTACCTGCGCGCAGTTGCTCTGATCTCGGCCAGACTGAAAGCCGACAAACAAGCGCTGCCAACGCGCTTTGGAATAGGAGTCGGATCAGTCGACAACCTTGGTGGAACCGATCTGCGCGATGCACGTGGATCGGCGTTCGAGCTTTCCGGTCATGCTTTGGACATCCTCACGTGAGATCAAGCATTGATGTTTGCGGGAGACGCTGTCGCTGGACTCGGGCAATAGGCAAGGGCCGAATGACTGCGTGGCGTGATCGAGTGGTCTGACGCT
>NZ_JANMET010000112.1:0-9400 GCF_031377265.1 Tabrizicola sp. | reverse complement strand
GCGAAGTCCCGCGCGCCGGGAGACAGGTCTTGCGCCGCCCGGCGCTCCGCCAAAAAAGCAACCGTCAGCCGGTCGGGGCCTCGTCGGCCTCATAGGCCTCGATGATCCGCGCCACCAGCGGGTGACGCACAACATCCTTCGAGGTAAAGTAGTTGAACGTCACACCCCGCACGCCTTTCAGAATGCGCTCGGCCTCCTGCAAGCCGCTTGGCACGCCGCGCGGCAGGTCGATCTGTGTGCGGTCACCGGTGATCACCATCCGGCTGCCCTCGCCCAGACGGGTCAGGAACATCTTCATCTGCATCGCGGTGGCATTCTGCGCCTCGTCCAGCACCACGAAAGCGTTGGCCAGTGTCCGGCCCCGCATGAAGGCAAGCGGCGCGATCTCGATCCGCTTCTCCTCCAGCAGTTTTTGCACCTGCTTGGCCGGCAAGAAGTCATTCAGCGCGTCATACAAGGGCTGCATGTAAGGATCGACTTTCTCCTTCATGTCGCCGGGCAGAAAGCCCAGCCGCTCGCCCGCCTCCACCGCCGGTCGGCTAAGGATGATCTTCTCCACCGCGCCCGAGATGAACATCGTCACCCCGACCGCGACCGCCAGATAGGTCTTGCCGGTACCCGCTGGCCCGATGCCAAAGCCCATTTCATTCGCGAACAGATTGGCGACATAGGTCTTCTGCGCCTCGGTCCGCGGCTCGATCGGCTTTTTGCGGGTGCGCAACTCCATCCCGGTGTTGAACAACTCGATCTGCTCGCCGGGGGCGGTATCGCCAACCGGACGGCCCATGCGCATCGCGCCGTCAATGTCGCCAGCGGCGACGGTTCGCCCTGTTTCGAGCCTGGCGTAGAGCGAACGCATCACCGCTGCGGCCTGATCGCGCGCACTTCTGTCGCCGATCACTGCAAGCCGGTTGCCGCGTCTGAGGATATGCACCCCCATCTGATGTTCGATCTGTGCCAGATTGCGGTCAAATTCACCGCAAAGGTCGATCAACAATCGGTTGTCAGGAAATTCGAGGACCGTTTCCACAATGTCCTCGGCGGTCGGGGGGGTCAGCGCGCTGATGCCCAAAGGGCGCTCCTTTTGCTAAGATCCAGTCAGTAAAGTCTGATCTCGGACACGCCATCTGGCAAGCACAGATCGGGTCCGA
Source organism: Tabrizicola sp. (assembly GCF_031377265.1). Taxonomy (GTDB): domain Bacteria; phylum Pseudomonadota; class Alphaproteobacteria; order Rhodobacterales; family Rhodobacteraceae; genus JAUYQR01. The sequence goes on along the minus strand of NZ_JANMET010000112.1, from coordinate 8,249 downwards.
CACAAACTCTTGTGCAGAAAGACGCAAGTTTTGTGACGCCACGCCCGAAACAAGGCAAAAGGCCCCGGCTTTAGCCGGGGCCTTTTGCTGTATTTGTGGCCAACGGCCCGCTGTTTATTTGACGACGAATTTCTGGCCAGGGCCGGAAACGCGGTCCTTGAACGGTGCGCTGTCCGTTTCATAGACGCCGATCACCGTGCCTGGCGGGTATTTGCCATCACATACCGGCAAGCCAGTCCTTGGGTCAAAGCGCGGCGATGAATAGCCCTCGATGCCATCGTCGATGATCCAGACCTGGCAGCCGTCCGGATCATAGGCGATTGCAGCCTTACCATCGACCAGCGTGCCCTCGTCCGTGCCCTGATCCTGGCCGGTGGCAATCACCGAATCCGGCCCGCTATACTCTTGCGTACCTTCATAGCCACCGCCTTCGGTGTAGGCGCAGCCGCTCAGCCCAAGTGCGACGGTCAAGCCAAGGCCAAACTTCGCCACCCCGACCGTCCAAACGAATTTGCTCTCTGCAAGGATCATCGCATTCACCACTTCTTGCAGAGGATTTCGACACGGCGGTTCTTCGCCATGCCGCTGGCCGTCGCGTTCGAGGCTACCGGCTGGCTTTCGCCAAGGCCCGCCTCGCTGTCGACCACCGCACCTACTGATCGGGCGACATCCGCCACGGTCTTTGCGCGGCGCTGCGACAAATCCAAGTTGTAGGTGTCGGCCCCCCGGCTGTCGGTATGGCCGCTGATCATGTAGGAAAACGATCCGGCCTGACGGAAGAACTTCTCCAGACGGGACCTGCCGGTGCCGGTCAAGGATGCGCTGGCGGTGGCGAACATCGCGTCGGTGCTCTCGGTCAGGCAGCTGGTCTGTTTCAGGCAGACCGGCTTGCCAGTCTTGGCATCGCGGCGCGGCACCATGTAGCCCTCGGTTCCGCCGTCGGCCCACCAGTGCATGCAACCATCAGGGTCAACCCAGACGCCCCACTCGATTTGACCTGTGACCTGGCCATCCTGCGCGTGCGCAGCCGACCCGATGACAAGCAACAAGACGGCAGCGACCGACGCGATCGCCTGCCGCAGCACGTATGAAACCCTTAGCACAACCCAATCTCCCTCATTACGAACCGGCAACTGTGGCCAGACGTGAAATCTTGCCAACAATTAAACCCTTTCTAGGGCGATGAGATGCAGTAATTTGGTTCTCTTAGCCGGATTAGGCCAGAAAACTTGGCGCTTTTGTGCCTTAAGGGGCTATTCTGCAACACTTGTCAGGGCTCACGTCAGGTCCGAACTTCGTACTGCGGCCAAAGAGTTGGTCGATGAAGCTAATACGCGCACCCGCGCCAACTCGCCGATTCGGCCGGTTTCATCCTGCACATGCACCGCGTGGAGATGTTCGGATTTGCCGACCATCTGGCCCGGCATCCTTCCGGCTTTCTCATACAGGACAGTAACCTCGCGCCCCACCATCGCCTCTTGCACGGCGCGCTGCTGCAAGGTGAGCAGCGCCTGCAAACGGTGCAGCCTTTCGTCGGCCACCTCGGTCGGCACAGCCGGCTTTTCGGCTGCTGGCGTTCCCGGACGCGCGGAGTATTTGAAGGAATAGGCAGCCCCGTAGCCCACCGACCGGATCAATGCCAGCGTATCTTCGAAATCCTGATCGGTCTCGCCCGGAAAGCCCACGATGAAGTCCGAGCTGAACAGGATGTCGGGCTGGGCCGCCCGGATACGCTCGATCAGCCGCAGGTAATGTTCCGCCGAATGCTTGCGGTTCATCGCTTTCAGGATGCGGTCTGACCCTGACTGCACTGGCAGGTGCAGATAGGGCATCAGTTGCGGCACCTCGGCATGGGCGGCGATCAGGTCGTCATCCATGTCGTTCGGGTGGCTGGTGGTATAGCGCAGCCGGGCCAATTCCGGGATCGCGGCCATCTCGCGGATCAGGCGCGACAGGGTCCAGGCCCCGCCCTCGCCTGCGCCGTGATAGGCATTCACGTTCTGGCCCAAGAGGGTGATTTCACGCACCCCACGCGCCACCAGATTGCGCGCTTCGGCCAGCAATCGGTCAACCGGGCGGCTGACTTCGGCCCCGCGGGTATAGGGCACCACGCAAAAGGCGCAGAACTTGTCGCAGCCTTCCTGCACCGTCAGAAACGCCACTGGCCCGCGTGGGGACAGGCGTTCTGGCAAATGGTCGAACTTGTCTTCCGCCGGAAATTCGGTGTCGATGACGCGACCCTTGGCCTCCACCATCTCTGGCAGCCGATGATAGCTCTGCGGCCCGACCACCAGATCAACCACCGGCGCGCGGCGCAGAATCTCGGCGCCCTCGGCCTGGGCCACGCAGCCGGCAACGCCAACCTTGAGGTCCGGCCGCGTCAGTTTCAGCTTTCGCAGGCGGCCAAGATCGGAATACAGCTTTTCATCCGCCTTTTCGCGGATGTGGCGGGTGTTCAGCAAGACCATGTCGGCGTCTTCGACGGTGTCGGTCGGCACATAGCCTTTGGTGCCCAGGGCTTCGGCCATGCGCTCGCTGTCATAGACGTTCATCTGGCAGCCATAGGTCTTGATGAACAGCTTCTTGGTGTCGGTCATTGGGTCCATTCCGGCAGGCTTGCTCCGGGAGGTGCGCTTTTAGCGTGAAACCACCCGGTTGCGCAACTGCGCGCCCCTTGCAATGGCCGCGCGCTTGACCGAGTCTGGCAGCGGTTGCAACCGCGACCTGCACAATTGGCCGACAACCCGGGACCGTCATGCGCTATTCGTCGATTGCCAGACTTCTGGAACAGGCCGGGCCGGCGCTGGCCACCGGGCCGCTGTGTCTGATGATGGCCGAAGACGAGGTGGAGCTGGACGCATCCCTGCGCCACCAGTTCAAGATCGGCTTTCGCGATGTGGTGCTGCTGATCCCCGAAGGCATAAGCCTTGGCGATGAGATGGAACACAATGTGCATGTCGTCACCCATGATGTATTTGCCGAAGCCGCCCTGTCGAATGCGGTGAACCAGTTCATCGATGCGCTTGCGGGCGTCTGGATTCACTACTGCTACAACACCGAATTCCTGTTCTTTCCGTTCTGCGAGACCCGGTCGGTGCGCGAAATGCTGACCTTCCACACAGAAGAGCGTCGGGATGCGATGTTGACCTATGTGGTGGATCTTTATGCCGGCGATCTTGGTCGCAACAGCAATGCGGTGGCCTTGGACGACGCATGGCTGGACCGGTCAGGCTATTACGCGCTGGCCAGGGAGGACGCCGCCAAGGGCTGGCAAACCAAGGATCGCCAGCTTGATTTCTTTGGCGGCCTGCGTTGGCGGTTCGAAGAACACATCCCCTGGCCACGCCGCAAGATCGACCGGATTTCACTGTTTCGCGCAAAAAAGGGGTTGCGGCTGCACCCCGACTTCACCCTGTCTGACGAAGAAATGAATACCTACGCCTGCGCCTGGCACAACAACCTGACAGCGGCTGTCTGTTCGTTCCGCACCGCCAAAGCGCTGCGCACCAACCCCGGATCGCTGTTTTCCATTCCCACGTTCCGTTGGCACAACTCCGTCGCGTTCAACTGGCACAGCCAGCAACTGATGGACCTTGGGCTGATGGAACCGGGGCAATGGTTCTGACCCGGGGTACCGGTGCACGCCACCCATCGGCCCGCCGTGACTGCGGCGCAACCCGAAGCAACCGTTCCGACCCCGGACCATACGTCACAGGCAGAGAGGGCTTTGCGGCCTGCGCAATACAGTCTAGGGTGCGGCACGCAACGGAAAGGCGCACCCTTGATCCCCGACACTTCGACTTCCGCCCAAGGGTCTGAACCCCGGGCAGCCCGTGATTGGGTGGCAATTCTTGCACGCTATCGCGATCCGTCGTGGAACCGCAGTTTGTGGGAGCTTGGGGTGACCCTGCTGGCCTACTTCGCGTTTTGGGCGCTGGCCTTGGTGGCGCTGCAGTGGCACTGGCTGGCGTCGCTGGCGCTGTCTTTGCCGATCGGGGCGTTCCTGGTGCGGCTGTTCGCCATTCAGCATGATTGCGGACACAACGCGTTTTTCGCCAGCCGGGCGATGAATGACTGGGTCGGCCGCGCCTTGGGGTGCCTGACGCTGACACCCTATGATGTCTGGCGCAGGTTGCACTCGGTGCACCACTCCAGCGCTGGCAACCTTGACCGGCGCGGCATCGGTGATGTGGTGACACTGACCGTCGCGGAATATCGCGCCCGCAGCCCCTGGGGGCGGTTCGGCTATCGACTGTACCGCAATCCGGCGGTGATGTTCGGCCTTGGGCCAGCCTGGCTGTTCGTGCTCAACAACCGGCTGCCGGTGGGGCTGATGACAGCAGGGCTAAGCTACTGGGTATCGGCGATGGCCACCAACGTCTGCCTGCTGGCGGTGTTTGTGGCGCTGTGGTTCATGGGTGGCTTTGCCGCGATCTTTGCAATCTGGCTACCTTCGGTGCTGATCGGCGCCACCATCGGGGTCTGGCTGTTCTACGTCCAGCACCAGTTCGAGGCCACCCAGTGGGATCACGAAACCGACTGGTCGCTGCATGACGCGGCCCTGCACGGGTCGTCGCATTACGTGCTGCCACAGCCGCTGCAATGGATGACGGCCAATCTTGGCATGCATCACGTGCATCACTTGCAAAGCCGCCTGCCGTTCTACCGGCTGCCCGAAGTGCTGCGCGACTTCCCGCCGCTGGCACAGGCACAACGGATGACGATCCGCCAAAGCCTGGTGAACGCACGCCTGCATCTGTGGGACGAGAAGAGCCGGCGACTTCTGGGCTGGGCCGACGCGCGCCGCGCCGCCTGACGGTTTTCAAACGGAGCAGCGTTCCGCCGCTGGTCTTTTGCCTCGCCGACCGGGCATAGCCCGGATCAGCTCAGGATTTCTTGAGTATTTTTCCCAAGAGCAGCCCTAAAGGCTATCAGGCGCGCCGCAGCCGGATCACCACGTCGACACGGGCGATCTCCATCCCCTCGGGGGCTTGCGGCAGGCCCGCGATCTGCAACTGGTCATTCGGCGCGTCGGTCAGACTGTGGCTGTCTTCCCAGTAGAAATGCGGGTGGTCATCGGTCCGGGTGTCGAAATAGCTTTTCGAGCCGTCAACCACGACCTCGTTCATCAGTCCAGCCTCGCAGAAAGCCCGCAGCGTGTTGTAAACGGTGGCAAGGCTGACCTTTTCGTCTGACTGGCTTGCGGACAGGTGCAGGCTTTCGGCAGTGACATGGCGGTTTTCGCCGTCGCCGACCAGCAAGGTGGCCAGTGTCAGCCGCTGGCGCGTCGGACGAAGCCCGCCGTTGCGCAACCATTCCGCCCCGCGATCCGCGTCGATGACTGTCATTGCCGCCCGTCTTTCCTGCACTGGTTCCTATATAGGGTGCGCGACAGGCTTTTTTCAATTGAAAATCGGTATCGGGCGCCGCTCAGCCATCGGCAAAGCCCCGACCCAGCGCACGCCATGCCGCCGCAGTCAGTGCAACAGCGCCCAGCGCCGCCGCCCAGAACGGCAGCGTCAGGGCCACATCGCGCGGCAACGGCCCTTCCGTGAGGCGCACGATCAGGCCCGATAGGATCAGGCCCACCGGCATCATCCCCCAGGCAAGCAGCCGGTACAGACTGTTCACACGACCGAGAAGCGCATCGGGAATCATCCGCTGCCGGGTGCTGACGGACACGATGTTCCACGTCAGCCCCGAAAACTCGAACACCGCGAAGACAAGTGCCAGGGTCAGTGCGCCGGGTGCCAAGGCCATCAGCGCAAAGGCGGGGGCGGAGGTAGCAAGCATCCATTGCGTGGTGCGGGCCGGGCCCAAGGCGCGCACGATCCGCTCGCCCATCAGGCTGCCAAGTATGCCGCCAATCGCGCCGCCAGCCAGCACCAGGCCATAGACCTGTGCGCCAAGGCCAAGGTTTTCTTGCGCATGCAGCACAAGGGCGATCAACACCATCTGGTGCAGCAGGTTCCAGGCCCCGGTCGTCCAGGCCAGACTGCGCAACAGCGGCGCTGTGCGCAGAAAGGCCAGCCCCTGCCGCAGTTCTGCCCGCCAGTTGCGCGGTGCCGTCTGGACCGGGCGAAAGCTGCCGCTGATACCCAGCACCAGCAGGACCGCTGCGCCATAAGCGGCCGCGTTCAGGGCAAAGGGCAGCGGCAGGGCGAACGCAATCAGGAACGCGCCGAATGCCGGACCGATCAGCGAATTGGCCACCAGTTCCACGCTCCACAGCCGCCCGTTTGCGCGTTCCAACGCAGTGTGTGGGACCAGCGCCGGCAGCATGGTTTGTGCGGCATTGTCGCGAAACACTTCCGCCCCGCCCACGATCAGCGCCGCGCCGCAGATCAGCGCAAACAGACCCGGCGCCGATAGTCCCGTTGCTGGCGCCGGCGAAAGCGGCATGGCCAGCCAGAGCGCCAGTGCCGCCACCGCAAAGGCCAGTCCGCGCAGCGCGTCCATCCACAGGATCAACCGCCGCCGATCCACCCGGTCTGTCACCACCCCGGCAGGCAGCGCCAGCAGGAACCACGGCAGGCGCAACGCCACCGGCACCAGCGCTATGAGCAACGCATCGCGCGTGAGCAGCGAGGCCACCCAGGCCCAGGCCACCACGGCCACACCATCCGCGAGGTTGGCAAGGCCACTTGCCGCAATGAACCGTGCCAGAATCGTCATCGATCACCCCTGCTTGCTGCGGCCACCCAAAGCCAGGCTTTATGCAACGTCAAGGCAGGGCATGCCCCGACCCTTGCCACCCTTCCTCGCCGGGTGCTAGGGATATGCAAACACCTAGCAGGGGACCACAAGGGATGGCGTCTTTTCCGACATATTTCGACAAGGAGGCGCTGCTTGCCTGCGCCCGGGGCGAGCTGTTCGGCCCCGGAAACGCCCAGCTTCCCGAACCCCCGATGCTGATGATGGACCGCATCACCGACATCTCGGAAGATCGCGGCGCACACGGCAAGGGCCATGTGGTGGCCGAATTCGACATCACGCCCGACCTGTGGTTCTTTGCCTGCCACTTCCCCGGCAATCCGATCATGCCCGGCTGCCTTGGCCTCGACGGGCTCTGGCAACTGACCGGCTTCAACCTTGGCTGGCGGGGTTGGCTGGGTCGCGGCTACGCGCTTGGCGTGGGCGAGGTAAAGCTGACCGGGATGGTGCGGCCTGACCGCAAGAAGCTGACCTACCACGTTGATTTCACCAAAGCGCTGACCACCCGGCGGCTGACCATGGGCGTCGCCGATGGCCGGGTCGAGGCGGATGGCGAGGTGATCTATCTGGTCAAGGACATGAAGGTCGCGTTGAGCGAGGCGTAACCCCGGCGCGCGTAACCCCGGCACCCGCAGTCGGCCCTCGGAGAAACAGCAGCGAACCCGCCGCCCGCCGATTTTCCCCTGTCCCGGACGCATGATTTGCCATGGACGCGCGCCAACCTGCTCAGGTCGCCTTCAGCACCCAGATTTCGCACATGAAGTCTGGTTCGGTGGTCGGCATCATCTGGAAAGGGACGCCTCGACTGCCCAGCGTCAGGCGATGTGCCGCCTCCAGCTCCTTCATGATGACGGCCCAGCCGCAGCTTTCCCAAGCTTCGGGGAGGACGGCAAAGACGATGCTGCCCCCGGGTCGCAAAAGCCGGGCAAATTCGCGCAAGCTGGCAGAGGGCATCTGCGAGGTTGTCCCGCAAGTCACGACCGCATCGAAGGACGCGGGAGCAAACGCGGTTGCGTTGTTCAGATCGCAGATGTGCAGTTCGGTATAGATCGCCTTCCCTCGTGCAATCTCCAACATCTGGTCCGAATAATCGACCGCGACAATGTTATGAAAGCCACTGTCTTTCAACGCCTGACCCAAAAGCCCCGTCCCCGCCCCGGCATCCAAAATCCGCGCAGACCGCTCCAGGACCTGCCCGACAACCTTTGCAACCTCCATCGGCGCAAGGTAATCCTCCACCGCACCTACATCGCTGTCATAGGCATTCGCCCAGATGTCATAGCGGCGGCGCATCTCCGCGTTATCGGGCGCGCGGATCACCCAATCGACCCGTGCAGCCTTGGTCTGGGGAAGCTCGTCGGTCATCACATGGTCCTGCTGCTCTTGCTGCGAAAGAATAGCAAGATGGCTGCCAGACTCAGAGTTAATTCTTCACGCGAGCCCCAAGTCTTCACGCGAGCCCCAAGTCTTCACACGAGCCCCAAGCCCCAACTCCCGTCCCCACACCCCCAACCACCATGGCCCCACCCCCCCCC
>NZ_JANMET010000108.1:0-1826 GCF_031377265.1 Tabrizicola sp. | reverse complement strand
GACCAGGCTGCGCCACGAACTGGTGGCGGCGGGGCGGGCCGAGCCGCATCACTTTCTGCCCGACAGCGGTTGGGTGACGGTGCCTTTGGCCGGGGACGGGGTGGCGCGGGCGCTGGAGTTGTTTGCGCTGAACTACGATCTCATTGTGCGCAAGAAGCAGCCACCCGAACCGATGCCGGAAGGGTAGGCTTTGGCCGCATCCCGTGCTAGGGGCAGGGAATGAACCCATTGCCCACAAAAGAACAGATCCAGGTCTGGATCAAACAGAACCCCGGCCTGTCGGCCAAGCGCGATATCGCCAAGGCCTTTGGCATCAAGGGGGATGCGCGGATCGACCTGAAGCGCATGCTGAAAGAACTGGAGGCCGAAGGCGTGGTGGAAAAGACCGCGCGGCGGTTCCGGGAGGCGGGCGCGTTGCCACCGGTGGCGGTGCTGATGGTGACGGCACCGGATAGTGCGGGCGATCTGTTTGCCAAGCCCTTGGAAGATGGTGCGGATGAGACGATCCGCATTCTGATCATCCCGCAGAAGGGCGACCCTGCGCTTGCGGCGGGCGACCGGATTCTGGCGCGGTTGAGCAAGGTTGATCTGGACGAATATCAGTATGAGGCGCGGCTGATCCGGCGCATCGGGTCGAACCCGCTGAAGCTGCTGGGGGTGTTCCGCGATACGGCCGAGGGTGGCCGCATCGTGCCGATCGACAAGGGCGCCGACAAGGAATGGCGCGTATCGCGCGACATGACGATGGAGGCCCGCGACGGTGAGTTGGTGGAGGCCGAGGCGGTGGGCAACCGCAAACTTGGCCTGCCGCAGGCGCGCATCGTGGCGCGGCTGGGCGATCCCTCCGGCCCGCGTGCCGTCAGCCTGATCGCGATCCATCAGCACGGCATTCCCGACCAGTTCCCCGATGCGGTGATCGCCGAGGCCGATGCAGCCAAGCCGGCCACCGACAAGGGCCGGGTCAATCTGCGCGACATTCCCCTTGTGACGATTGACCCGGTGGATGCGCGCGACCGCGACGATGCGGTCTATGCCGAAGCCGATAGTGAGCCGGGCAATCCCGGCGGGCATGTGATCTGGGTCGCCATCGCCGATGTGGCGCATTATGTGACGCCGAATTCGACGCTGGACCGCGAGGCGCGCAAACGCGGCAATTCGACCTATTTCCCCGACCGCGTGGTGCCGATGCTGCCGGATGTGCTGTCGGGCGATCTGTGCAGCTTGCACGAACATGTCGACCGCGCCTGCCTTGCGGTGCGGATGCGCTTTGATGCCGAGGGCCACAAGATCAGCCACCGCTTCGTGCGCGGGATCATGCGGTCGGCGGGATCGCTGCATTACGCGCAGGTGCAGGCGGCGGTCGATGGCCGCCCGGACGACGCGACAGGACCATTGCTGGAGCGCGTCTTGCGCCCGCTTTATGCAGCCTATGCCGCGCTGGACAAGGCACGTGTGCTGCGCCAGCCGCTGGACCTTGACCTGCCCGAACGCAAGATCATTCTGGATGCGGATGGCCATGTGACGTCGGTTGCGTTCCGCGACCGGCTGGACGCGCACAAGCTGATCGAAGAGTTCATGATCGCGGCCAATGTGGCGGCGGCGGAAGAGCTGATCCGGCTGAAGCGGCCCTTGCTGTTTCGGGTGCATGAAGAGCCGTCGGTGATGAAGCTGGACAGCCTGCGCGAGGTGGCGGAGGCGTCGGGCTTTACGCTGGCCAAGGGGCAGGTGCTGAAGACCGCGCATCTGAACCGACTTCTGGCGCAGGCCGAAGGTACGGAATTTGACGAACTGATGAACATCTCTACCCTCAGGTCGATGACGCAGGC
>NZ_JANMET010000083.1:0-3909 GCF_031377265.1 Tabrizicola sp. | reverse complement strand
CCATCCGGGTGAGGACAACGCCGGAGATCCCGACCTTGCCGTCAAACTCGGTGGCGACGTTGACGGCGTCCTGACCGGTCAGCCCGTCGACGACCAGAAGCGTCTCACGCGGCTGGGCGATGTCGCGGACGGACTGGATCTCGTCCATCAGGACTTCGTCGATGTGCAGGCGGCCAGCGGTATCGAGGATCAGCACGTCATAGCCGCCCATCGCGGCCTGAGTCTTGGCGCGTTTGGCGATCTGGACGGCGGACTCGCCTTTCACGATCGGAAGCGAGTCGACGCCAACCTGCGCCGCGAGGATCTGCAATTGCTCCATCGCCGCAGGGCGGTTGGTGTCGAGCGAGGCCAACAGGACGCGCTTGCCCTGCTTTTCCTTCAACCGCTTGGCCAGCTTGGCCGTGGTCGTGGTCTTGCCCGAGCCTTGCAGGCCGACCATCAGGATCGTCGCAGGCGGGTTGTCGATCTTCAGCGCATCGGCAGGGCCGTCACCGGCAAGGACGTGGATCAGTTCGTCATGGACGATCTTCACCACCATCTGGCCGGGGGTGATGGATTTGGTCACGGCGGCCCCGGTGGCCTTGTCCTGCACGCGCTTGATGAACTCGCGCGCGACGGGGAGCGAGACGTCAGCCTCCAGCAGCGCCACGCGCACTTCGCGCAGGGCGGTGATCACATCGGCTTCGGACAGGGCACCCTGCTTGGTCAGGCGGTCGAAGACGCTGCCAAGGCGTTCTGACAGGCTTTCGAACATGGCACTCTCCTTCGGTTACGCGGCACCGGATATGGGGACCGGCAGGGGTTTTCCCAAGACAAATGCATGGCGACACCTGTGGGCGCAACGCGCTGACAGGTGGCGATCCCGGCATAAGGCCCAGGGACCGGAAGCGTGTGCCTCCGGGGAATTGTCGCGGGCGATACGCCTGATGCGGCGTCAAGTCAAGCGCTGCGGGCTGCAAGCCAGCGGTTCGCCGCAGCAACCAAGTGCAGTGCGCCATTGCCGGAACCGATCCCTTCGTTCAGGGGAACCGGGTCAGCGACGTGATGGCGCCTCGCCTGCGATGATCTGCCCTTGCATCCGGCAACCATCCTGCGGATAGATTTGCTGATGTGCGCCAGCGCACAGAAAATACTATCGGGGACTGCGATGGAAAACTGGGACGAAATTCGAACTGCGTATCAGGTGGCCCGCATGGGAACCGTTTCAGGCGCGGCGGATGTGCTGGGGGTGCATCATGCGACGGTAATCCGCCACATCGACGCGCTGGAGAAACGGCTGGGGTCAAAGCTGTTCCAACGCCATGCGCGCGGCTACACCGCGACCGAGGCGGGGCGTGATCTGTTGGCCGTGGCGCAGACCACAGAGGAGCAGTTCGCGCATCTTTCGTCGCGGATCAAGGGTCAGGGCGAGACGGTATCGGGGGAGTTGGTGGTCACCTCGATCTCTGGGGTGGCTGATCTGTTGACGCCGGTGTTGGTGTCGTTTCAGCAAAAGTGGCCGGGGGTGCAACTGCGGTTCCTGACCGACATGCGGGTGTTCCGGCTGGATTACGGCGAGGCGCATGTGGCGATCCGCGCCGGGGCCGGACCGGAGGAGCCGGACAACGTGGTGCAACCGCTGGCGCGCATCAGCACCGGGCTATTCGCATCGAAGTCGTATGTCGCAGCGCACGGCGCACCCGCCTCGGAGGCGGAGTTTGACGGCCACCGCTTTGTCTGCAGCGACAACGAGGCAACGCGGGCACCGTTTCACCGCTGGCTGCGCGCCGTGGTCCGGCCCGAGCAGATCACCTATGCGTCAAGTGAAGTGGCAGCCCTTGAGGCCGCGGTGCGAATGGGCGCGGGAATCGGGTTCATGTCGGCGTTTCGTGCGGCCGGATCGCCCGACCTGGTGGAGATTCTACCGCCGCGCCCGGAATGGGAGGCCCCGCTTCGGATCGTCACCCATGTCGATCTGCACCGGACGCGCAAAGTGCAGGCGTTTCTGAGCCACCTGAAGGACGCCGCAAAAGACTGGCCGCTTTGCAGTTGACCGCTGGTCTTTCCGAGGCGCATCGCGGGCATCTGGCGATGCTGGCGTTTTCGGCACTGGTGGCGGGATCGTTCTCGCTGGGCGCGCTGGCCACGCCGTTTGTGGACCCCGCCGCGCTGTCGGCACTGCGCTTTGCGATTGCCGGGGTGCTGGTCGGCGTGGCGGCGCTGGCGACCACCGGGCTGCCGCGCAGTGCCTTTGCCTCACCCTGGCGGTATGGCGTGTTGGGGGCGTTGCTGGCCACGTATTTCGTGCTGATGTTCGAGGGTCTGCGCACCGCCGCACCGGTTTCGACCGCCGCGGTGTTTACTTTGACGCCGGTGATGGCGGCGGGCTTTGGCTGGCTGATGCTGCGCCAGCGGCTGACCGGACGGATGGCGCTGGCCTTGGGCATCGGCGCGGTGGGCGCGCTTTGGGTGATCTTTCGCGCGGATCTTGCCGCGCTTTTGCGGTTGCGCATCGGCACCGGCGAGGTGACCTATTTCTGGGGTTGCGTGGCGCATGCGGCCTATGCACCGCTGGTGCGCAAGTTGAACCGGGGCGAGCCTGCAATCGTGTTCACCTTCGGGATGATGGTGGCGGGAACGGTTCTGCTGACGCTGTGGGCGTGGCCCGCGATTGTGGCCACGGATTGGGCGGCGCTGCCTGACATCGTGTGGATCACGCTGGTTTATGTGGCAGTGGCGGCCAGTGCGATGACCTTTGTGCTGCTGCAATACGCGACGCTGCGGCTGCCTGCGGCAAAGGTCATGGCGTATACCTATCTGGTGCCAGCCTGGGTCATCCTGTGGGAGATTGCCTTGCACGGGTCTTACCCGCCGGTTCTGGTGCTGGCCGGGGTGGCGATGACGGCGCTGGCGCTGTGGTTGTTGCTGAAGACCTGACTATTGCGCCGACACGGCTTGCGGATTTCGGGCCGGCAGGGGCGGTCGGCCAATCAGCCTGTCCATCTTTGCAGCAACGCGGGCCAGATGCCGGGCACGGCTTTGCGGGGTGGAACTGTCCATCAGATAGTGCGCGGCAAAGGCACTGCGTTTGCCGGGTTTGCACAGCAAGCCCACGCCGCGCGTCAACGTCCGCTTGCCCGGCGCGCCGACCAGCGCGGTCAACCAACGGCTTGCGCCACAGGTGGTAAAGATGCCCAGCCGGGTGATGTGGCGTAGACCGGGGCGAATGGTGCGATTTTGCGCATCCGGCATGTGGAAGGCCACGTCGGGCAGCAGCACCCGGTCCAGCCAACCCTTCAGCATGGCTGGCAGGCCGTACCACCACGTCGGATAGACAAAGATCAGCGTGTCGCACCAGCGCAGGTCATCCACCTCGGACGCGACGCAATCGGTGTTGCGCGAGCAATCGAGGTATTCCTGCCATTCGGGGCCGGTCAGCACCGGCTGAAACCCCTTGGCGTAGAGGTCGCTGAGACGCACTTCGGCACCTGCGGCGAAAAGTCTTGTGGTGACAACATCACGCACTGCCGCGGTAAAGCTGTCGGGGCGGGGGTGACAAAACACGACGAGTGCGCGCATCAAGGCTGACCGGTTTTCGGGGCCGGGCCACAGGATAGTGGCGCGGCGGTCGCAGACGGGGCTGCGCATTTGGCAACACTAGCACGGAAGGCGGCACCCGCTCAACGCCCCGAACGCGGGTGGCGGCGCGAGAAGCGGCGTGGTGATGAAGCTTTGGGCGGCGGTTCGGGCCTACGCCGCAAAATCGGGAAGGCCGGTGGTCAGAAACGTGTCGGCCAGCGTCACGGTGCCTGCGGTGAACCCCGGTCCACCCAGCGCCGCGGCTGTGTCACTGTCGGCGCGGCTGCCAAGCCACGCGGTCAACAACAAGCGGCGCAGCATGATCAGCGTGGGAATGATTGCGCGGTCGGC
>NZ_JANMET010000040.1:0-19696 GCF_031377265.1 Tabrizicola sp. | reverse complement strand
ATGGCCGAGCCTTTGCGCGTGGCCACCTACAACGTCGATCTGGATCGCACCGGTCCGGGGCTTTTGGTGCAGGATCTGGCAAAGGGCGAAAAGCCGCAGATCGCCGCTTTGGTGCGGGTGCTGGTGGCGCTTGACGCAGATGTGCTGCTGCTGACGGCGGTGGATTATGATCGCGGTCAGGTGGCGCTTTCGCTGCTGGCGGACAAGCTGGCTTCGGCGGGTGCGCCCTACCCGCACCGTTTTGCCCTGCGCCCCAACACCGGCCTGCAGACCGGCTTTGACATTGACCGCAACGGCAGCATCGGCGACCCCCGAGATGCGCAGGGCTTCGGGCTGTTCTCGGGGCAGGGCGGGATGGCGGTGCTGTCGCGCCTGCCAATTGATTCCGATGCGGCGCGCGATTTCTCGGCCTTCCTGTGGAAAGATCTGCCCGGCACCCTGACCGAAGACCCCCCCGATCTTGCCGCCGTGCAGCGCCTTGCCACAACCGGCTTTTGGGATGTTCCCATCGTCACCGACGCCGGCCCGCTGCACCTTTTGGCCTGGCACGCCACGCCCCCGGTCTTTGACGGGCCGGAGGATCGGAACGGCAAGCGCAACCATGACGAGGCGGCCTTCTGGCGGCTGCTGCTGGAGGGAGCGCTGCCGATGCCGCCGCCCGACGGCCCCTTCGTGCTGCTGGGCGATGCCAACCTTGACCCCAATGATGGCGACGGACGGCGCGAAGGCATTGCCGCGCTCTTTCGTGATCCGGCCCTGCAAGACGTTAGCCCCAAAGGCAGCCATGGCCGGTTGGAGGCAACCCAGTCCGGCGATCCCGCAATGGATACAGCCCTTTATGATGCGATTGGCGGACTGCGGCTGGACGTAGTTCTGCCCTCGGCCGGGCTAAATGTCAGCGATGCGGGCGTGCTGTGGCCGCCAGATACTGACCCGCTTGCCGCCGATCTGGCCGCCGCCTCGCGTCACCGCCCTGTCTGGGTGGACATCGCACTGCCCTGAGGCCCAAGCGCCAGCAGATGCGCCGCAATCACCTCGTCCAGCGGGGTGTCGCGGTAGTCGGGCAGCCAGTGGCGCAGGGTTGCAGGGTCCATCTGATGCGGAAAGCTGTTCAGATACAGCATCTCGCGCAGCTCGCGCGCCAGTTCCCAGAACGGGCTGACCAAGGTAAAGAACCACAGCGGGAAATGCGTGACCTTCATCGGCCGGCCGGTCAGCCGCGCCACTCGCGCCGCCAGATCGTTGATCGTGAAAGCATGGCCCGCAAAGGGGATGTCGGCATAGGCTGGCAGCGCCGTGCCCAGGTCCACCAGCCCAACCGCTGCCCGCGCCATATCGGGCAGATAGGCATAGGCATGCAGCACATCCGAAGGCCCCATCGCGGTGATCTTGCCCTTACCGACCTTGGACAGGATCATCCGGTTCATCAGCATCTGTGGCGCCTCCGGCAGCAGGAAATCCCCGCCGCGCAACAGGATGGTCCGTGGCCCGCCATGTTCAGCGGCCTGCCGGTAGCTGGCCTCCATCGTCGCGCGGATGCGCCCTTTGCGACTGTTCGGCCGGTGCGGGGTGTCAGGCCCCCACGGCCCCGGTTCCTTGCCATAGGGATAGACGTTGCCCGGTACCAGAACCGTGGCGCCGCTGGCCCGCCCCGCCGCGATGACCTGGGCCGTGATCTCGGGGATCAGCTTTTCCCAGTTGTGATAGCCGGGCGGGTTCAGCCCGTTCACGATCAACTGTGCCCCACGCGCTGCCGCTGTCATGTTGGTGCCGCGCTTGTAGCGGTTCACCGTCCAGCCAGCCCCTTGCAGGGCCAAAGCGACCTGCCCGCCAAACCCGCCAGATGCGCCCAGAACCAGTGCTGTCTTTGCCATGATCAACTCTCCTTTCCGCATCTTATCTGGCATTCAAGGCCAATAAGGAATTGCATGAAATGGTGGATAGACTATTCATTTATGAATGGAAAAGCTCGACTGGTCCCTGATCCGATCCTTCCTTGCCGTGGCCGAGGCGGGGTCGTTGTCCGCCGCCGCCCGCACCACCGGGATCAGCCAACCCACCCTTGGCCGCCATATTCGTGAGGCTGAGGCGGCGCTGGGCTTGGCTTTGTTTACCCGCATCGCCAAGGGTCTTTTGCCAACCGATGCAGGCCTTGCCCTGATGCCTGCTGCCCGCACAATGCGGACGGCGGCGGCTGACCTTGCGCTGACCGCCGCAGGCCGCGCCACCGGGATGGCAGGCACCGTCCGCATCACCGCCAGCCGTGTCGTCTCCAACACCATTCTGCCGCCGATCCTTTCGGCACTCAGGGCCGAGGAGCCGGGTATCCAGATCGACCTTGTGCCTTCGGACACCACCGAGAACCTGTTGTTCGGCGAAGCTGACATCGCCCTGCGCATGTATCGCCCCACCCAGCTTGACCTAGTCGCCCGGCATCTGACGGACCTGCCTCTGGGCCTTTATGGCGCGAAAACCTATCTGGGCCGCGCAGGCACACCCACCACGATCGACGCCCTGATGCAGCTGGATTTCATCGGGCTGGACCGGTCCGACCAGATCATCAAGGTGATGGCCGCGTTGGGGTTTCCGGTGACGCGCAGTTTCTTTCCCCTGCGCTGCGATGACCCACTGGCCTACATTGAACTGATCCGCGCGGGCTGTGGCATCGGGGCGATGCTGCGCCGGATCGGCGATCCAGACCCCGCGCTGGAACGGATCGACGGCCTCATTACCTTGCCCAGCCTGCCGGTCTGGCTGACCGCCGCCCCCACCTTGCGCCAATCCCCCCGCCTGCGCCGGGTGTGGGACGCTCTGGCCGCCGCCTTCGCCGATTAAGCCTTCCAAGCTTGACCGCCACGGCCCAAGCGGCTAGGCGAACACCGTCAGAATTGCAGGAGCACGCCCGTGGCCAACCCATCCCTTCTCATCCTCGCCGGCGACGGCATCGGCCCGGAAGTCATGGCCGAGGTGAAAAAGATCATCGGCTGGATGGGTGCCAAACGCGGCGTCACCTTCGATGTGTCCGAAGACCTGGTCGGCGGCTGCGCCTATGACGCGCATGGCACGCCGCTGACCGATGCGACGATGGCCAAGGCACAAGCGGTGGACGCAGTGCTTCTGGGTGCGGTCGGCGGCCCGAAGTACGACAAGCTGGATTTCAGCGTCAAACCCGAACGCGGCCTCTTGCGCCTGCGCAAGGAGATGGACCTGTTTTCCAACCTGCGGCCCGCCCAGTGCTTTGATGCGCTGGCCGATTTCTCGTCGCTCAAGAAAGAGGTCGTCGCGGGCCTTGATATCGTCATCGTCCGCGAACTCACCTCCGGCGTCTATTTCGGCGAACCGCGCGGCATTTTCACCGAAGGCAACGAGCGTGTTGGCATCAACACCCAGCGCTACACGGAATCCGAGATTGCCCGCGTCGCCCGCAGCGCGTTCGAACTTGCGCGCAAGCGCAGCAACAAGGTCTGCTCGATGGAGAAGGCCAATGTGATGGAAAGCGGCATCCTGTGGCGCGAGGTGGTGCAGGAAATCCACGACAAGGAATACCCCGATGTCGCCCTGTCGCACATGTACGCCGACGCCGGTGCGATGCAGCTCTGCCGCTGGCCCAAACAGTTCGATGTGATCGTCACCGACAACCTGTTCGGCGACCTTTTGTCCGACATGGCCGCGATGCTGACCGGATCGCTCGGCATGCTGCCCTCGGCCAGCCTTGGCCTGCCGATGGCCAATGGTCGCCCGAAGGCGCTGTATGAACCCGTGCACGGTTCCGCCCCCGATATCGCGGGCACGGGAAAGGCCAACCCGATCGCCTGCATCCTGTCGTTCGCCATGGCGCTGCGCTATTCGTTTGCAATGGGGGATGAGGCGACGCGGGTCGAAAAGGCGGTGGAAAAGGTGCTGGCCGATGGCATACGCACCGCTGACCTGATGGGGCCGGAGGGTGGCGTGCCCGTCACCACCAGCCAGATGGGCGACGCGGTGATCGCGGCGCTGGACGCCAGTCTCTGACCCAAAGGCGCGGCGAACCCCCTTCAAAACCAGAGGAGCGCCGCGCAATGCCCAAGCAGTCCAACCTGATCGGCGCTTTGCTGGGGCTGCTGGCGATGGGTCTGTTTGCCGCCTCCGATATCACCATCAAGGCGCTTGGCAGCAGCTACAATCCGTTCCAGATCATTTTCTTCGCGGGTCTTATGTCGGTACCACTGATCGCGGGCCTGGCGATGGCCGATCCAACCGCCGCGCCGCTACGGCCAGTGCAGCCCCGGCTGATGGCGCTGCGCTGCATCGTGGTTCTGGTGAACGGCATCTTCGGCACCTATGCCTTCGCCACCCTGCCGCTGGCGCAGGCCTATGCGATCTTCTTCACCATGCCGATCTTCGTGACCTTTCTGTCGGCGGTGCTGCTGGGGGAAAGGATCGACCTGCCGCGCGGCATGGCGGTCCTTGCGGGGCTGGTCGGCGTCATCGTGGCGCTGGACCCCGGGCGAGCGACCCTGCAATGGGGCCATGCAGCTGCCCTTGCCGGTGCGGTGGTAGGGGCGGGGAACTATGTGATCATCCGCGTCAGCGGCACGCAGGAGCGGACTGTCGTCATGATCCTCTATCCGCTGATGCTGCAACTCTTGGTGGCCGCGCTGGTGCTGCCGTTCGTTTACACACCAATGCCGTTCGGCGATCTGGCGCTGACCGCGCTGATGGCGACCGTCAGCTTCGCGGGCTATCTCGCGATCATCTCCGCCTATCGCCGCGCGCCCGGAATCGTCGTGGCACCGATGCAGTATTCGCAGATCATCTGGGCCGCAATCTTTGGCGCGCTGCTGTTTGACGAAGCGATGAGCGCGCAAACCATCCTCGGCGTCGCGGTGATCATCCTGGCGGGTATCGTGATCGTGGCGCGGCAGGATAAAGCGGCCTGACGCCGTGCAACCTGCCCTTGCGTCTGCCCGGCTTTGGCGCAAAAATGCCCGGCGTAACGGCGGTGCAAGACCGCCCCTTTTTCGGACCTTTGCAGAATGAATTCCTCCCTTCGCGGGGCGCTGTTGTCGCTGGCCGCCTTCGGCTTTTACGCGACCCACGATGTGGTGGTGAAGCTTTTGGGGGCCGATTACACGGCCTTCCAGATCATCTTTTTCTCCGGGCTGATGGGGTTTCCGCTGGTGACCATCATGCTGATGGGCGACAGGCGCGACGGCACGCTGATCCCGCGCCATCCGTGGTGGACAGCACTGCGCACCGTTGCGGCGGTGGTGACCGGGGTGATGGGGTTCTTTGCGTTTTCCAAACTGCCGCTGGCGCAATGCTATGCGATCTTCTTTGCAATGCCCCTGCTGATCACGCTGATGGCCATTCCGCTGCTGGGCGAAAAGGTCGGGCCGCGCCGCGGTCTGGCAGTGATTGCCGGTCTGATCGGCGTGATCATCGTGCTGCGCCCCGGCGGCGGCGATGGCCTTGGCATCGGCCATCTGGCGGCGCTGGGTGCTGCGGTCACCGGGGCGCTGACCTCGGTCATCGTGCGCAAGATCGGGTCTGAGGAACGTTCGGCAGTGCTGATGCTCTATCCGATGGTGCTCAGCTTTCTGGCGATGGGCGTGATCATGCCCTTCGTCTATGTGCCGATGCCGGTGGAGGATCTGGCGCTGACGGCGGTGATGGCGGGCCTGGGAATGCTGGGCGCGCTGGCAATAATCGCGGCCTACCGGATCGCCCCGGCGGTGATCGTGGCGCCGATGCAATACAGCCAGATCATCTGGGCCGCGCTCTATGGCTGGATGTTTTTTGACGAAAGCATCGATCTGTTCACGGCCATCGGCACTGGGGTGATCATTGCCTCGGGCATCTATATCGTGCTGCGCGAGGACACACCTTTGGTGTCGCAAAACCGCCCGGTTCTGGAAAGCCGGTCACGGCTGGACATCGGCACCACACCACGCATCTCCAGCTGGTTGAAGCGGTTCGAACGGGGCGCGGACCGGGGGTAACGCGCGTCCGGCCTCTTGCATTGGTAAGCGGTTCGGTTTAACCCCCCGCCCACGGTCGGAGCGTAGCGCAGTCTGGTAGCGCACCTGCTTCGGGAGCAGGGGGTCGGAGGTTCGAATCCTCTCGCTCCGACCATTTCCCGATCTTAGTCCAGCGGTTTTCAGACGGAGCGCGGCCATGGCCGCGCAAGTCTTTTGCCTCGCCGGCGCGGCCGGGGCCGCTTGGCTCAGGGTGCTTGGCGAAAGTACTTTTGCAAAGAGCAAATCAGCTGCGGTTGCGCCAGCGTTCCGCGATGTAGCTGGCGGTCATCAGGTCCAGATGCGCGCCGCCGCCGTTCTTGGCGATGGTGATCTCGTCGGCAGAGCGGCGGGTGAACAGCGCCGGGTCGTCGTAGAAATCGGCGATCACATCCGCCTCGGTGATTGCCCCCGACGCCAGCGGTTCGATCAACTCGCCAATGTGGTGCAGCGTGGTGGCGCGGCTGTCGACAAAGATCCGCGCCCGCGCCATGGCGGTGTCGTCAACCTCGCGCATGCCAGGTTTGTAGGCGCCGATCAGGTCGAGGTGCTGTCCGGGTTGCAGCCAGTCGCCCTTGATCAGGGGGGCGCTTGCCATCGTGGCGCAGCAGATGATATCGGCCCGGCTCGCCGCATTCTGCAGGTCATCGACCACCGGCAGACCCATCGCCTCGGCCGAGGTGCTGCTGCGGCTCCACACCGAAAAGCGGGCATCGGGAAAGGCGCTGGAATACGCCTCGACCATTGACCGCGCGACGGTGCCCGCGCCGACCAGCAGGATGTTCCGCGACCCCTTCCGCGCCAGCCGGGTTGCCGACAGCAGGCTGTCCCCGGCGGTCTTCCACTTGGTCACCAGGTGGAAATCCACCAACGCGGTCAGCTCGCCGGTCAGATTGTCAAACAGCGTCACCGCGCCGTTGACCGTTGGTTTGCCAAGTGCAGCATTGCCCGGATGCACCGTCGCCACCTTGACGAGCGCGCCCATGCCGTCGATCCAGGCGGCACGGTCCAGCACCGTATCGGCACCACGATAGAGGAACAGATCCTTGACCTCGGCCCGTGGCAGCCGGTGGCCAGCCTCGATTGCCGCCATCTGGCCGGCCCAGGTCAGCAGGGCCTCCGCCTCTTTTGGCACGATGGTGATCATAGCCCCGCCTCCGTTTCTGTCAGCAATCCCTCGGCCACCAGACGCGCCGCCCAGCCTTGCCAGCTTTCGAACTGATGCGTCCGCCACCCGCGCCGCGCCGCCGCCGTGATGTTTTCCGCCTTGTCGTCAGCGAACAAAAGCCGCTCCGGCGCGATGCCGCAATCGGCCTCCACCATCGCATAGATCTGTGGATCGGGTTTGACCACGCCCATCCGGCCTGACACGTATTCCCGGTCAAACTCGCTGAGGAAATCCAGCCTGTCGCGGGCTTCCTCATAGGAATAGCTGCCGAAATTGGTGAGCGAGAACACCGGCACGCCCTTGGCCCGCAGCGCCCGCAGCAGGGCGATCGAGCCTTCGATCCGGGGGCTGGCCAGCTCGATCCAGCGATCATACCACCAACGGATTTCGACCGCCCAATCGGGATGCTGGTCAGCCGTCGCATAGATCGTCTCGCGAAACAGCGCGCCCGCATCGACGCGCAAATTCATCTCATGCAGGTCCACTGCGGCAAACAATTCCTGACGCCGGTCGATCCCGATCACCCGGTCATAAAACGCCTCCGGCTGCCACCGCGTCAGCACATTGCCGATGTCGAAGATCACCGCCTCAGGCTGCATCACCCTTCCTCCGCGCCGTTTCCCGCCACAGCGTATAGAGGCCCGAACCGCAAATGAGCGCAATCCCCACCCAGGCCGTCAGGTCCGGGAAGGTGCCGAAAACCAACGCACCCCAGATGATCGCCGCAGGCATCCCCACATATTCGAAGGGGGCGACCAGCCCCGCCTCGGCCGTGCGGTAGGCTTGCGTCACCATCATGCCGCCGATGCCGACCGCCAGCCCGGTGGCAAGGAAAATCGGCCAGTCTGCCATCGGCGGCCAGATCCACGGGCGGAACAAAAATGCCCAGAGCTGATCATCGGTTGCCAGATGCCCGTCGCCGGCCCAAAGCCCCATGGCGGCGCTGACCAGAATGAACCCGGCCTGCACATAAAACCCCAGTGTCATCGCGCTTTCCGTGGCCCCCATCTGCCGCGCCAGCAAGTTCCCGGCGGCGTAAAGGATGGCCGAAATCAGCACCAGCACCGCCGCGGGCTGAATCACCCCCGCCCCGGGGCGCAGCATGATGATCACGCCCACCATGCCGAGGATCACCGCCATCCAGCGCCGCGGCCCCACGGTTTCATGCAGGAACACCACCGACAGCACGGTTACCGCAATCGGGCTGACAAAGGCCACCGCCACCGCATCGGCCAAAGGCATTGCTGCAAGGCCGATGAAAAACGTGACGTTCGACACCATCACGATGGCGACGCGCAACAGATGTGTGCGCGGCCGCGCGGTGACCAGCTGCCGGAACCCGGTGCCGGAAAACCCGATGAAGCACAGGATGAACGCCATCGCCACAAAGGCGCGGATCAGCATCACCTGATGCAGCGCATAACCCCCCGACAGGAACTTGATCGCCACGTCGTTGACGGAAAAGATGATCGTGCCGCCAGCGGCAAAGAGGATCCCGGTCAGGGCTTGATTTCGTGCCATGGCGGCAGATGACCCCGCAGGCCGGGCGGCGTCTGTTCTGGCCGCGACATGCGGCGGCGCAGGTGGCAGGTCACTCGCTGTTGCCGCGCCCTATCTGCACCTCATCCCGCAGGTGTCCAATTTCCTCTCGGCAGAACACCCGCTCCGAGTCCGCGCACGTCTGTCCAAGGACAGGGTTTTGCTGGTGGGATGACTTGCAGGGCCCTTGGAGCAAGGCGCACAGCGGTAATATCCGGGTCGAAGAAAGGCGGATCTGGGGGCAGACGTTCCTTGCCCCAGATCCGGAACTCTCAGGGGTTGGTCGCCGGGGCGGCTGTCTCAGCCGTCGCCGCTGCAGCGGCCATTGTGTCGATCTGCGTTTGCAGGGCGGCGGCCTGATCGGTCAGGGTGGTCTTTTCCGCCTCTAGCGTGGCTACCTGCCCGGTAAGCGCGGTCTTTTCGGCCTCAAGCGCGGCCAACTGTTCGGCCAGCGCAGCCTTGTCAGCTTCCAGCGCGGCGATGGTTTCGGCAAGGCCTGTGTTGTCGGCCTCCAGTGTCGCGACAGTTTCTGCTCCGGTGGTCTTGTCCGCCTCAAGGGTTGCGACAGTTTCGGAAAGGGTGACCTTCTCGGCCTCAAGGGCCGTGACGGCCGCTGCCTGCGTGGTCAGGTTGGACTGCAAGGCGTTGCCCTTCTGGCTGCTTTGATAAGCAAAGAAGCCAAGGATGGCCACCGCAGCAACCAGAAGACCCGTGACCAGATTTCTCATGCGAAGCTCCACTGTTGCCGTTCCGGGGCAACCTGACCACAACCCGTGCCGTCACACAAGATATTCGCGGCTGGTATGCCCGGGTGCCTAACGGGTCGCGCCTGCCCGCAGAACCCGGTCCAGCACATCCAGAAACCGGCTGCGGTCGGTCTTGGAAAACATCTTGCCGCCGCCCTGACGGAACGGGTCGGCGGCGCGCAGATCCGTCATCAGATCGCGCGTGGCTAGCGCCATGCCGACATTTGCCGCCGTCAATTCCTCGCCATTGTGCTTGACCACCCGCGCGCCCTTGGCCACGCAACGCGCGGCCAGCGGGATATCCCCGGTCACCACAACATCGCCCGGCCCGCACTGATCGGCGATCCACTTGTCAGCCTCATCCGGTCCGGCAGCCACGAACACGCTTTCCACCAGCGGGTTCTGCGACGGCCTGATCCCGCCATTCGACACCATTACCATCCGAACGCCAAGGCGCGTGGCCACCCGCTCCGCCTCGGCCTTCACGGGGCAGGCGTCCGCGTCGATAAAGATCCGGCGTTGCGTCATGGTGCGGCAAACACCTGCACCCAGTAGTAGCGCAGCGCAAAGCGGCCGCCCCGCAGCGGCTGGTCATCGGGTTGGTAGACCACCGCAATCCCGGTATCGCGAAAACCGCAATTCAGGATGTTGCGGCGGTGGCCCGCGCTGCCCAGCCAGCTTTGCATCACCGCTGCCGCCGAGGATTGCCCCGCCGCAATATTCTCCGCCGCCGCGCTATAACTGTAGCCCTGCCCTCTGATCCGCCCGGAAAACCGGCTGTCATCCTTGCCCGCATGCGCAAAGAAGTTCTGCTCGGCCATCGCATCGGCATGGCCCTTCGCCGCCGCCACCAGGCTGGCGTTCATAGCCAACGCTGGACAGCCCGCCTTGGCCCGCACGCCGTTCACCGCCGCCAGCACCGCCTCGGCACCACCCGCCGAAACCGGCGCCGCCATCGCCAGCATTAGCAGCAGCGCCCTAAGCATGCAGGGCAGCGGCATGAAACGCCATGTGCTCTTCCATGAAGGTCGCGACGAAGAAATAACTGTGGTCATAGCCCTTCTGCATCCTGAATGCCCCACCTTGCCGGGCCACCGCCATCGCTTCGGCCAGCGCTTCGGGGCGCAGCTTGTCCAGAAACTGGTCCGCCGTGCCCTGATCCACCAGCATCGGCCCGTCAAAACCGCGCTTGCGCATCAGCAGTGTCGCATCATGTGCCGCCCATGTCGCCTCATCCGGGCCAAGATAGGCAAGAAACTGCGGCCTGCCCCAATCGCTGGCCACCGGATTGCAGATCGGCGCAAACGCCGACACGGAGCGGAACCGCCCCGGCAGGCTCATCGCGATGGTCAGCGCGCCGTGCCCGCCCATCGAATGCCCGGTGATCGCCTGGGCCGCTTCGGCCACGGGGAAGGCGTTGAACAGCACGCGCGGCAATTCTTCGGTCACATAGTCCCACATCCGGAAATGGCTGGCCCAAGGGTCGCGCACCGCGTTCACATAAAACCCCGCCCCTTGCCCCAGATCAAAAGCCGGATCGTTGGCCACCCCTTCACCCCGGGGCGAGGTATCGGGGAACACCACCGCAATCCCCATTTCCGACGCCCATCTTTGCGCCCCCGCCTTGACCATCGCGTTTTCATGCGTGCAGGTCAGCCCCGACAGAAACCACAACAGCGGCACCGGCCCCTCTTCGGCCTGTTCGGGCAGGAACAGCCCGAAGGTCATCTCAGCCCCGCATACCGCCGACGCATGGGCATACACCCCCTGCACCCCGCCAAACGCCCGGTTTTCCGAAATCGTCCGCATTTTTCACCCCGTCATCACCGCCCGCTTTCGTGTCACGCCGCCCCTTCAATGACAACCCGTCCCCGAAAACCCGCGCCTGCCGTCTTGTACTCGCAGGATAGTATGCTATCTCCGTCAAGCGGACCGGGCCCCTCTGGCGTCGGGCATCTTTGCCCAACGTGATGTCGGACCGCATCGAGTAGCGCTCGATGCCATGCCCGGTGATGCATTCTACAGGCATGATGTTCAGCGCTTTGGCGAAACCCAAAAGGGACATTATAATGGAATTTCTTCTCTACGACTTTCTCGGCACGCCCGCATGGATGTGGTTCTTGTTCATCGGCATCGTGATCGCCTTGCTGATCTTCGACCTTGGCGTTCTCAACAAGACCGACCATGAAATCGGCGTGGCCGAAAGCCTCCGCCTCTCAGCGCTCTACATCACACTTGGCGTCGGCTTTTCCGGCTTTGTCTGGTGGCAGATCGGGGCCGAGGAATCCAAGCTCTACCTGACCGCCTTCGTCGTGGAAAAGACCCTGGCACTCGACAATGTCTTTGTCATCGCGTTGATTTTCACATATTTCGCCGTGCCCCGCATGTACCAGCACCGCGTGCTGTTCTGGGGCATTCTGGGCGTCATCGTATTGCGCGGCATCATGATCGGCCTCGGCGCCACGCTGGTCGCACAGTATTCGTGGCTGCTCTATGTCTTCGCGGTGTTCCTGATCGGCACTGGCATCAAGATGATGTTCACCGATGACACCGAAATGGACATTTCGCAGAACCCGCTGCTGAAATTCATGAAGAAACGCATGAATGTCACGGACGAGCTGCATGGCCATGACTTCTTCGTCAAACAGCCAGACCCGGCCACTGGCAAGATGGTGCGCTATGCCACCCCGCTGTTTCTGGCGCTGGTGATGGTCGAAATTGCCGACCTGATCTTTGCTGTAGACTCGGTGCCAGCGGTGTTCGCAATCACCACCGACCCGTTCATCGTCTACACCTCGAACATCTTCGCGATCCTTGGCCTCAGGGCGCTGTACTTCGCGCTGGCCGCCGTGCTGCACCGGTTCCACTATCTCAAATATGCGCTGGCGCTCTTGTTGGTGTTCATCGGGTCCAAGATCTTTGTTGCCGATCTTCTGGGTCTGGAAAAGTTCCCTGCCAATCTGTCGCTTGGCATCACCTTTGGCATCCTTGCCGCCGGTATCGGCTATTCGCTTTGGCGCAGCCGCAACGATGCGCCGATGATCGGTGAAGAAACCAAAAAAGGCCACAGCTAAGGCCCCGTTCCGGCGCGGGCAGGGCAACCTCCTCGCGCCGGAGCCACTGTTTGTGTTGGCAGGCTAAGCTGTCGACACCCTGCCAAAAGCCTGCGCCGTCTCGGCAACCAGTTGGCGAAGCAGTTCCGCTGCGGGCAATTCCCGATTCAGCGCTGCCGCTTGCCCGTACAGATGGAACGACGCCTCGTCATCTGCTGCCGCAGCCTCGATCGGTCCGCTCAGCGCATACATCTGCTGAAACGCTGGTAACGGCTCGCGGGATCGGGCGATCTCTTCGGCATAGCGTGACCGCATTGCGCGCGCCGGTCTGCCAGAAAACGCGTTTGTCACCATCGTGTCGGTGTCCGTGGCACTGCGCAGCAGCGCCCGGCGCGCGGGGTCGGTTCCGGCCTCGGGGCAGGACAGAAACCCGGTGCCGATCTGCACGCCTGCAGCCCCCAGCGCGAATGCAGCCGCTATGCCCCGCCCATCACCAATGCCCCCCGCGGCAATCACCGGGACGCTGACCGCATCGGCAATCTGCGGCACCAGCGCGAGGGTGCCCACCCCTTCGCCGGGGTCGCGCGGTGTGTGCGATCCTCGGTGCCCTCCGGCCTCAAGCCCCTGCGCGATCACCGCATCCATGCCGCTGGCCTCCAGCGCACGCGCCTCGGCAACTGTCGTCGCCGAACTGATCAGCGTGATGCCAGCGGCCTTCAGCGCGGCAATCGCTGCGTGGTCGGGCATGCCAAAGTGAAAGCTGACCACTGCAGGCCGGATTTCTAGCAGAAGGGCCATATGATCGTCGCCAAATGCCGGGGGCAGGTCCGGCAGCGTGTCGGGCGGCACGCCAAGTCCCAGCGCATCGTACCATGGCTGCAACCGCTCTCGCGTGCGCTGCAAGATGGCCGCGTCGGTCTTCGGTGTGCCTGCGATGAAGAAGTTGAGGTTGAACGGCCGGTTGGTCGCCGCGCGCATCCGCGCCGCAACCGTGCGCACATCCGGCAAGGTCATCTCGGCGGAGCCAAGCGACCCAAGCCCGCCTGCATTGCAGACAGCACTGGCAAGCTCCGGCGTCGCTGCACCGGCCATTGGCGCCTGAATGATCGGATGCTCGATCTTCAGCAATTCGCAGAGGCGACGGTCAGGCCACATGGTTTCCTCCCAGACGCAGGGCTTGGGTATACATGGCGCAGCGGTCTTGGCACGAAAAAAGGTGGCACCCCGGCGCGCAATCCTTTCCAATTCCCTAACGGGCGCAGGAAAAGACAAATGAAATCAATGATCCGGATGTTGTCCACGCGTGGACAGCCTCACCCCCGGAAAATCGACATTATCTGATCCAGCCCCTTTTTCCGCTTGGCCACCGCCGGAACCGTAGCCCCCTCCGCCGGATACCCGACCGGCAGGATCATCACAGCTTTCTCATGCTCGGGCCTGCCACACAGGGCCCCCAAAAACTTCATCGGGTTCGGGGTATGTTCCAGACAGACCAGCCCGGCCTGATGAATGGCCGCGATCAGAAACCCCGTCGCGATCCCCACACTTTCAGGGACGTAGTAATTCTTGTATCGGGCCCCATCGTCAGTCACCCCATAGCGCTGGGCAAAGACCACGATCAACCACGGCGCGTCGGTAAGGTGGGGTTTGGAAACCCCCGTCCCGATCGGCTCCAGCGCGGCCAGCCACTCGTCCCCCGCACCGCCGGCATAGAAGGCGCGCTCCTCCTCCTCCGCCCCCTCGCGGATGCGGGCCTTCATCGCTGGGTCCGAGATCGCCACGAAATGCCAAGGCTGATGGTTCGCCCCCGAAGGCGCCGTCCCCGCCGCCGCGATGCCGGCCGCGATCACCGCCTCCGGCACCGGACGGGTGGAATAATCCCGCACCGAGTGGCGCTTCTTCATGTAGGCCAGAAACCCCTCCGCCGCCGCCAGCGCCTCGCCATCCGGGCGCTGCACCCGGTCGGGCAGGGGCAGTGCCTGATAATGAACCTCGCCTTTGCGATACATCAACCACCCCCGATCAACACCCCCGCAGCAAAGACCAGAGCACCGCCCAGCACAACCTGCAAAGCCGCGCGCAGGAACGGGGTTTCCATGTAGCGGTTCTGGATCCAGGCGATTGCCCACAACTCCACGAACACCACGACCATCGCTATCGTGGTCGCGGTCCAGAAATCGGGGATCAGATAGGGCAAGGCGTGCCCCATCCCGCCAAGTGTTGTCATCACTCCCGACGCGATCCCGCGTTTCAGCGGGCTGCCCCGGCCCGATAGCACGCCGTCATCATGTGCGGCTTCGGTGAACCCCATCGAGATACCCGCGCCAACCGACGCGGCAAGACCGACAAGCAAGGTGGTGTGAGTGTTCTGCGTGGCAAAGGCCGTGGCAAAGATCGGCGCTAGGGTGGAAACCGACCCGTCCATCAGCCCCGCCAACCCCGGCTGCACCCAAGTAAGGATGAACTGCCGCTTTGCAACCTGATCCTCGCCGTCCCGTGCGTCATCGGTCAGGTGCTCAGCCTCCAGTCGCCCAGCATGGCGCTCGTGCCCAGCCTCGGCGGCGGCGAGATCGCCGAGCAGCTTTCGCGTCGCCGCGTCGGACGTTCGGGCCGCGGCTCGGTGGTAGAAATCCTGAGCCGCATGTTCCATGGCCTGAGCTTCGCCTCGGATCGTCTCGAGGCTGAGGGTCTCGGCAAGCCATATCGGTTTGCGCGCGTAGAATCCGGCGACATGTTCGCGCCGGATCAGTGGGATCACCTCACCGAACCGCGCGCGATGCAGATCGATGAGCCGCTGACGGTGGCCATCCTCTTCGGCTGCCATCCCGTCGAACACCGCTGCCGAGGCCGCATAGTCCGCCCGCAGACGTTCGCCGTAACTGCGATAGATGCGGGCATCGTCTTCTTCAGACGAGATGGCCAGAGCCAGTATCTCTTGTTCAGAAAGATCTGAAAAGCGGCGTCGGGAGGAAAGGGAAGAAAGCATGATGCCGACCTTTTCTGGAATGATTCTAATGTAGCACGTAGATTGCCACAATCAATCTGGAAGAAAGTGAACTTGTAAGTTCATTTTTTGCTTGCAAAAGTGAACTGGGTAGTTCAGAAACGTTTTGAACCGAAGAGTTCATTCTAGGAGACACATGATGAAACCGTTCACTTCCGCTTTTCTTGCCCTCTCCCTTTTGGCATCGCCCTTGGCCGCACAGACGATGACCGTTCTGTTGCCTTCGCTCACCTTCCCGGATGGCACGCTGACCACCTCGACCAAAGGTTGCACCGCCGTTGAGGCAGTGCAGTCGGTTTGCGTCATCAAGGAATGACACGGCCCGCCGGATCGCTTGCCGCAGCTGGCTCTGATGCTCTATGGTTTGGGGCAGGGGAGAACATAATGGCAGTGGCAGAGCAGGCGGTCCGGCGCGGGCGTAAGTATGATCAGGTGCTGGATGGTGCCCGGTCGATCTTCATGCGTGACGGATTCGAGCGTGCGTCTGTCGATGACATTGCCCGGGAAGCGGGGGTCAGCAAGGCCACGATCTACGCCTACTTCCCGGACAAACAGCTGTTGTTTCTTGAGGTGGCAAGCCAGGAATGCCGCCGTCAGACCGAAGAGGCAGAAGCCTCGGTTGACGGCGAGGTGCATGTGCACGAGATGCTGACGATCGCAGCCCAGCGGATCGTTTCGTTCCTTGTGTCGGACTTCGGCCAGCGAATGTTCCGCATTGTGGTTGGCGAGGGTGAACGTTTTCCGGGACTTGGCCAGCAGTTCTATGAAAATGGCCCGGGGCTTATTCACACCCGATTGGCGTTTCACATGCGCCATTGTGTGGACCGATGCGAGCTTGAGATCGACGATGTGGATCTGGCGGCTGATCAGTTTGCACAGCTCTGCAAGGCCGGTGTGCAGGAAAAACTGCTGTTCGGCGCGGCAAAGACCATCACGCCAGCCGAGGCGTCACGGGTGGTGACAGGTGCCGTCGACATGTTTCTGGCGCGCTATGGGGTGAAGGTCAGCCTTTAGCCGTTTTCGCGCAGGATGGTTCCGGCCAGATACAGTGATCCACAGATCAGAACCCGCGCGTCAGGAGTCTTGTTTGCAATTTCTGCGAGGGCTTCGGTCACCGACGTGGCAGCCTTGGCGTTAAGTCCTGCGGCAAGTGCCGCGTCGCGCGTGGTTTCGGCGGCCAAGGTGTTCTTTTCGCCGGGAATCGAGACCGCGTGAAGCCGGGTCACCATGGGCGCAAGCGGGGTCATGTAGCCAACTACATCCTTGGTGTTCAGCATGCCGCAGATCAGATGGGTCTCGCGCGGCGGCATCCGAGCCAGCGTTGCGGCAACCGCCTGTGCTCCGGCAGGATTGTGCCCGCCGTCAAGCCACAGTTCCACTTTCGGCGCACTGTCGACAAGCGGGCCATGGCGCAGGCGCTGCATCCGGGCAGGCCAGAAGGCGTTGCTAACGGCCGCCTCGCATGCGGCTTCGTCACGACCAAGAAAACGCAGCGCTGCCAGCGCGGCACCGGCATTCTGGATCTGATGTGGGCCGGGCAGGTTTGGCAACGGCAAGTCGACAAGGCCATTCTCATCCTGAAAGATCAGGCGGCCACGGTCTTCGGAGACGTGCCAATGTTGGCCGTAAGCCAGAACCGGCGCCCGCATCCGCGCGGCCTTTGCCTCGATTACCGCCAACCCCTCATCGGTCTGCGGGCCGATGATTACCGGCACGCCACGCTTGATGATCCCGGCCTTTTCGCCTGCGATCGCTGCAACCGTGTCGCCAAGAAACGCCTGGTGATCCAGGCTGACCGGGGTGATGATGCATAGCTTCGGACTATCCACCACATTCGTCGCATCAAGCCGCCCGCCCAGGCCTACCTCAAGCAGCGTCCAATCGGCGGGCGTGCGGGAAAAGGCGAGGAAGGCGGCAACGGTGGTGATCTCGAAAAAAGTAATGTCACCGGGGCCATTGGCTGTGACGCATTCGTCCAGAAGGGCGGTCAGCGCGGGTTCGGAAATCAGCTCGCCTGCCAGCCGGATGCGTTCGTGAAAGCGCGCCAGATGCGGTGAG
Source organism: Tabrizicola sp. (assembly GCF_031377265.1). Classification (GTDB taxonomy): domain Bacteria; phylum Pseudomonadota; class Alphaproteobacteria; order Rhodobacterales; family Rhodobacteraceae; genus JAUYQR01. Next base: position 2,132 of record NZ_JANMET010000040.1, on the reverse strand, counting down.
GTGTAGGCGTGGACGCGGTCGCCACCCGCCTCCAACCCGGCGCGGATCATCGCCTGGGTTGATCCCTTGCCATTGGTTCCGGCGATGTGGATCACCGGGGGAAGCCTGCGTTCGGGATTGCCCACTGCGGCCAGCAGCCGTTCCACGCGCCCAAGAGTAAGGTCGATGACCTTTGGATGCAGCGTCATCATCCTTTGCAGGATGGCATCAGAGCCGTTGGTCACGCCTTTGCCTGCTCCGCCACCTCGGAGGGCGCGGCAAGGTCACCCTTGATCGCTGGGGGCAGACCCATCAGCAAGCGGATCAGACCGACAAGTTCTTCCTTCATGGCTTTGCGATGCACCACCCGGTCCAGCATGCCGTGGTCCAGCAGATATTCGGCGCGCTGAAAGCCTTCCGGCAGCTTTTCCCGGATTGTCTGTTCGATCACCCGAGCCCCAGCGAACCCGATCTGCGCATTGGGTTCAGCCAAATGAACATCGCCCAGCATCGCATACGAAGCGGTCACACCGCCGGTCGTTGGATGGGTCAGAACCACAATATAGGGCAGTCCCGCCTCTTTCAGCATCTGCACAGCCACAGTCGAACGCGGCATCTGCATCAGGCTCAGCATGCCTTCCTGCATCCGCGCCCCGCCAGAGGCCGAAAACAGCACCAATGGCCTGCTCAACTGCACCGCGCGCTGGGCGGCTGCGATGATTGCGTTGCCGACATTCATCCCCATCGACCCAGCCATAAAGCTGAAATCCTGTGCTGCGGCAACAATAGGTGTGCGCATCACCTCGCCTTCGGCCACCAGCATCGCATCTTTCTCACCGCTGGCTTTCTGTGCAGCCTTTATCCGGTCTGGGTATTTCTTCTGATCGCGGAAATGCAACGGGTCTGCCACCGCGTCTGGCACTTTCACATCGGTGAAAATGCCGCCGTCGAACAGCGCTTCGAACCGCTCGCGTGGGCTGATCGCCATGTGGTGATCACAGTTGGAACAGACGTTCAAGTTACCCGCCAGTTCGCGGTGAAACAGCATCGTCCCGCATTCGGGGCACTTGGTCCAAAGATTCTCCGGCACCTCGCGGCGGGAGAACAGCGAATTGATCTTCGGGCGGACGTAGTTGGAAATCCAGTTCATGCGGTGCAGACCCTGCCCTTGCCTTGTTGACCCGAGATAAGCCGGGCAGGGCGGAATTGCAATCGGAACGGAACCGATCGGCGCGCCGAAACTTTTCCCGATGGGCTAACGTAGCTTGATCCGAACAACAGGGAACGGATCATGGACCAAGGCCCGCTCATCTACCGCCAGCGCCTTATCACCCGGCTAACTCATTGGATCTGGGCGGTTTGCCTGTTTTTCCTGATGCTGACCGGCCTGCAGATTTTCAATGCCTTTCCCAGCCTGCACATTGGGCTGGAAGCTGGATTTGACTATGACAACGCGATCTTCGCAATCGAAACCCGTGCAAACGGCCTTGATCTGCAAGGTGTCACACGGGTCTTCGGGACAGAGTTCGACACGACGGGCTTTCTTGGCGCCTCGAACGGCGAGGCGCGCGCCTTTCCCTCGGCGCTGACCATTCCGTCCAAGCAAAGCCTTGCGACGGGAAGGGTGATCCATTTCTTCTTTGCCTGGGTGCTGGTGATTACCCTTACGATCTGGCTGATCGCTTCGGCCCTGAACGGGCATTTGCGGCAGTTGATCCCGACACTGGCCGACCTGCGTGCCCTGCCGCGCGATGTGGCAGATCATGCGCGCCTGAGGTTCCACCATACTGCGCGCTACAACGTATTGCAAAAGCTCGCCTATGCCTCGGTTTTGTTTTTGGCCCTGCCATTGATGATCGCTACCGGGCTGTCGATGTCACCCGGCTTCAACGCGATTGCGCCGTGGCTTCTGGAACTGTTCGGTGGTCGCCAGACGGCGCGCACGATCCATTTCCTGACAATGGTCGCGCTGATCGGGTTTTTTGCGGTGCACATGCTGATGATTGTCGCCGCCGGGCCGATCAACGAAATCCGGTCAATCATCACGGGCTGGTACAGGACCGACGGGGAGAAAGACGATGCTTGATCGCAGAAAACTGCTGCTTGGTGGCGCGGCGCTGGCTTTGTCCGGCTGCAAGGTGTTCGACAGTGCC
>NZ_JANMET010000033.1:0-4368 GCF_031377265.1 Tabrizicola sp. | reverse complement strand
CCCTGCTCATCACCGTCGAAGGGGGCTGGACCCTGGCCCGCGCACGGCGCAAGTCGGATGTGATGCGATCCCTTCCCGCGCGGCTGTTTCCAAGCCATCCCTGACGCATACTTGCGCCGCTTCGCCCCTTCGCCTATATGCCGCGATGAGAGGTTGGCGCGGGTAAGCGCCTCGCCAACCCGGTCAGGTCCGGAAGGAAGCAGCCGTAACGAGCCCCGCTTGGGTCGTTGTCCAGCCTCTCACCTTGTGTTCACGCAGAAACGGAGTGCGCCTATGACTGTCTCAGCAATGCTCCGGGCGAACCAGCGCTAAGCGCTGCCCCTCTCAGCAATAGCGCGTTCCCGTCCGAACCAGCCGCCCGCACGTCCGCATCGGACCTGCACAGGGCCTGATTTCCTCTAGCACGGAACGCTTCAGATGACACTCGATCTCACTCTGCCCAGCCTTGGCTGATCGAACTTCTTTCTGTCGCAACTCGAAGAAACCGAGCTTGCGCTGACGCCGGTCCGAATTGCAGCAGTGCACCACGCCCAGATAGATGGGCTTTGCGCCACTGACGCGGTCACGCTGCCAATGGCCGGGTCGCTGACAACTGGTGATTTGGCAGTTGGTGACTGGGTTCTATCCGACGGGCTGCGCATCTTGCGTTGCCTCGACCGAAAGACCGAACTTGGCCGCCGCGCCAAAGGATCAGGCAAGACGAGCCAGTTGATAGCAGCAAACGTCGATACGCTGTTTATCGTCACCTCGTGCAACGCCGATTTCAACCCGGCGCGGCTTGAACGGTATCTGGCCTTGTCCGCAGACGCAGGAACCGAGGGGGTGATCCTGCTGACCAAGGCAGACAGCTGTCCTGATCCTGACAGCTATCGCGCCCGGGCAGAACGCCTGCGCCGGAAACTGTGTGTCCTCACGCTTGACGCGCGCGATCCAGGCATCGCTACCGACCTTGGCGATTGGTGCCGCCATGGGCAAACCGTAGCCTTGGTTGGGTCTTCGGGCGTTGGCAAGACGACGCTGACAAACAGCCTGACCGGGCTGGCCGGGCCCACTCAGCCCATCCGCGAGGGCGACGCACGCGGCCGCCACACCACCACAAGCCGTTCTTTGCATGCGTTGTCCGGCGGCGGTTGGCTGATCGATACACCCGGCATGCGGTCGCTTAGCCTTATGGACGCGACCGAAGGCATCGACGCGGTATTCGAGGATGTGACCGAACTGATCGGACAGTGCAGGTTCCACGATTGCTCTCACCAATCAGAACCGGGCTGTGCAGTACCTCAGGCCATCGAAGATGGTCACCTTGACGCAGCCTGCCTGCGTCGTTGGGAAAAGCTGAAGCGCGAAGACCGCATTAACACCGAAACCGTAGCGGAAGCGCGCGAAAGGTCCCGTTGGTTTGGCCGTCAAGTCAAGAAGAGCCTAGCCTTGAAGTCGCGGTTCGATCGCAAGCCCTGACGCCGCCGCAAGGAATGACGGAGTCATCAGCCCCGCCATATTCGGCCTCTGTCCTTGCCCCTCCAACAGTCGCAGACTAAGCTTGGGAACCAAGGGGAGCCGCATGTCCGACCAACCCGCTTATCAGGTTCTGGCCCGCAAGTACCGCCCGCAGACCTTTGCCGACCTGATCGGGCAAGAGGCTATGGTGCGCACGCTGCAGAACGCCTTCGCGGCGGACCGGATCGCGCATGCCTTCGTGATGACCGGCGTGCGGGGCGTGGGCAAGACCACCACGGCGCGGATCATCGCGAAGGGTTTGAACTGCGTCGGGCCGGATGGCACTGGCGGGCCGACGACCGAGCCTTGCGGTATCTGCAAACCCTGCGTCGGCATTGCCGAGGGGCGGTTTTTCGACGTGCTGGAGATCGACGCGGCATCTTCGACCGGCGTCGACAACATCCGCGAGCTGAATTCCATGGCCAACACGCGGCCGGCCGAGGGACGCTTCAAGATCTTCATCATCGACGAAGTTCACATGCTTTCGATCAACGCCTTCAACGCGCTGTTGAAGACGCTGGAAGAGCCGCGCTCGCATACCAAGTTCATCATGGCCACCACGGAGATCCGCAAGGTTCCGGTCACCGTCCTCAGCCGGTGCCAGCGGTTCGACCTGAAGCGGATCGAGCCGGAGGTGATGATGGCGCATCTGGCGCGGATTGCCGCGCTGGAAGGGGCAAGCCTTGCGCCCGATGCCTTGGCGCTGATCACCCGCGCGGCCGAAGGGTCTGTGCGCGATGCGATGAGCCTGATGGATCAGGCGATTGCGCATGGCGCGGGCGAAACTTCGGCGACGCAGGTGCGCGCGATGCTGGGGCTGGCGGACCGGGGGCGGGTGCTGGACCTGTTTGATCTGGTGATGCGGGGCGAGGCAGCGGCGGCGCTGGCGGAACTGGCCGCGCAATACGCCGATGGGGCCGATCCGATGGCCGTGCTGCGCGATCTGGCAGAAATCACGCATTGGATTTCTGTAATCAAGATCACGCCTTCTGCGGCCGAAGATCCGACCACACCGCCCGATGAACAGACCCGCGGGCTGGACATGGCGGCACGGCTGCCAATGCGCGCGCTCAGCCGTATGTGGCAGATGCTGCTGAAATCGCTGGAAGAAGTGGCTTTGGCGCCGAACGCGATGATGGCTGCCGAAATGGCTGTGATCCGGCTGACCCATGTCGCCGACCTGCCCGACCCTGAAACGCTGATCCGCAAGCTGCAATCACAGCAACAACCCCAACCGCAGCCGCCGGCGGGTGGCGCGCCGGCCAGTGGCGGTGGTGGCTCCGTGCATACGGGCGCGATGCGAATGGCCCCCTCTGCACCGGCGCGCGGTCCAGTGATGCAGGCCCATGCGTCACAATCGGGGCAGGCCCTGGCATTGGCCGAAAGCCAGTTGCAGGTTTACGCCGGTTTTCCCCAGATCGTCGAACTGATCCGCGAAAAGCGCGACATGCGGCTGCTGGTGGAGGTGGAAACCACCCTCAGACTGGCACGCTATGCCCCCGGTCGGATCGAGTTTGAACCGACGGCGGATGCCGCCCCCGACCTTGCCGCGCGCCTCAGTCAGCGGCTTCAGGGCTGGACCGGCGGGCGCTGGGGGGTGTCGGTCGTGTCTACTGGCGGTGCACCGACGATTGCCGAAGACCGTGACAAGGACAAACTGGCCGTCACCGCCGAAGCCATGCAAAACCCCTTGGTGCAAGCGGTCATGACGGCCTTTCCCGGCACCAGGATCACTGATATTCGCACTCCGGAAGTGCGCGCCGCCAGCGCTGCCGCCGAGGCGTTGCCGGAGGTGGAAGATGAGTGGGATCCCTTCGAAGACAACTGAAAGGAAAACCGATGCTGAAAGGTTTGGGCGGGCTTGGTGACATGGCCGGGATGATGAAGAAGGCACAGGACATGCAGGCCAAAATGCTGGAACTGCAGGAAGAGCTTTCACGCACCGTGGTTGTTGGCGAATCTGGTGCGGGCCTGGTGAAAGCGCGGGTCACGTCGATGGGTGCAGTGACCGGATTGGACATCGATCCGTCGATTCTGGTGGCGTCGGAAAAAGAGGTGGTCGAAGACCTGATCATCGCGGCAATCAAGGACGCGCAGACGAAGGCGCAGACCAGAAGTCAGCAGGAAATGGCCAAGTTGACCGAAAGCATGGGCCTGCCCGCCGGCATGAAGCTGCCGTTCTGAGATGGCCGACGACACGGGTGTCGAGGCGCTGATCGATCTGATGGCCCGACTTCCGGGTCTTGGGCCACGCTCTGCGCGACGCGCGGTTCTGGTGCTTTTGAAAAAGCGCGCACAACTTATGGCGCCGTTGGCACAGGCGATGGCCGAGGTCGCGCTGAGTGCGAAAGACTGCCAGATCTGCGGAAATATCGGCACCGCCGAGGTTTGCGCGATTTGCGCCGATCCGCGCCGGGCAACGGGCGAAATCTGCGTGGTCGAAGACGTGGCCGATCTGTGGGCGATGGAGCGCGGACAGGCGTTCAAGGGCCGCTATCACGTTCTGGGCGGTACGCTTTCGGCGCTGGATGCGGTGGGTCCGGAAGAGCTGCGCATTCCCCGTTTGATTGCCCGAGTGGCCGATGAGGCTGCCCGCGAGGTGATTCTGGCATTGAATGCCACGGTCGACGGGCAGACCACGGCGCATTACATCGCTGATGTGCTGGAACCGCTGGGGGTGCAGATCACCTCACTGGCGCAAGGCGTGCCGATCGGCGGAGAGCTTGACTATCTGGACGACGGGACCATCGGGGCAGCGCTGAAGGCACGGCGCAAGTTCTGAGGGCGGAGGGGGGGGGGGGGTGCGGCCGGCCCGCCCCCGCCGCGGGGTGGGTGTGGGGGGAGTAGAGAGCGGGGGGGAGGTATCGGGCG
>NZ_JANMET010000004.1:0-16489 GCF_031377265.1 Tabrizicola sp. | reverse complement strand
GCTGGATCGACGCCGGCGTCAAACCCGGCAAGGCCCCCGGCGCCTTAGCCCACCCCACCGTCACCACCGTGCACCCCTATGTCATGCTCAACTACCTCGGCAAACCGCGCGATGTGATGACGCTGGCGCATGAGCTGGGGCACGGGGTGCATCAGGTGCTGGCGGCGGGTCAGGGCGAGCTGTTGTCCTCAACCCCGCTGACCCTGGCCGAAACCGCCAGCGATTTTGGCGAGATGCTGACCTTCCGCAAGCTGCTTGACGCCGCAAAAACCCCGGCTGAACGGAAAACCCTGCTGGCCGGCAAGGTCGAGGACATGATCAACACCGTGGTCCGCCAGATCGCCTTCTACGATTTCGAGTGCAAACTGCACGCCGCCCGCGCGACCGGCGAACTGACCCCCGACGATATCAACGCCCTGTGGATGAGCATTCAGGCACAGTCCCTTGGTGACGCGTTCGAATTCATGGACGGGTATGAGACGTTCTGGGCCTATATCCCGCATTTCGTCCACTCGCCGTTCTACGTCTATGCCTATGCCTTCGGCGACGGTCTGGTGAACGCGCTTTACGCGGCCTACGCAGACGGGCTGCCGGGCTTCGAGGAGAAATACTTCGACATGCTGAAAGCCGGCGGATCCAAGCACCACAAGGAGCTGCTGGCCCCCTTCGGCCTTGACGCGTCAGACCCCAAGTTCTGGGACAAGGGCCTTGCGATGATCGCGGGCTTCATCGACGAGTTGGAAGCGATGGAAGCTTAAGCGCGGCACCCTCTGGCACCGGAAACCTGGCTGATCAGCCCTTCTTGCTGGACAGCTGGGCCATCTCTGCAAGATGGCCTTCCATCGCACTCGCAGCTTCGTCCAAACTGCGTACAACCGCGTCGGCATCCACCAGATCGCGCAGGTGTTCGTCCTTGCTGACGATCTGGCCCGCCACCAGAATCCAGATCTGCGGGCAGCGCATCCGAAGTGCGACAATCAACCGGGCCAGCGCGAATGTCTGCTGTGACGTCGAGGCCGACAATCCCACAATCGCTGGCTGCAGGCGCGCGATTTCCTCGACCAGTGCGTCATGGGTAAAGCTGAGCTTGAGGTCGATCTCCCAGCCTCTGCGGCGCATGGCGTCGGCAGCCATGGTGACACCGATGGTGTGAATCTCGCCCGGCACCTGCGCAAAAACGGCCTCGGCCCCCGGTGCGTGAAGCATGCGCTCGGCAAGAAAAACAGTGCGCAACTCGCGCAGGATGCCATAGACGCGACCAGCGCCGATGATCACGTCCGACACAGTCACCTCGTCTTGGTCCCAGCGCGTGCCAAGCATGGCAACCGCCTCGGCGATATAGCCGAAATACAGATCATCAACCGGCATTCCGCCAAGCCGCGCCGCGCGCACGCAGTCGTGGGCAGCACGATCATCGCGGTCGATCAGCGCATCGCACAGAGCCACGATCGCCACCGCGTCTGGCAACAGTGCCGCCTTCGGCTTGGTCAGGTCCACCGGTTTTTGGGTGACCCGAAGAATCACTTCGCGGGCAAGAGCCTTCAGTGCAACCTGCGGCAGATTGGCTCCACGGTGCGCCAGAACCATGCGTGCACGCTCGATCGGGGGCCTGGCGTGGTCGAAAAATGTCTCATGTTCATCGGACATTGGCACGGCTTTCCTGCTGTCGAGATTAAGGGAACCAACATCGGCAAATTCGGGACACGCAGCGCACCAGCAACGTCACTCAGTATATGAAGCCATCTCCTCGGTCTACCAGTAGTATCACAGAGCTGTTACAACGCATCGCAAAATCGAACCGAAGCATGCGGCTATTTGGTCTGGGCTGATCAAATCTCGACCGCCACCTCATAGACGCGATCCATCATCACTTGCGTGCCGCGCACAAACTCAAGCGGGCACGGATAGGCAGTGCCCTCGCGCACGGTTCGCCCAAAGGTCTCAACCTGCAGCTTGTAGTGGTTTGCCGTCGCAAACCGCTCCACGGTGACGCGATTGCCGTTCTGGTGCAACTCCACCTCGGCCAGATCGTTGACGTTGGCGTTGAACGGGCCACCCTCCAGCCGGATCATCCCGTTGGTGCCTTGAAAGGTCACCACTTGCCGGTTGTACATCCGCATCGAGGTCATCGAGCCGTAGGTGAACCGCCCACCCGGGCCTTCCATGATGCCAGCAACCTGGGCGAACACATCCACGCCCCCCTCGCGGTGGATGCGCGCGGACAGGTCCACCGGTTCGGCGCTGGTCACAAACCGGGCCGACCCGAAGGTATAGACCCCGATGTCACGCAACGACCCGCCGCCGGTTTCTGGCCGGTTGCGGATGTTGCCGCCCTCGGTAAGGTTGAAGGAAAAGGCCGCGTCCACATGCATCAGGGTGCCGATCTCGCCGGCCTCAAGCCAGGCTTTGGCGCGCTGCCACTGCGGGTGGTGCACGATCATGTAGGCTTCGGCGGCCAGCAGGCCGGTCCGATCGCGCGCGGCGATGATCTGGTCGATCTCGCGGGCGCGCATGGCTATCGGCTTTTCGGTCAGCACATGTTTGCCTGCCGCGAGGGCCTTCAGCGTCCATTCCACATGCATATGGTTGGGCAGCGGAATGTAGACCGCATCAATCCCCGGATCCTGCAGCAACGCCTCATAAGACGCGTGCACTTTCAGGCCGGGGCAAAAGGCCACGAAGCCCGCAGCCTTTGACGGATCCGAGGTGGCAAGCGCCGCAAGCTCGGCACCTTCGGCCGCATGGATTGCCGGGGCCATATGCTCCCGCGCGAACTTGGCAGCGCCAAGCACCCCCCAACGAACTGGGTTCATGTGATTCCCCTCCCTTGCGCAGCAAGACGCGCGCCTCGGCGAAGTTCACCCGAAAAGACTGCCCCGCACAACCACAAGCTTGCCGTGCACAAAACTTGTCACACCAAAGCCTGACCGCGTCACTCGGCTGTCTTGGCCGGACGCAATCCCTTGAGGAACAGGGCCAGGATTCCTGCCAAATAGGCCATCGACAGGGTCAGCAGGGTGACCCAAGGATAGGTGAGCAACGCCGCCACTACCGCGACCCCCCCCACCAGCACATAGCGCGCATGGTCCGCCGCAACCGTGATCCGCTTCAGCGACGGGGTACGAACGCTGCTGATCATCAGCGCGCCGACCCCAACCATCCAGCCCGCAACCAGAACCGCCGGGACGTCGATGGTGCCGTCAAAGGTGAACGCCAGATACATCGGCGACAGGGCCAGCATCGCGCCCGCAGGCGACGGCACGCCGATGAACGAGGTCTTTTCTGCCGCTTCGCCAGCCGCCCGCGACCCCACGTTGAACCGCGCCAACCGCAGCATGCAGCACACCGCATAGACCAGCACCGCAATCCAGCCCAGACTGGTCTCGGGCCTGAGGCCCCACAGATACAGCACGATCGCCGGGGTCACACCAAAGTTCACAAAGTCGCACAGACTGTCCAGTTCCGCGCCAATCGCGCTTTCCGATTTCAGCATCCGCGCCAGACGGCCATCCAGCCCGTCCAGTGCCGCCGCCGTGCCGATCAGCAGTACCGCCAGCCCGAAATTCCCCTCGATGGCGAACCGAATGGCCGTCAGACCCGCGCATAATGCCAGGATCGACACGAGGTTCGGCAACAGCTTGAGCAGCAGAAGCTGCTTTTGCTCACCGGTTTCGGGCTTGCGCGCCATCGGCTATTCCACCCGCGCCGACCGCGTCGGCGCGTCTTGCCCGATCAGCGCGATCACCGTCTCACCCGCGCACGTCGTCTGGCCCAGCGCCACCTGCGGGTTAACGCCTTCCGGCAGATAGACATCCAGCCGGCTGCCGAACCGGATCAGTCCGAACCGCTCGCCGGTGCGCAGATTTTGCCCCGGGTTGGTCCAGCATACGATGCGCCGTGCCACCAATCCGGCAATCTGCACCACGGCTATCTTGCGCCCATCCGGCAGCTGGATTGCCAGCGCATTGCGCTCGTTTTCCTCGGATGCCTTGTCCAGCGAGGCGTTGAAAAACTTGCCCGGCCGGTAGGCCACCGCCGTCACCTTGCCCGCAATCGGGGCGCGGTTCACATGGCAGTTGAACACGTTCATGAACACCGACACCCGCACCAGCGCCTCTGGCCCCATGCCAAGCTCTGCCGGCGGCACCGCGCGCTCCATCAGGCTGATCACCCCATCCGCCGGGCTGACCAGCAGCCCCGCGTTCTGCGGCACCGCGCGCTTGGGGTCACGAAAGAAGTAATAGCACCAGACCGTCATCCCGACGCCGGCCCAGCCCAGCGGTTCCCAGATCCAGAACAGCACCAACGACAACACGGCAAATGCCGCGACAAAGGGGTATCCCTCGCGGTGCATCGGCTTCAGAAAGGTTTCCAGCATGGTCATGGTCGGGTCTCCGGTCTTTGGCCCGTTGTCCTACCCCCGCGGGGTCGGAGGAGCAACAGGAAAGCCGGAGACCGGGCCCGTACCGGGCCGTCAGGCCGGGATAACCATGCCCCGGCCCTTGGCAAGTTCGCGCATCTTGCCCTGCAGCTTTTCAAACGCCCGCACCTCGATCTGACGAATGCGTTCGCGGCTGACACCATAGGATTCCGACAATTCCTCCAGCGTGACCGGCTCTTCTGCAAGGCGGCGCTGCATCAGGATGTCTTTCTCGCGTTCGTTCAGAACGGCCATTGACTGCATCAGCATCGCGCGGCGGGCATCCAGCTCATTCTTGGCTTCATAATCGCCGGCCTGATCGCTGTCCTCATCCTCCAGCCAGTCTTGCCACTGGGTCGTGCTGTCGCCGTCTGACCCCACAGTTGCATTCAGGCTGGCATCCGACCCCGACAGACGCCGGTTCATGTCGATGACTTCGGATTCCGTGACATTCAGATCGGTCGCGATGCGCGCGACGTTTTCGGGCCGCAGATCACCTTCCTCCAACGCGCCGACCTTGGCCTTGGCCTTGCGCAGGTTGAAGAACAGCTTTTTCTGCGCGCTCGTGGTGCCCAGCTTTACCAGGCTCCAGGACCGCAGGATGTATTCCTGAATGCTGGCGCGGATCCACCACATCGCATAGGTCGCAAGGCGAAAGCCCTTTTCGGGATCAAACCGCTTGACCGCCTGCATCAGGCCCACATAGGCCTCCGAGATCACCTCGGCCTGCGGCAGGCCATAGCCGCGATAGCCCATCGCAATCTTGGCGGCCAGACGCAGGTGGCTGGTGACCATCTTGTGCGCCGCCGTGCTGTCCTGGTGATCCACCCAGCGCTTGGCCAGCATGTATTCTTCTTCCGGCTCCAGCAGCGGAAACTTGCGGATTTCCTGCATGTAGCGGTTCAGGCCCTGTTCCGGGCTTGGTGCGGGTAGGTTCGTGTAGGTGCTCATGTCGTGCCCCCTGTTCAGCCCCGGTGCAGGTGCGCCCCCGGGGAGTGCGATAATTTATGGTACCCTGCATCAGCGCACAAGTAGCCCGATGGTTCCCATGTTGCACGCTACCTGTGCGCGTTTCCCGGCAATGTGAAGGGTTGTGACATTCACATCACGCGAATGTCACCAGTGTTTCCGTGTGGTGGGGCCACGTTCCGGAATCCCTGACCAGACAGCGCCGCCCGGACACTGTAAGCAGCGCGCCAAAGGCCCTTGTGCGGCCCGCGGTGCCGCCTGTGGTGCCGCGCAGTGACATAAGGATCTCACCGCGATGCCGCTTGCCGTCCGCTTCCTTGCCCCGCGCCTCTCCGCGCTTGCGACCATGTTTTGCCTCGCGCTCGCCAGCCTGACGCCGACCGCCGCCCTGGCCTATTACCCCTGCAACGGCCCCGGCCCGGGCGAGATTCTGATCGGCGTCGATAACACGAACGGCGTGCAGACACCGCTGTGTGAATATGTCGGCGAACAGGGCGGCTCTTCCGACGCTGGCCCCGGCGTCGATTCCGGCCCCGGCGGCTATTGGGTCGATCGGTTCACCACCCTGGCTTGGGGCGTCACCAGTGACGGGGCGCCAACCTACAGCTGGTCGTCCGGTGCCGCCAGCGAAGCCGAGGCCAACAACGGCGCATTGGCCCAATGTGCCGCCGCCGGATTTGGCAACTGCAGCCTTGGGCCGGGGGTGATCAACGGCGCGTTGGCCGTTGCCGTCGGTCAGGATGGCAGCCTGTTCGCCGAGTGGGGCGAGACCGCCCAAAAAGCCGAGCGCAAGGTGCTTCGCCTGTGCCGCAAGACCGCCAAGGGCTGCAGCGTCGAGAGGGTGCTGGAAAGCCCGGCGGAGTGGATCAGCTACTGACCCGCCGAACGGCCGGCCGTCCCGGTGCGGGCGTCGGGCCGGGGGTCAGCGTCTGCGTGCAGCCGTCGCGCCCCATGCCGTAACGGCTCAGACACCCGGCTCACCCGCAACAGCCGACCGCAACATCAGCGCCCAATCCTTAACTATTTGTGAATCTGACCAATCTAACCCATTGAAATCATTTAGACCTGGCGGTTGTCCACGCGTGGACATCACCCTTTGCCCACCCTCAGCGCCGCCAAAAGCCCCGCCAAGTCCTCAGGCAGCGGCGACACAAATTCCAGCGCCTTCCCCGTGACCGGATGCAGGAACCCCAACGTCGCCGCATGCAGCGCCTGACGGGGGAACCCATCTGCCACAGCCGCCGCCGCCCCCATGACCTTTTCCGAAAGCCGCCGCTTGCCCCCGTAAGTCTGATCCCCGATCAGCCCGTGCCCCGCATAGGACAGGTGCACCCGGATCTGATGGGTCCGCCCGGTTTCCAGCCAGCACTCCACCAGCGACGCCTGCCCGGCAAAGGCCTCGACCACCCGGGTCCGGGTGACCGCATGACGCCCCTGATCCCAGACCACGGCCTGACGCTGCCGGTCCGTCTTGTGGCGGGCAAGGCCGGTGGCGATCTTGATGATCCCGCCTGCCTCGGCACTGATCCCCCTCAGCCCCCGCAAGCGTGGGTCGGCCACACTCGGCACCCCATGCGCCACCGCAAGATACCGGCGGTTCACGGTATGCGCCTCGAACTGGGCGGCAAGCCCATGATGCGCGCGGTCCGATTTTGCCACCACCAGAAGGCCGGTCGTGTCCTTGTCGATCCGATGCACGATGCCCGGCCGGCGTTCGCCACCAATGCCGGAAAGCGTATCGCCGCAATGCGCCAGAAGCGCATTGACCAGCGTACCGGAAGGCGTGCCGGGCGCGGGATGAACCACCATTCCGGCAGGTTTGTTGATCACGATCAGATCGCCGTCTTCCCAAATCACGGTCAGCGGGATGTCCTCGGCCAGCGTTTCGACCGCAACCGCCGGATCAAGCCTGAGCAGATAGACCTCGCCTTCGGCAACCTTGGTCTTTGGGTCGGTGACGGCAGCGCCATTGCGGCTGACCGCCCCATCCGCGATCATCCGCATCAAGCGCGAGCGTGACAGTGCTGCCGCCTCTGGCACCAGAGCCGCAAGCGCCTTATCAAGACGGGGAGACGCATCCTCGCCGATCACCACTTTCAAAAACCCGGCTTCATCGCCCAAGCTGTCTTCGAAAGGCTCTGCCATGCCAGACTCTGCAGTGAACGAACCGGCCATGAAAGACGCCCCCGAAGATATTGCTCTGCCGCCCAGCTTGCGACTGCTGAAATGGTTGGTGATCGTACTGACCCTGACCATGATTGGCGGTGTCATAACCGTGGTGGGCCTGATTGTCACCCGCATGCCGAATGCCTTTGCCGCGCCGCCCCCCGTCGTGCCTGACACCATCACCCTGCCCGCCGGACAAAAAGCCGCCGCAGTAACCTTTGGCACCGGTTGGATCGCGGTGGTCACAACGGATGACCATATTCTAGTCTTCGGCAAGGACGGCACGCTGCGCCAGGACGTCAAGATTGCACCCTGAACCAGAAGTCGCTTGACGCCGACCGACCTCGGGGCCCAACTTTCCCTGACCCCGTGCCCCAACCAAATGGCACCGGAAGGGACCCGGACCACCATGACCCTTGCTGCCCTGCCCTATGCATCCCGGGACCGTGTTCTTGATGAGTTGTCGCGGCAATACGACATTGTCGAACGGGAAAAATGGCAGCGTATCTTTTTGACATGGTTCGCTTTCGGCCTGTGCGGGTTTTACGCAGACCTGAGAATCCTCTTTTGTCTGGCAGCGATTGATACTGTCTGCGAGCTGGCCAACGTGCGCCTTCTGAGGGGCCTCGATCCCGAAAAGCACCCAAGGCGCTATCAAGGGTCGATCCTGTGCGTCGTGCTGATGGAAAGTTCGTTTGGCGCGGCTGCTGGTCTGGTCTGGCTGGTGGATGACCCGTATTCGAAGGCGCTGGCCGCAGGAATGGTGATGACGACGGCGCTGCAGTTGACAACCGTCCGGTCGATCCACTTGCCGTTCGGTCTTTCGGGTATCGCTACCATTGCGGTGACCAGCCTTGTTGCGATCTGGGTCCATTGGGCAGACACAGATAACTGGATCGGCTTTTCTGTCACGGCGGCGGCGGCGGTCGCTGGCATCGGATATGCGCTGACTGCGATGCTGTCGAACAACGAACTGCACCGTGCGACCGCCGAAGGTCGCGCTCTGGCCTGGGCTTCAGATACGGCCAAAAGTCGATTTCTTGCGCAGATGAGCCACGAATTGCGCACGCCCCTGAACGCGATCATCGGTCTTGGCCAGATCGAGGCCGCCAACGTCCAAAACGCTGCATCTCGCGACCGGTTGGAAACGCTGGTCGCCTCGGCAAGGGGGTTGGCGGTGGTGCTGGATGACGTGCTCGATCTGTCATCAATCACTGACGGGCGAATGGCCCTGCGCCCACGCGTCGTCGATATCAGGGCCGAACTTGCAATCATCGTGGCGACCTTCAGCCATCAGGCCAAGGCACGCTGGCTCAGCTTGACGCTAAATTGTGCGGCGGATCTGCCACCGTTGGCGACTTTCGATCCGCAAAGAATGCGGCAATGCGTGATCAACCTGATCAGCAATGCCCTGAAACACGTCAAGACGGGCGGCATCAGCCTTGCCGTGCGCAGCGATGGCAACCGCCTGATCATTGACGTCATCGACACCGGCCCGGGCGTTCCGCCCGGCTTGCACGAAGCGGTGTTCGAACCGTTCCGCAAGGCCAGCCCCTCTTCGACAGGTACCGGTCTTGGCCTTGCGATCAGCCGGTCGCTGGCCCGACAGATGGGTGGCGATTTGCGGTTGTTGCCCACATTCAGCGGCGCATGGTTCCAGCTTAGCGTCCTTGCCCCCGCGGCGGCGGCTGAAGAGGTGCATCCTGCGTCCGGCACCCCGGACCTGACCGGAACAACCATCCTTGTGGTCGACGATATCGCAACCAACCGCCTTGTCGCCTCAAGCGTTTTACAAAGGGCAGGTGCCCGCGTGATCGAAGCCAGCGGCGGCCAAGAGGCCCTGACTTTCGTCACGCGCGAAGCTGTCGATCTGGTGCTGCTTGACATGAACATGCCCGATATGGACGGCCTGTCCACGTTCAGGGCCATGCGCAAGATGCAAGGCGCAGTCAGCCGCATGCCTGTTATTGCAATGACCGCCGATGTGCTGCCAGCCCAGCAGGCCGCAATCGAAGCCGCGGGTCTGGACGGCTATCTGGCAAAACCGCTGGTTCCAGAGGATTTGTACGCCTTGCTGCGCCGCCATCTTGGCGTTTGAAGTAACAGCGGAGCCAAAATCCGACACGGCACGCGGCGGTTCCGGGCATGACTCCCATCTTGGCATCAGGGCAGGCTGTGCACGTTCGGAAACATTGGGGGCAGCGCGATGATCGGGGATCTTGGGGCGATGGACGCAACCGCGCTGGCCGGCCTTGTGGCACGCCGCGACGTGACACCGACCGAACTGTTGGACGCCGCCCTTACGGCTGTGGAAAGCCGGAACCCGGCAATCAATGCCGTGGTCCTGGTCAATGAAGCCGCCACGCGGGCCGCGATTGCAGATGGGTTGCCCCGCGGACCGTTCCGCGGTGTGCCCTTCCTGATCAAAGACCTCGGGATCGAAGCGAAGGATTACCCTTCGCACAACGGTTCAAGGCTGCTGAAAAACACGCAGTATCCAGGTGATTCTGCGATCTTCACGCGGATCAAGGCGACCGGCATCGTCACTTTCGGGCGCACCACCAGCCCCGAAGGCGGGATCGGGGCCGCGACCGAAGCTGCTGTTTACGGTGGCCCCACACGCAATCCGTGGAACCTTGACCACACCCCGGGCGGGTCATCCGGCGGCGCCGGGGCGGCGGTGGCGGCGGGGATCGTGGCCTTTGCCCACGGGTCGGATGGCGGCGGTTCGGTGCGCATTCCGGCCGCGTGCTGCGGTCTGTTCGGCTTCAAGCCGACCCGCGCCCGCCTACCCGACGGCCCCTATGCCGGCGAGGGCTGGGCGGGCATGGCGATCGACGGGTTTCTCACCCTCTCCGTGCGCGATACCGCAACCATGCTGGACGCCTGCGCCGGGGCCGACCTTGGCGCGCCTTATTGGGCACCGCCATTGGCGCAAGGTCACGCCCAGGCGATCAGCCGTCCGCCACGCCGCCTGAAGGTCGCGCTTTGCGACACCACGCTCACCGGCGATCCGATCCACCCGCAGGTCCGCGATGCCGTCCTTGCCACGGGCCGCCTGCTGGAAAGCCTTGGGCATCATGTGGAACCGGGCCGCCCACGGGCCGACGTGCCGATGATGATGCGCGCCTGGACCGACATCGTGGCCATTGGCACAGCACTTGGTATCCGGTCTGCGCTGAAGGGGGCCCCGCTGACGGATGATCTGGTCGAGGGTGTGGGGCGCGGCGCGGTCGCCCATGCCGAACGCCTGCATCCCACGCGCTATCTGCAGGCGGTCGGCGAGATTCACCGCTTTGGCCGCCAGATGGCCGGGTATTTCGCGGATGGCCCCGATATCCTGCTGTGCGCCACGCTGGCTGAACCGCCGGCACGGGTGGGACGCTTTTCCCATGACACCGAAGATTACGTGGCCTTTCGCACCGGCCCGAACGGCATCTTCGCCTATTCGCCGTTCTGCGCAGTGTTCAACGCCTCGGGCCAGCCTGCGGCCTCGGTGCCGCTGGCAATGTCATCAGACGGCTTGCCGATCGGCCTGCATCTGGCGGCACCCTTCGGCGAGGATGAGACGCTGATCGCACTTTGCGCGGAACTTGAGCAGGCAGCCCCCTGGGCACAGCGCCGCGCCCCTTTGGCGTCGTAGTTCGGGCAGGAAGTGCTTGCATTGGCTGAGACCATCCTTTCAATATGATCAAAAAGCAAAGTAGGGGAGCTTGCATCCGTTGACTGCACCGGTGACCATCGCGGCGCGCAATGTCGTCAAGGCATTCGGGGCCGGGGCAAGCGCTGTGCGCGCGCTTGATGACGTATCAGTCGATATCAGACAGGGCGAATTCTTTACCCTTCTTGGCCCGTCCGGCTGCGGCAAGACCACCCTTCTGCGTCTGATCGCCGGGTTCGAGATGCCGACCGAAGGCCAGATCCTGCTCGACGGCACCGACATCAGCACCCTGCCCCCCAACAAGCGCCCGGTGAACACGGTCTTTCAAAGCTATGCTCTGTTTCCACACCTGACGGTGGCCCAGAATATCGGCTTCGGGCTGCAGATGCAGGGGCGCCCCGCCGCCGAAGTGAAGGCCACAACCGAGCGGATGCTGGCTTTGGTCAAGCTGGAGGCACTGGCGTCGCGCAAGACCAGCCAGCTGTCGGGCGGCCAACAGCAGCGCGTCGCACTGGCGCGGGCCTTGGCACCGAAGCCGAAGGTTCTGTTACTGGACGAACCGCTGTCCGCGCTGGACCTGAAACTGCGCAAGGAAATGCAGATCGAGCTGAAACGCCTGCAGCTGGAAACCGGCATCACCTTCGTCTTTGTCACCCATGATCAGGAAGAAGCGCTGACCATGTCCGACCGGATCGGCGTGATGAGCCATGGCAAGCTGCAACAAGTTGGCACTCCGCGCGATATCTATGTCACCCCGGTGAACCGCTTTGTCGCCAGCTTCATCGGCGAGACGAACTTTCTGCCCGGAACCACCGTGGCCGGTGGGGTCAAGCTGGGCTGCGGCGCAGTGGTCGATACCAAGACCGCCCGCAATGGCACCGTTACAGTGGCCATCCGCCCTGAACAGGTGCGCATCGTCGCCGCAACCGAGGCAGGTGCAATCCCTGCCACGGTGACGAACCTTGTCTACTTCGGCACCGACACGCATTATCACCTCAGCCTGTCCGACGGGGCAGAGGTTGTGGCCCGGCAGCAAAGCGGCGCGGGCGAAGACATGTTGCAACCTGGCACCGCCGTTGCCCTGCGCTTTGCGCCGGGTGCTGCACAGGTGCTGGAGGATTGACCCGATGAGCGCCGCCGAAGACGCCGCCCGCCGCACCTCTGACCGCAATGGCTGGCTGCTGTCCACGCCGGCGCTGGTCTTGCTGACCCTGGCGGCGGCGGGACCGCTGCTGATTGTCGTGGTCTATTCGTTCCTGAGCCCCGGCGAATACGGCAACGTTGTATGGAATTTCAATCTTGACGGCTGGCGCGGCATCCTGTTCAGCCGCGATGTGTTTGACGACACGCTGGTTCTGGCCGATGCGCATCTGACGATCTTCTGGCGCTCGGTCTGGCTGTCGATCCTGACCACGGTCATCACCTTTGCGGTGGGTTTTCCCACCGCATGGTTCATCGCCACCCGCCCACCACGCCAGCGCACCCTCTGGCTGTTCCTGATCACCATCCCGTTCTGGACCAACCTCTTGATCCGCACCTTCGCGATCAACGAGGTGATCCGCAACGAAGGCCTGCTGAACACCCTTCTGATGCGGACCGGTCTGATCGATACCCCTTTGCAGATCATCTACACCGATACCGCGGTGCTGATCGGGATGACTTATGTCTACCTGCCGCTGATGGTGCTGCCGCTGTTCGCCGCCATCGACCGGTTCGACATGCGACTGCTGGAGGCGGGCTATGATCTGTATGCCAGCCGCTGGAACGTGCTGCGCCGGATCATCCTGCCGATCGTGAAACCGGGGATCATCGCCGGGTCGATCCTGGTGTTCGTGCCCTCGCTCGGGGCCTATGTCACGCCGCGCATTCTGGGGGGCGGCAAGAACATGATGATCGGCAATTTCATCGAGTTGCAGTTCGGCCAGGGGCGCAACTGGCCGCTGGGGGCCGCGCTGTCAGTCACCCTCTTGGTGATTGTCACTGTGGCGCTGCTGGTCTACGTGCGCTTTGCCAACAAGGATCAGGGACATGGCTGACCGCTCCTTCTCGGTCGCGCGGTTGCCGGGGTTCACCACCACGGCGATGATCGTGTTTCTGGCGCTGTATCTGCCGATCCTGACGCTGGTGTTCTATTCGTTCAACGCAGGCAATTCGGTGGCGGTGTGGCAGGGCTTCTCGCTGGACTGGTATCGTCGCGCCTGGGCCAATGACGCGGTCAAGGATGCCACGCTGCGGTCGCTGATCATTGCGGTTTTCGCAGCGATCATCGCCACCACCGTGGCCACGATGGCGGCACTGGGCACCACGCGACGCCGCGCCTTCAAGGGGCAGACCTTCATCTATGTGATGATCAATCAGCCGCTGATGGTGCCAGAAATTGTGACCGCAGTGGCGCTGCTGATCTTCTTTGCGCAGATCAAGGTGTTCACCGGCTACACCGGCCTTGGCTATCTGATTGCCGCGCATTCCGCCTTTTGCGTCCCCTTCGCCTATCTGCCGATCCGCGCAAGGCTGGAAGGGATGGACTTGTCGCTGGAAACCGCCGCCGCCGACCTTTACGCCAGTCCCTGGCAGACCTTTCGCCATGTGACCTTGCCGCTTTTGTTGCCCGGCATCATCGCCGGTGCGATGCTGGCCTTCGTCATCAGCCTTGACGACGTGGTGATCACCGAATTCGTGAAATCGGGCGGACAGGATACTTTGCCGACCTATATGCTGGGTCAATTGCGTCGGCAGCTGACACCCGAGATCAATGCGATCTCGACCGGTTTGCTGGCGCTGACCGTGCTTTTGCTGACTGCCTTCTTCCTGCTGACGCGAAAGCAGGATGCCTGACTGAAACACCTACACCAAACGGGGAGACGTCATGATGAAACAGACACTTGCAGCCCTGGCCCTGCTAATGGCCAGCACCACCCTGGCCGCCGCCGAAGGCGAATTGCAGCTGTACAACTGGGGCAACTACACCAGCCCCGAACTGCTGGCCAAGTTCGAGAAAGAGACCGGCATCAAGGTCATCGTCACCGATTACGACAGCAACGACACCGCGCTGGCCAAGATCGAGGCGGGTGGCTCGGGCTTTGATCTGGTGGTGCCATCGGCCAATTATGTGCCGATCTGGATCGAGAAGGGCCTCGTGCAGGAACTCGACCTGTCAAAGATCGCAAACCACAAGAACATTGCGGCTGAATGGATGAACGTCGACTACGACCCCGGCCGGAAATTCTCGATCCCGTGGCAGTGGGGCACCACTGGCATGGCGGTCAACCAGACCGCCTATTCGGGTGACGTGAACACCAGCGCGATCTTCCTTGACCCGCCGCCGGAACTGGTGGGCAAGGTCAACGTGACGCCCGAGATGAACGACGTGCTGGCGCTTGCCACCATGTACATGGGCGGCGCGCCCTGTTCCGAAGACGCCGAGTTGATGAAAAAGGTGCGCGACAAGCTGATCGAAGCCAAGCCGAAGTGGCAGTCGATGGACTATGGCATGACCGAGAAGATGGCCGCGAATGATGTGATGGCCTCGCTGTACTGGAACGGCGCGATCTTCCGGGCGCGGCTGGAAAACCCGGAGGTGAAGTATGGCTACCCGAAGGAAGGCTACATCCTGTGGATGGATCAGGTGATGCTGCTGAAGGATGCCCAGCATGTAGACGAGGCCTACAAGTTCCTTGATTTCATCGCCGTTCCCGAAAACGCGGCAATGATCTCGGCCTTTGCGCGCTATGCCAATGGCATTGCCGGGTCCGACGCGTTCATGCCCGACGACATGAAGGATGCACCGGAAATCGTGATTCCGGCCGAGTTGAAGGACAAGGGCGTGTTCATGAAGACCTGCACCGGCAAGGCGCAGGACTACATCACCGCGATCTGGACCGAACTGCAGAAGTGATCTTGTGGAGATGCGGGGCCAAACGGCCCCGCATCACACCTTTGCGTGGCGCCGCAGTCGCGGCGCGGCGGGGGCGCTTCGCCCCCGCACCCCCAGAGAGTATTTCTCCAAAGAGCAAAAGCCATGGATCTGATGGGACTGAGCGCCTCGGAACTGTCGCGCCTTGTCGCAGGTCGCAAGCTTGCGCCCTCCGAGGTTCTGGCGGCCTATCTTGCCCGGGTGGCAGTGGTAAACCCCGCGATCAATGCGATTGTTTCGCAGCGTGGCGAGGACGAGTTGATGGCAGAAGCGCGGGCGCTGGACGATGCGCCGCGCCGGGGCTGGCTGCACGGACTGCCGCTGGCGGTGAAGGATCTGGTGGCGGTCAAGGGGCTGCGTACCACTTGGGGTTCGCCGTTGCATGCGGATCATGTGCCCGTTGCCGATGATCTGATCGCCGCTCGGATGCGCGCTGCGGGGGCGATTTTCACTGGCAAGACCAACACACCCGAATGGGGCCATGGCAGCCACAGTTTCAACCCGGTGTTCGGTGCCACCCGCAATCCCTATGATCTGACCCGTACTGCCGGCGGATCGTCCGGGGGGGCCGCAGCGGCGTTGGCGGCGCGGCTGGTCCCCGTGGCCGACGGATCGGATATGATGGGCTCGCTGCGCAATCCAGCGGCGTTCTGCAACGTTTACGGGTTTCGCCCGACCTGGGGCCTTGTGCCGCAGGATGCCGATGGCGACACTTTCCTCGCCACCCTGTCGACCGACGGCCCGATGGGCCGCACCATTGAGGACGTGGCCCGGCTGCTTGAAGTGCTGGCGGGCGAGAACCCGGACGTGCCGTTTCCGCGTGCGGGCGCGTCCTTTGCCGATCACCTCACCTGCGACACGCGCAAGCTGCGCATCGGCTGGCTGGGGGATTGGGGTGGCGCCTATCCGATGGAACCGGGCATCCTTGCCCAGTGCGAGGCCGGGCTTGCGGTGCTGGAAAGCCTGGGTGCAATGGTGGAACCGGTCAGCCCACCGTTTCCGGCCGAAAAGTTGTGGCATGCCTGGGTCACCCTGCGCGCCATGCTGAATTCCAATGCCAAGCGCGGGCTTTACAACGATCCCGCACTGCGCGCGCAATTAAAACCCGAGACGATCTGGGAGATCGAGCAGGGCCTTGGCCTTTCCGCCGATGCTGTTCATGCGGCCAGCGTGATCCGCTCGCGCTGGTATGCGCATGCGGCGCGGCTGTTCGACCGGTTCGATGTGGTGGTGCTGCCCTCCGCACAGGTCTGGCCGTTCCCGGTGGAATGGCGCTGGCCAGAGGCGATCAACGGTCTTCCGATGGACACCTATCACCGCTGGATGGAAGTGGTGATCCCCGCCAGCCTGATCGGTTTAC
>NZ_JANMET010000392.1:0-7807 GCF_031377265.1 Tabrizicola sp. | reverse complement strand
ACAAGGGCGTGAATTCGGCCCGCCTCAAGCTGCAGCGAAAAGCCGGACAGGGCCATCGTGCCGCCAAAGCTTTTGCAGATGTCGCGCATGTCGAGGACGGGGGGCATTGCGGGAACCTTCAGGGAAAGAGCGGCCAGCCCGCCGGGAGCGGGAGGGCTGGCCGTGATGCCGTGGCGAAGATTACTTCGCTTCGGCTTCGACGTTGTCTTTGTTATAGACGGTGAACGGCCCCATCAGGATGCGCTTGGCACCGGCGCGACCGGGATCTTCCTCGATCGTGTAGTCACCCATGCGGCCGGCGTTGAAGGTTTCGCCAACGGCACCGGTGATCTTGCCAGTCGCCAGCATGTACGAGGTGTAGTAGGTCAGATAGCCAAGATCGACGAAGGACCAGAGCGCAAATTCCGGCGCGCAGCCGTTCATCGTATAGCTGACCATTTCGGCTGGCAGGCCGAGGCCGGAAATCTTGACCTTGTCGCACAGCCCTTCGTCCTGCATCGCCTTGGCGCTTGCCTGGATGCCGACTGTGGTGGGCGACATTATCAGCTTGAGGTTCGGGTGGCTATCAACCAGCGCAAGCGCGCGGTTGTAGCTGACTTCAGACTGGTCATCGCCGTAGACGGTATCAACCAGCGTCATCTTGGCGTATTTCGGATCCTTCAGCGTTTCGACCATCGCCGCGATCCAAGCGTTCTGGTTGGCCGCATCGGGGGTTGCCGAAAGCACCGCAAACTCGCCCTCGCCACCCATGATCGAATGCGCCATGTCGGCCATCACCACCCCGATGGAGCCGAAATCAACCTGCGCCACGAACACGGTTTCCCCGGCACCCGAGGGGATCGGGCTGTCCCATGTCACAACCTTGACGCCTGCCGCCTGTGCTGCTTCGGCAGCGGGGGCGATCTGGTCACCGGCGTTGTTGGACAACATCACCACGTTCTGGCCCTGGCTGGTGGCCGTGGTCATGATCTCGATCTGGCCCGCGACCGAGTTTTCGGGCGTCGGCCCAGTATAGAGCAGCGTGCCGGTATTACCGAGTTCGGCATGCGCTTCTTCAGCGCCGCGATTGGCCTGATCGAAGGGCAGGATGCCAAGGAACTTTGGCAACAGAACCATGTTTGCCGCGCCGCCCTTTTCGGCCATCGCGGTCTCGGCGGTTGCAAAGCCACCGTAAAGTGCTGCGCAGAGCGCAAGCGTGGAAACTGTCAGATGCTTCATTGAAAGATGTCCTCCCGTGGTTTTTTCGTGGTTTCGTGATCAGAACCGGACAAGCTCCTCCGCTCCGGCTGCGCGAATATTGGCCTGACCACTTTGCCGTTTGCAATGAATTTCTTTGATCGAATGCTCTGCGCTGCGGCATTGCATTGGCAGAAACAGGCGAATTCGCTTGCTTTGCGGGAAAAGCCTTCACAAAGTTCCGCAATTGGTAAGGCCACTTATCACAAGGAAGCACATCATGAAGCTGACGGTCACGTCGTGGTCATTTGCCGCCTGCACACTGGCGGAAAGCTGGGGCATTGCGCGGGCGCTGGGGTTTGGGGCGATGGATCTGGGGCTGCTGCACGGCGCGGCGCTGAATCGAGGGCGAATCGTTTCAGATCCGGTAGGTGCGGCTGGCGAGGTTGCGGCACTGGGGATCGCTGTGTCCAACCTGTACTGGCTTTTTGGCGCGGACATCGTGCAGAACGCGGTGACCGATCCGGCCGCAAGGGCGCGCAACGAGGCGGAACTGGACCGGGTTTGCCGTTTTGCCAGCACGCTTGGCTGTCCGTCGATATTTGTGCTGCCGGGGGTGACGGGGCCGGGCGCGTTTGGCGCGGCGGTGACCGGGTTGCGCGGGTTGGTTGCGGTGGCCGCGCGGCACGGCATCACCCTGACGGTGGAGCCGCATGTCGGTGGGCTGCTCGCCTCGCCGGCCGAAACGCTGGCGCTTTTGGCCGAGGTGCCGGGGCTGCGGCTGACGCTGGATTACGCGCATTTCACCTGCATGGGGTTTACCCAAGGCCAGATCGACGTGCTGGCCCCGCATGCGGCCCATGTGCACATGCGCCAAGCGCGGCCCGGTGCGCTGCAGGCGAAATGGGGTGAGGGCACGCTGGACTTCACCGCAATGGTCGGGCGGCTGCGCGATTGCGGATACAAGGGCTATCTGGCGGTGGAATATGTGCACCAAGGCTACATGAACACGCTGTTCGATGACGTGCTGACCGAAACGGTGCGGATGCGGGACCATTTGCGCGCCTGTGACATGATTTGAAACAAAGGCGGCGCTTGACCGTCCTTGCCTTATCAGCCAGCGTGGCAGCCTGGTTCAAAAGGGTGGGTACACATGCGCGGCTTCAGGCTTTGTCTCGCGCTGATGATCGTCATGTCTTGTGCGCCGCGAGGTGAGTTTACCAAGGTTCCGGAAGGTGCGGGCAGCCTGATGCCCGAGGCGATATTTGTTGGCACAACACGGCAGTCCGAAGGAGGCGCTTACACCAGGGCCCGCGCTGATCGCGCCAGCTTTGTGCGCTATGACATCTCGATCCCAACTGAGCGCAAGCCGGGCGAAATCAACTGGCCGCCGCGCACCCGAAAACCTGATCCGTCGATGGACTTTCTGGCCCTGAACGAGACGCGCTATCCGTCGGCGTCCGACTTCCGCGGTAGCCTTCGTGCGGCGATGGAACTGCGCGCCCAATCCAGCGCGGTTGTCTATGTGCATGGGTTCAATACGACCATGGCCGAAGGGGTCTATCGGGTTGCCCAGATGCACCACGATCTGGAGGTGCCGGGCGTTGCGATCCACTATGCATGGCCATCGCGGGGGTCACCTCTGGCCTATGTCTATGACCGCGATTCCGCGCTGTTCGGACGAGGCGGATTCGAACAACTGCTGAACGAGGTTTCGGATTCCGGCGCAAAGGAAATCGTCATCGTCGCGCATTCGATGGGGTGCGCGCTGACGATGGAAACGCTGCGGCAGATGACGCTGCGCAACAACTCCAAGGTCATGTCGCGGATCAAGGGCGTGGTGCTGATCTCGCCGGATCTGGATGTGGATGTGTTCCGGTCACAGGCGCGGGAGATTGGCAAGCTGCCCGAACCTTTCGTGATCTTTGGCAGCACCAAGGACAAGGTTCTGGGCCTATCCGCCCGCATCTCGGGGAGCGCGGATCGGTTGGGGAACCTGGAGGATGTGTCGAGAATTTCGGATCTGAAAGTGACCTACTTTGACACGGCGGCCTTCGACGTGGGCGCGGGTCATTTCAACGCCGGCACCTCGCCCGCGCTGTTGAGCCTGTTGAGCGGTATCCTTGGCATCGACGCTGCTTTCCGGTCTGACGCGAGGTCGCGGGTCGGATTGTTGCAGGGGCTGGTGCTGACCGTGCGCCGGACGACCGAGATCATCCTTGCCCCGGTTGGCGCGATTACCGAGCAGTAGGCTGAAAATCGGGTCAGCGACGACGCAGGTAGACGTAATAGGCGCCGGAACCGCCGTGTTTCAGGTGCGCTTCGGTCACCTGCAGTACCGCCGGACCCAGCGGCGGCAGGCGGAGCCATTGCGGAACCTGATGCTTGAGCGCGCCCATTCTTTGCGGGATGGGGCCGGTATCGACGCCGCGTTTGCCTTTGCCGGTGATCACCAGAACCAGCCGAAGTCCCGCGCTTTGCGCGTTCAGGACAAAGCGGATCAGTTCCGGGTGCGCCTCGGCCAAGGTAAGGCCGTGCAGGTCGATGCGGGCTTCGGGCAACAGTTTGCCGCGGGTCATCTTGCCGTGGGTCCTGGCGTCCATCTGCAGGGGTGCGTCGTTCAGGCCGGTCTGCAATGCAGGGGCAAGATCGTGGCGTGCCGCGGTCTGCGCCTTTTCGCCGAGACGGAAATGCGGCAGGCGCGGCTTTGCGGGCGCTTTTGGCGGGTCTGGGGTGAATTGCGCGGCGGCTTCGACCGATTTCACGAACATCGGATGACTATGCAGCGGGCGGGCGGTGCGGGCCACGGCGCGCCAAAGCTCCTCCTCGTCGGGGCGCAGGGTGCGGCGGCGGGCCATGGCGCGATCAGCCTTCGGGCAACAGCGCATAGGCGCGGTCGATGGGCAACAGCAAAACCATGCGGCCGGGGTCTTTGACGGTGCCCGCGCTGTCGCCTGCGTTAAAGCCGGTGCCATAAAAAATGTCAGCGCGCTGCATGCCCTTGATGGCGCCACCGGTATCTTGCGCCATCATCAAGCGGCGGATCGGGTTGCGACCATCTTTTTCGATCCAGACCGGGGCACCCAGCGGGGTGAACTTGGGGTCGATTGCGACCGATCGCATCGTGCTGATCGACCGGCCCATGGCGCCGATCGGCCCCTGATCGGCGGCCAGATCGCCGATCTTGCGAAAGAACACAAAGGACGGGTTGGTGTTCATCAACTCGCGCCCGGCAGTTGGGTTGCGCTGCACCCAGGCGCGGATTTCCTGGGCCGAAACCTGATCCATCGTGTGCGAGCCGCGACGCACCATTTCGTGCCCGATGGACCGGTACGCCTGGCCGTTGGCGCCAGCATAGCCCACGCGGATCACATTACCGTCGGTCATCCGGATGCGCCCGGAGCCTTGCACTTGTAGAAAATACACATCGATCGGGTCGTCGAGCCAGGCGATTTCCAGGCCGCGCCCGGCCAGAATGCCGCCTTCGATGCTGGCGCGGGTGTGATAAGACTGCCCGTCGCGCAATTCAGGCGGACGGCGGTAGATCGGGTAAGCAAAGCGGCCTGTGCGGACCGGAGAACCTTCCAGTTCCGGCTCGAAGTAACCGGTGAACAAGGCCGGGGGCGTGCCGATCAAAACCGGTTTGAACAGAAGTTCAAAGAAGCTGCGGGCTGAAGCATCGTCTTGTGGCGTATCGGCGGCCAGCGCACAGATCGGGCGCCAGTCGGGCGCATCAATCAGGTCACAGGTTTTCAAGAATGCGACCAGCGCGTCAGCGTGATTGTCGTCGTACCAGCCATCAAGCTGTTCGAATTCCAGCACCTGGGCCTGCGCGGCGGGGGCGGCCATCACTGCTGCCAACAGACAAATAATGCGGGGCAGGCGCATCCCAACGCGTCAGTCGCCGGTGGCCACAAGCTGCCAGTTCGGGTCATCGACCCCCATCCGGCGCGCGAAGGTCCAGATGTCACGCTGGCGCTTGATCTCGCTTTTGCTGCCCTCGACGATCTCACCGGCCTTGTTACGCACGACATAGGTCTGTTCGCCGACAAAACGGACCGCAACCTCGGCCATGCCACTTTCGCGGTTGAAGGTGGCTTCTTGCAGGGCCAGCTCCTTCATGCCGACAAAGGTGGCCTCAACGGTGAGGCCGTCTTTTTCGCGCTGGTCGATGGCTTCGGCAAAGCTGGCCTCGACCTCATCCGACAGGAATGGGCGGATGCGGTCCAGCTCGCCCTTTTCGAACGCCATCAGAATCATCTCGTAAGCGCTACGCGCGCCTTCGAGGAACGGGCCGACCTTGAAGTCCGGCTCGGCCTGCTTCATCGCGGCCAGTGCTTTTGCTGCATCGGACCCTTCGGCGGCATGGTCGGTGATGTCACGATCCGGCCCACCATCAATCACCTCGAAGTCGCGCTTGACGCGGGGCCTGACATCTTCCAGCGGAATCGGGGGCTTTTCAAAGCCTTCGCGGGTACCAAGAACCGAACGCAATTTCAGAACCAGGAAGATTGCGATCCCGGCCAGCACCAGCAGTTGGATCAGGGACGAACTCATCGGATACCTCGGGGGGCCTGCTATGGGCAAATGGAGTGGATTGGCGAAACCGCCGCTGCCCCTTATGTAGGGTGAGCCATGGCCGAAGTCTACCGGCGGGGGCCAACACAGATGCAAGGGATACCGTCGATGTGGCTTTTTCTGCTGATCCTGGCGATACCGCTGATTGAAATCGGGCTGTTTGTCGAGTTCGGCGGGGCCATCGGTGTGTGGCCGACGCTGGCCTGGGTGCTGATTTCGGCGATCCTCGGCATTTTTATCCTGCGTCGCGTCGCGACGAAAGGTGCGGTTACGCTGGGCGCGGACATGGCTGAAATGGGCAACCCTCTGTCGCCCATCGCGCATCGGGTGTTGTTGGTGGTGGCGGCGGTGCTGCTGCTGTTGCCGGGGTTTCTGACGGATGCTTTGGGCTTGTTGCTGCTGTTGAAGCCGGTCCGGACCTTGCTTATCGCGTTGATAGCGCGGCGGTTGAAGTTGGGGCCGAGGCCCGCTGGCGGTGCGCAAGGCTCGCCGGACGTGATCGAGGGGGAGTGGTTGGAGGTGGACGAGAACGATCCACCGCGTCGCGACAAGCCTTCGGAATGGACACGGCATTGAGGGCCAGCGCGTGACCTGCTAGGAACGCGCCAACTTTCAGGCGAGGAGTGGTCAGATGGCCGAGGAAACCAAAAGCGGCAACGGTGCGGCAACGCCCGCGCAGCCGCAAATCAAGATGCAAGTTCTGGCGCAGTACATTCGTGACATGTCATTCGAGAATGTGGTTGTGCAAAAGGGCCTGACCGCCGGCGAAGTACAGCCCGACATCACCGTGGCCGTCAGCCTGGATGCCCGCAAGCGCGCCGTCGAGCACCAGTTCGACGTGATCACCAAGTTCAAGATCACGTCGAAAAACAAGGTCAACGGCGAGACGCTGTTCCTGCTTGAGCTGGAATACGGCGGGACGTTCCTGGTGGAGGGTGTGGCGGATGAGCAGCTGCATCCATTCCTGTTGATCGAATGCCCGCGCCTGCTGTTCCCGTTCGTGCGGCGGATCATTTCCGATGTGACGCGCGATGGCGGATTCCCGGCTGTGAATGTGGATACCGTGGATTTCATGGCGCTGTATCGTCAGGAACTGGCGCGACGTTCGCAGGTTCAGGCACCGGCGGTACAGCCGAACTGAGGCCGGCGCACCGCCAAGCGGGCCTCAGCCCCGCTTGGCCCACAGGGCTGCGGCGCCCATCTTTTCCACGAAGGCCTGATGGTCGGCCAGTTCCTGATCCGTGATCCGGGGTGGCAGGGGTTCGGGGCGTGGCCGGGGGCGCCATTCGGTGCCGTTGGCCAGCGCATCGCGGCTTTGTGTCTGCGCGGCGGTGTTCAGCGCAAAGTCGGGCTGGCGACCGCCGATCAGCTCCAGGTACACTTCGGCGAGGATTTCGCTGTCCAGCAGTGCGCCGTGCTTTTCGCGCATCGAATTGTCGACGCCAAAACGGCG
Source organism: Tabrizicola sp. (assembly GCF_031377265.1). GTDB lineage: Bacteria > Pseudomonadota > Alphaproteobacteria > Rhodobacterales > Rhodobacteraceae > JAUYQR01. The sequence goes on along the minus strand of NZ_JANMET010000392.1, from coordinate 600 downwards.
GCACAGCGCATCAAGCGAGGCGGGTGAGCCGGGGAATTTTTGCCGGGCGATCATCAGGGTATCGGTGGCACGGGCGGCGGGCAGCTTGGGCATGGCGGCGCGGTCCAGTTCGAAGTTCAGGAACTTCATGTCGAAGGCCGCATTGTGGATCACAAGCTGCGCATCGCCGATGAAGTCGAGGAATGCCTGCCCGATGTTGGCGAACACAGGTTTGTCGCGCAGATGTTCATCACCGAGGCCGTGCACTTCGAACGCCTCTTTCGGCATCGAGCGTTCCGGGTTGATGTACTGGTGGTAGGTGCGACCGGTTGGAAGGTGGTTGAACAACTCCACCGCGCCGATTTCGACGATGCGGTGGCCTTCGCTGGGCTCGAATCCGGTGGTTTCGGTGTCGAGGACGATTTCACGCATGGTTTGACCGGATATAGGAAATCAGGGCCCGAACATAGGCCCGCGCGCTGTCTTGGGAAAGTGTTTCCAGAATGTGGGTAGCGCGTTTGCGTTTTTCAGCATCGGACATCTGGCGCGACAGGATCAGCGCAAACTGGGCTTCGGTCATGCCGGGGCGCGAAAGCACCCGCGCCCTTTGCAGTTCAGGCG
>NZ_JANMET010000350.1:0-1708 GCF_031377265.1 Tabrizicola sp. | reverse complement strand
TCCAGCAGGTAGACCTCTCCATCTTGAACCGCACTGGCTGGGCCTACCGGGGTTTCGACGTCCACCATCGCGCCGATGACCGGGGCATTGGTCTCGAACCGGTCCAGATAGAGCACAAGTCCTGCGCCATTGGCCACGGCCACCAGTTCAAACAGTGGCGAAGCTGCGGTGGCACGCGGTGCGGTCTGTAGCGTTGGCGGCGGGGCTTCATCGCCGTGCACATGACCTTCATGCGCAAATGCGGTACCAGCAAAGGTGATGCCCAACAGGGCCACGAAAAAGCCCAAACGAAATAGTGCCATGAGACGCCTCAAGATGTTGCCGTATCCAGATGTGCTGCGACCGGTTCCGCAGCGATTCCCGGATCAGGCTCTTGGCGGGCGTTTCAACGTACTTTGTGGTGACGGTTTGGGCGCGGTGTGGCCCGGCAATGCAAAGCGGTCGTCAATGGCTACGACCACGATGCAAGGATGTGCTGCACTCAGAACAGCCGCTGCGCATCCGGTGGCCGAGCAGCAACTCACGCCGCAGCCGGCTTGCTCGCTCAGGGCTTCGGCCTCGTCCTGCGACACTGTGCTTTCGGCCCAGTTCGCGAGCATCTGCACTGACAAACCGTCATGAAGACCGTGGGCCTGTGCCTGACCTGCGAAGGGGCCAAGGAACAGCACGGCAATCAGAACGAAAAGAGCGCTGATCCGAAACAGCACACCGGCCACGCGGGGGTGACCGACGCGGCGCAGTGCCGCTTCATTCTGCCATGCTACAGGTATGGTGCCGTCAACCAATCGCCCGCGCCCCCTGATGAACGTCTTGTTTCATCTGATAGCTGGGGGACAGGCCGATGGCGAGTTCAAAACTGCGTGATGGTGTAGACAGCAAACCTGTATCAGCACTTCACACGACAAGGGGCGTAAGGTTTTCCTTCCATCCCTTGTGCCGCGATTGTTAGCCCGGATCCGGATCAGCACTTGACCCTCCAGTCCCGGAATGAGGAACAAATCTGCAGTCGGCGCGTTGGGTTACGGCCAACATCCGTGCTTCCCCGGTGTCGGGATGCGTGCGCCTTTCATTGAAAGACCCAAAGATGCCAGTCACACCTGATCAGCAGACCGCACATGTTCACCCGGCGGCGGACGCCATGCCACCGCAAGCGGCGGCGCCAGCCGGGGCGGCGACGGCCATTGACCCCGTGTGCGGCATGACCGTCACGCTGAAGGCTGATACGCGGACCGAAAGCTTCGCTGGCAAGCCGTTTCACTTCTGTTCCGAGAAATGCCAGACGAAATTCAAGGGCGACCCGTGGTTCTATGCCTCCGGCAACGCGGCCAAGCGCGGCAAGGTGGCGGCGGTGGGTGTACAATACACCTGCCCGATGCACCCTCAGATCATCCGCGATGCACCGGGGTCTTGCCCGATCTGCGGCATGGCGCTGGAGCCGATGTTGCCCTCGGATGCCCATAGCGAGGAATTGACCGACTTTACCCGGCGCATGTGGATCAGCGCCGCCGTCGCGGTGCCGCTGGTCGTGCTGACCATGGGACCGCTTGTCGGCTTACCCGTCCGCGACTGGGTCGGGCATCAAAATGCGATGTATCTGGAGTTTGCTCTGGCGACGCCGATAATCGTTTGGGCAGCCCTCCCGTTTTTCAAACGAGGGTGGGACTCTGTCATAAACCGCTCGCCCAACATGTGGACCCTGATTTCGCTG
>NZ_JANMET010000322.1:0-4154 GCF_031377265.1 Tabrizicola sp. | reverse complement strand
ACCTGATCTGCCTGTTCGACGAGGCCCGCTATCCGGGCGCCGAACAGGACGCGCGCGCCGCTTTCATTCGGGTGACGCGCAAGATGACCTCGCTTTTGTCGGATGTGACCGATGGCTACGTCTTCCGCACCGACCTCAGGTTGCGGCCCGATGCCAGCGTGATGCCGGTCTGCATGTCGATGGCGGCCGCGGAAAACTACTACGAAAGCGCCGGTCGCACCTGGGAACGCGCCGCCTATATCAAGGCCCGGCCCTGTGGCGGCGATCTTGCGGCCGGGCAACGGTTTCTGGCCAAGCTCACGCCGTTTGTCTGGCGCAAGCATCTCGACTTCGCAGCCATTCAGGATGCCCACGATATGCGCCTGCGCATCCGTGATCATCGCGGCTTGCACGGTCCGATCACGGTCGAAGGCCACAACCTGAAACTTGGTGCAGGCGGCATCCGCGAGATCGAGTTCTTCACCCAGACCCGGCAACTCATTGCCGGCGGGCGCGATCCTGGCCTGCGCGGGCGCGACACGGTTGGCGCGCTTGCCGCCCTTGCAGCGCAGGGCTGGATTCCGGTGCAAGTGGCCACCGACCTGACCGATCTTTACCGTGCCCACCGCGAAGTTGAACACCGCCTGCAAATGGTGAACGACGCCCAGACCCATACCCTGCCTAACAGCCCTGAGGGTATCGCCCGGATAGCGGCCTTTTGCGGGCAGACTGCCCCCGAGTTTCGCTCGGGCCTGCTCCATCGGCTACAGCGCACCGACCAGTTGACCGAAGGTTTCTTTGCCCCCAGCGCCGTGATCGAAGGCCCGGCCCTTTCCGATACCGCCCGCGCCATCACGCGCGCCTGGGAAAGCTATCCCGCGCTGCGGTCAGACCGGGCGCAGGCAATCTTTCGCAGGCTGCAGCCGCAGCTTCTGCGCGAACTTGCCCGGTCCGCCAACCCTGATGAGGCGCTGGTGGCGCTTGACGGGTTTCTGTCGGGCCTGCCCGCGGGCGTGCAGATCTTTTCCCTGTTCGAGGCAAACCCGTCGCTCGTGGCCCTGATCGTCGATATTGCGGGCACCGCTCCGGCGCTGGCGCGCTATCTGTCGCGCAACGCTGCCGTGTTTGACGGTGTGATTGGCGGGGCGTTCTTCGGCGCTTGGCCGGGGACAGCGGCGTTGACTGCTGAATTGCATGCCAGGCTGGCAGAAGTGCCTGACTATGAGGGCAAGCTGTCCAGCGCCCGGCGCTGGATGAAGGAGTGGCACTTTCGGGTCGGTGTTCACCACCTGCGCGGCCTGATCGACGGGTTCGAGGCCGCAAAGCAGTACGCCGATCTGGCCGAAGCGGTGATCGGCGCTCTCTGGGCCGTTGTCAGTGCCGCGTTTTCTGCCAAACACGGCGCGGCACCGGGGCGGGGGGCTGTGGTGCTGGGCATGGGCTCGCTGGGGGCAGCCCGGCTGAACGCGGGCTCTGACCTTGATCTCATCGTGATCTATGACGCCGCCGGGGCCGAGGCGTCCAGCGGCCCGCGCCCCTTGGCCACCCGCCCCTATTTCGCCCGACTGACGCAGGCTCTGGTCACCGCGCTGACTGCCCAGATGCCCGAAGGCAGGCTTTACGAAGTTGACATGCGCCTGCGCCCGTCGGGCAGGCAGGGGCCGGTCGCAACCTCGCTGCAAAGCTTTGCCACCTATCAGGAAACCGAAGCCTGGACGTGGGAGCATCTTGCCCTGACCCGCGCGCGGGTTCTGGTCGGCGATGCAACGCTTGGCGCGGATGTAGAGCATCTGCGCCGCGATCTGTTGCAGCGCAAAGGGCAGGGCGCAAAGCTGCGCCCCGATGTCGCCGCGATGCGCGCCCGCCTGCAAGCCGCCAAGACCGCCTCTGGCAGCTGGGAGGCGAAGAACGGTCCCGGACGCCTGATGGACATCGAACTGTTCGCCGAGATGCTGGCGCTGATCGCCGGCAGCCCTGCCCGCAGCGTGGAACGGCAGATTGCGGCAGGTGCACCCGGTATCCTGTCGGAACCGGAACAGACGGTGCTCTTGAACGCCTACAGACTGCTCTGGCGGTTGCATTGCGGCACCCGGCTGTTGACGGACGCGGCGCTTGATCTTGCATCGCTTGGTGAAGGCGGGCGGGCGTTCTTGCTGCGCGAAACCGGTGCGCCGGATGCGGCAACCCTGTCGGCTAGGCTTGATGCAGCGGTTCAGGCCGCCGAAGCGGTGATAAATGCCCATATGGGCGGCGGTGAAAACAGGGAGACGGGCAATGAACCTCAGTGAGGCCGACCCCAAAGGTCTGGTGCGCGAAAGCTATGCAATCGAGGGGATCACCCTCGGCGAATGCCGGTCGATCTTCATGGATTGGGCACTCAGCTTGCCGGTGGACAGTGCGATCCCGGATGCCGTGCGGGTGCTGATGGCAGAGTATTCACTCGCCGCCCCCGACCACCCGATGAGCGACGTTCTGCGCGAGGGCCTGGAAATGCCGGATCATCCCCGCCGCAAAGGTGGGCGCGCCGCCCGCTTTGCTGCGCCCGATCAGCCCTGACCGCGCGACAGCGCCGCAGCCTCGGCGGCAAGGGCGGTGATCGCCGCCCAATCGCCGCGCAGCATTGCATCTTTTGGGGCCACCCAGCTGCCACCAACGCACAGGATATTCTTCAGGCTCAGGTAATCCGGCGCAAGCTTCAGGCTGATCCCGCCGGTCGGGCAGAACGACACCTGCGGAATCGGCGCGCCGATGGATTTCAGGTAGGCCGCCCCGCCCGCTTGTTCGGCCGGAAAGAACTTCTGCACCGTATAGCCCATTTCCAGCAACGCCATGATCTCGGACGCCGTGGTGCCTCCCGGCAACAGCGGCAGCTCGTATTCGGCACAGGCGTCCAGCAGCCGCTTGGTCGCACCGGGCGACACCCCGAACTTCGCCCCCGCCGCCTTGGCGGCCTTCACATCGGCAGGCGTCAGCAAAGTGCCCGCCCCGACGACGCCGCCCGGAACATCCGCCATCGCGCGGATCGCGTCCAGCGCGGCTGCGGTGCGCAGCGTCACTTCCAGCGCCGGCAGACCACCCGCCACCAAAGCCCGTGCCAACGGGGCGGCATGGGCGATGTCGTCGATCACCAGCACCGGCACCACCGGTGCCATGCGGCAGATCGTGGCTGCGAACTGCGATTGTTCCGAGGGGGTCATGGCGCGCTCCTGGATGTCCCGGCGTCGGGGAATGTGGATAGGGCAGGCACCTCCGGCCGGAGGCGAAGGCTGGTGCGGGGCGCGCCGGATCAGATGACGACTGCCGCCCCGGTATCTGCGGTCCCGACACTGCGCCGGAACGCCTCGAACAGCTCGCGCCCGGTGCCAAAGCCGTTGGCGCTCAGGTCCGCCACAACAGGCGTGCGGTTGTCAAAATCGGCGGCAAGCACGGTCAGTGTTCCCGCCACCGCATCCAGCCGCACCACATCGCCGTCGCGCAGGCGGGCCAGCGGGCCACCGCAGGCCGCCTCGGGCGAGACATGGATCGCCGCCGGCACCTTGCCACTCGCCCCCGACATCCGCCCGTCAGTGACCAATGCCACGCGCAGCCCGCGATCCTGCAGCACCGAAAGCGTCGGCGTCAGCGAATGCAATTCCGGCATACCATTCGCCTGCGGCCCCTGAAACCGCACCACCACGACGGTGTCCGACGTGAACTCCCCCGCCTTGAACGCTGCTTTCACCGACAGCTGATCGTGGAAAATCCGCACTGGGGCCTCAACCACATGCCGCTCCGGTGCGACGGCAGAGACCTTGATCACCCCGCGTCCCAGATTGCCGGTCAACTGCTTCAACCCGCCCGTCACCGCAAACGGATTTGCCGCAGGCCGCACGATCTTTTCGTTCAGCGAAACCGTCGGGCCAGCTTTCCACGACAGTTTGCCACCCTCCAGCGTCGGCTCATTGCGATAAGCCGCAAGACCTTCGCCAACGATCGTCTTTGCATCCGGGTGCAGCAGGCCTGCGTCCAGCAACTCGCCGATCAGGAACTGCAACCCCCCGGCGGCGTGGAAATGGTTCACATCCGCCAGACCGTTGGGGTACACCTTGGCCATCAGCGGCACCGCCTCCGACAGGTCGGCAAAATCCTGCAGGTCGATCTGCACCCCCGACGCGCGCGCCATCGCGGGCAGGTGA
>NZ_JANMET010000321.1:0-2409 GCF_031377265.1 Tabrizicola sp. | reverse complement strand
GACAGTGTATCGTTCAGCAGCTGCGCATGTTCGCCTTGCAAGGCAGTGAACAGTTTCCGCTCCATCCGCCCGACAAGATAGGGGCATGGTTGCGGGGCCGTCACATAGAACTGAGGCGCGATGGGCAGGGAATGTCGCATGAAGGGAAGGCTCTGTCACTGATTGACCTGCAGCCTAGCAAGCCCCGCGACTTCCGCCAAGCGCGGAGTTGCGTTGGCCCGGCATAAGCAAAGCCCCGCTCCTGTGTACGAAGCGGGGCCTTTCAGTCAGCCGTGCCGAACAATGTCTGGGCCGAACAATGTCCGGGGCGGTATCAGTATTCGCCTGGGCGTGGCCCCTCGGCAGGCTTTTCTGCCGGTGCCGCTGTGTCTGCCGCCGCATCTGCTGCCTGATTGGCACGGGCACGCTCTTCCATGAACGTGTCAAACTGTGACTTGTCCTTGGACGACCGAAGCCGCTGCAGAAACGCTTCGAACGCGTCCTGTTCTTCTTCAAGCCGGCGCAGTGCTTCGGCTTTGTAGGTGTCAAAGGTGGTGTTGCCGGTCGCGTTCATCGAACCGTCGGCGTGCCAGCCGCCACGACGGCCCCAGTGTCGTCCACGGGTCTCGTCGGACGAATGGCGATTGCTGCGATGTGCGCAGGAAGAATTACGGAACATGCGTTTTCCCCAGATCATGTAGGCCAGCAGGGCAAGACCGACAGGCCAGAAGAAGACAAAGCCAAGAACCATTGCGGCGATCCAGGCCCATTTCCCCTTCTGGTCAAGCCAGCCTTCAGCCCGGCGCGGCCAGGAAGAGATCCCGCCGGATCGGGCGGTGTCGGAATAGGTGTTCATCGGCGGGTGCTCCCGAAGTTGCGGTTGAATGTGAACGTATTTCACATGATGCAAGATGCGCCCGCGGTCGGTGCAGTTCAAGAGGGTATGTTAAGAATTTTTACATAAATTTCGGAACCGGGTCCACCAACAAAAATGGCCGCACATGCGTGCGGCCATTTCCAATGGTTTTCAGCCTGCCTCAGTCGTCGCAGCAGGGCATCGGCATATCGCAGCACGGCCCGCCGTCGCAGCATGTTGCCGCAAAAGCAGCACCGCTAAGGCCGATGGCAAAGGCAAGTCCGATCAGAAGTCGTTTCATGTGTCGTCTCCGAATTAAAGAAAAATACTGGTCTCAGACGCGGATTTTCCCTGATCGGGGGGGCGGCACATCGGGTTGCCCCAGGCCTTCATCGACATGCACCCACCAAACCGCGTCATGCGGTTGCGCAACAGATTTCCGGTCGTCGGCACGCAACGCGGCGACCGGGGCAAACATCCTGCAATGCCCGCAGTCACCCACGCAAGCACCGTCAGGCATTGCTGGGCAGGATACGTCGGCAGACATCATCGGGCAGCAGTCATTTGCCGCTTTTGCCTGCGTCGTGATGGCCAGCCCGGACACAAGAAAAACCACCAGACCAAGCATGCGCAAGGCGCAACCACCCCAGCAGGACAAATTGGACAGCGCAGTTTTCATGCAAAAAGCCTGCCACGCTTGAGTTGAGAGAACCAATCACATTTGCGCAAGACCGGCCTGTAGCGGACGGTGCCGTTGACGATACGGTCGCGCAAGATCATCGTGGCGCAATGACATTCGCCGCCCGCCTTTCCCGCCAGCCGATTGCCTTTGATCAAGCCGCGGCCAGCGATGCGCGACAGATGCTCAACGGTTATGCACCCGAGGTGATGGAATGTCTTGCGGCGGTGGCGGGGTGCAGCCCCTACCTGAAGGGTCTGATGGTGCGCGAGGCAGATTGGCTACCGCAGGCTCTCGACGCCCCGGAAACTGCTTTTGCCGACCTCCTGTCTTCGCTTGATGCAGTGCCCCTCGACCAACTCGCCGCCACCATGCGCCAGGCCAAGCGGCGTGCGGCCCTTCTGGTAGGATTGGCCGATCTGGCGGGCGTTTGGCCCCTTGAAACAGTGACTGGCACACTCACCCGCTTTGCCGACCGGGCAGTAACGCTGGCGATCTCGGCGCTGGTGAGCGAAGAGATCCGGCGGGGCAAACTACCCGGCGCGCTGCCTGACGATGCCGCAACCGGTGCGGGGATGTTCGCTTTGGCGATGGGCAAGATGGGGGCGGGGGAGCTGAACTACTCCTCCGACATCGACCTGATCTGCCTGTTCGACGAGGCCCGCTATCCGGGCGCCGAACAGGACGCGCGCGCCGCTTTCATTCGGGTGACGCGCAAGATGACCTCGCTTTTGTCGGATGTGACCGATGGCTACGTCTTCCGCACCGACCTCAGGCTGCGGCCCGATGCCAGCGTGATGCCGGTCTGCATGTCGATGGCGGCCGCGGAAAACTACTACGAAAGCGCCGGTCGCACCTGGGAACGCGCCGCCTATATCAAGGCCCGGCCCTGTGG
>NZ_JANMET010000317.1:0-3835 GCF_031377265.1 Tabrizicola sp. | reverse complement strand
CGGCAAGACCACGATCATCCGGGATGTGAGCCTCGAGGTGAAGCGCGGCGAGGTGGTGGCGCTTCTGGGTCGCAACGGGGTTGGCAAGTCCACCCTGATGCGGTTCGCCAGCGGCAGCATACCGCCCATGGCCGGGCATGTGAAAATTGATGGCAAGGTGGCACCAGCCGCGCCCGAAAGGCGCGCGCGGCTTGGCCTTGGCTATGTGCCACAGGGCCGTTTCGTGTTTCCACGCATGACCGTGGCGGAAAACATCGCGGTGGCCGCGGCGGCAACAGGACATGACCACAAGGCAGCCGTCACCGAGGCGCTGACCGATTTCCCGATGCTGAAGCCCAAGCTGGACGATCTCGCAGGGGGGCTCTCGGGCGGACAGCAGCAGGTTCTGGCGCTGGCCCGGGCTCTGGCGACGCAGCCACGCATCCTGCTTCTCGATGAGCCGACAGAAGGCGTTCAGCCGTCGATCATCGACGAGATTGCGGGGATACTGAAGCGGATCAACGCAGAACGCGGCATTGCGATTCTTGTGGCCGAGCAGGACCTCGACTTCTGCCTTTCTATCGCCGGGCGGGCCTATGTGATGGAAAAGGGCCGTATCCGGATGGAGGTGGACCGCGACACCCTTCGGGCCGACAAGGCATTGCAGCAAGACTTGCTGGGGGTGTGATGATGCAACCTCACCCCCTGACACCCGAACAGGAAGCAATGATCAAGGCGATCCTGACCCGCATTCGGGGCGCGCTGGCAGGCGCGCCGACCCAACCAACACCCGAGCCTGCGCATCTTTTCCAACCCGTTTTCATGTTCGTTGCCGAGGTTCAAAATGCTTCGAAAGACTGAATGCATGGTCGACCAGATCGCGGCGCTTTGTGGTGGTGACACGACCGCACGTCTTCTGGCCGAGGCGGCGCTGAGCCGGGCGCAAGTGCTTGACGGACTGAATGCCTTCGTCGCCCTTGACGCTGTGAAAGTGCTGGCAGCCGCCGATGCCTCGGATGCAAGGCGCGCAGTCGGCACCACGCTCGGCCCGCTGGACGGTATTCCGATTGCGGTGAAGGACAACTACCTGACCCGGGACTATCCGACGACCGCCTGTTCCAATGCGTTGCCACTGGAACCCCCCGGCGTGGATGCAACCCTGGTTGCGCGCCTTCGCGAGGCTGGAGCGGTGATCTTCGGCAAGACCAACATGCACGAATGGGCTTACGGGGCCACCAACACGACGTCGAGTTTCGGCCCGACCTGCAACCCCCATAATCTGAGTCACATCACCGGTGGCAGCAGCGGCGGATCAGCTGCTTCTGTTGCAGGTGGAATCGTGACCGCCGCGCTTGGCAGCGATACGGGAGGGTCAATCCGCATTCCGGCATCAGCCTGCGGCATCTACGGCTTCAAGCCGACCTATGGCCGCGCCTCGCGCCATGGTGTCCTGCCGCTCAGCTGGTCGCTGGATGCGCCCGGCCCGCTCGCCGCCTCGCTCGATGACATCGCGGTCCTTCTGTCCTGCCTGCTGGGCGAGGACCCAGGCGATGCAGCAACCCGGGGCAGCCGCCCGTTTCAGCCCGTGGCGGCATTCTCGCGCACGGCGAGGCTGGTGAACCTGACCGGCCCCGGCCTTGAACGCAGCGACGAGGTGGACGCCGCCGTTACAGCCGCCCTGCAAAGCGCGCGAGGCTGCGCGGTTGAAACCCGCGAGCTTCCCGGCATGCGGCGTTTCTTCGGTGCATGGGAGACCATCCTGCACTGTGAGGCAACTGCCTATCACCAGCCGCGCCTTGCTGCACAGGCAGTCGGGTTTTCCGCGGTCACGCGCGCCCACCTTGAAGCAGGGCAATACCTGAGCGCTCAGGAACTCTTGCGCGCTCAGCAGGTCCGCGCCGAATTCTGTGCTCTGCTCGCGTCGGGCCTTGGGGATTGGGATGCACTCGTTCTGCCAACCCTCCCGGTCCCGGCTCCCGCAATAGACTCCGACTGGCAGGAGTTCGGCGGCCGACGAGTGTCAACACAGGACAGCATGACCTGGTTCTGCTGGCTGGGGAATCTGGCCGGACTGCCGGCTGTGACTTTGCCGTGCGGGCTGTCGTCCACAGGGCTGCCGATCGGAATCATGCTGATGGGGAGGCCGGGGCAAGACGAAACGCTTTTGCAGATCGCAAAACTCATTGATACTGCGGTAAGTCAGGCGGAGTAACATCTTTGGCGAAACAGCCCTTCAGCTTTGGCGTGCTGCTGTCGCAATCGGGCGTGATGGACGTGTCAGAGACAGCCCACCTTCGAGGCATCCTCGTGGCCTGCGAAGAGATCAACGCCCGGGGCGGCATCGACGGGCACCCCCTTTCCCCGATCATCGTCGATCCCAAGGGCGACGACCGGATGTTCGCCGAGCTGGCGACCGAGCTTTTGCTGCGGGAAAAGGTGAATGTGATCTTCGGATGTTGTCTGTCGTCCAGCCGCAAGGTCGTTCTACCGGTTGTCGAGCGATTCAACGGTGTGCTCTTCTACCCTTCGGTCTATGAAGGGTTCGAGTATTCTCCAAACGTCATCTATGGCGGCGCGGTGCCCAACCAGCTGGTCGTGCCGCTGCTGGAATACCTCTACACTCGTCATGGTCGCCGGATTGCCCTCGTCGGATCGGACACGCTCTATGCGCGCGAAATCAACCGGATCGTGAAGGAGTTCCTGGTCGAAAGCAGCGGCACCTGCGTCAGCGAGCAGTACCTGTCCCTGTCCTCAACACCCGAGGATTTCGCCCTTGCAACCCGCAAGGTTGCCAGTCTGAACCCCGATGCGATCCTGTCCACGGTTGTCGGGCAACACAGCATCGCCTTCTACGAGGCCTATGCCGAGGCCTGCCCTTCGCCCAAGCGCGCGCCCATCGCATCATTTACCACAACCGAGGCGGAACTGGCGCTGATGTCACCGGCCGCACGGGTCGGACATCTGGCTGTTTCCCCCTACTTCAGCAGCATCGACACGCCGGGAAATGCCGAGTTCACGGCACTTTATCACCGTTTTCACAAGATGGGGTCACCCGGCGTTTACGCGCAGGTGGCCTATGCGCTGGTCCACTTCTACGCCAACGCGCTGCGGACGGCGGGGCGTGGGGATACCGACAGCCTTCTGGCGGCGCTGTCGGGTGCCGTCTTCAACGCGCCCGGCGGCGATCTGTGCATCGATGCCGAAACCAACCATGTCTCGGTCCGTCCGCTGATCGGGAAAGCGGATGCAGACGGGCAGTACGCGGTCGTCTGGCGCTCGCCCATGGTGATCCGTGCCGACCCCTACTTGATAGCCTATGACCGTTCGGTCGGCGCGATGCCCGGATGAGCGGAGCGGATCACTCAACAAGCACAAGCTTCATTCGGCGGTTGCGCCGGGCAAGGATCGTGATCCTTCATCCGGAGGATCAGGATCGCAAGGTTCTCTTCGACCAGTTGCGTCGGATCGGCTGTCAGACAGAATGTCTATGGCCACCGCCGAACAAGCTTGCCGAAGATTACGACATTGTTTTCTTCTTGCTCAGCGGGCTGGATGATGGCCATTCCGTTGCCTGGATGGCCGAGGGCAGCGAGGCCGCCCATATCGCCATCATCGCCTATGAAACGCCGGACATCCTGGAAGAGATCAGCCGACGGCATGTGCATGGCGTATTGTCCAAGCCGCTGCGCATCTTCGGGGTGTTGGCGGCAATCACGACGGCCCTCGGGATGGCGCGGCGTGAAGGCAGACTGAAGCAGAGGATCCGCACGCTGGACGACACCCTGCGCGCCCGTCGCCAGGTCGAGCAAGCGGTCCGCATCCTGTCGCGCGAACGCGGGATCTCGGAAGAAGAGGC
>NZ_JANMET010000310.1:0-3594 GCF_031377265.1 Tabrizicola sp. | reverse complement strand
TTCTCGGGCGCGCTGGTGCCGCTGGTTTCGGGGCTCAGGCAACTAAGATGCCGGAGTTTGTCGTGCTGATCTCGACGCTGGGTGGAGTGGCCACGTCCGGGCTGCAGGGCTTCATATCCAGGCCGGTGGTCGCCGCGATGTTCATTGCGGTCTGGACGACGTTCCTTGCGCGCGACCAGTTGTAACCGGCGCACCGGGCCAATCCAGCGGCTCAGGCACTTTGCACAAGATTGACAGAAATCAATACGGGCTTTCGGTTTGCCTGCGACTGTCCAGTTCAGTTGATCCCTGTGCGCCAATCATGGCGCTGATAAAAAGGACTGGTCGGATGAAAGACGTTGTCTGGGCTTTGGTGATGAGTTCAACGCAGGCGCGGATCATCAAGGGCATCGCCAAGGGTGCCACGGATGAAATGCCGGAACTGGCCTTGCACGCCGAACACAAGGACCTTCGCGAGATCATGGCCGACAAGCCGGGGCGCAGCTTTGCATCTGTTGGGTCGGCACGTTCGGCGATGGAATATGCGTCCGACCCGGTAAAGGACGCCAAGCGGGCATTCGTCGACGAAGCCGTCATCCTGCTGCATCAGCATTTCGTCAAGCACGACTTCACCCATCTGGCAATCTTTGCGGGCCCGGAAATGCTCGGGCTGTTGCGCGACGGCCTGCCACCGGATCTGCAACACGCCATCATCGTGGACATGCCGAAAAACCTGTTGCACGAGACCCCGCATGATTTGCGACGGATCGTGACCGATCACGTCTTCACAAAGGGATGACACGCTCATCGCTGCGAGATCAGCCCTCCCGCATGGCTGCTGCCAACCAGTTTTTGCACAGTTGAACGCGCCCATTCGCGCCGCTGCAACACCAAAACAAGGAGATCATATCATGTCGGACGCCCCTCAAAAAACCGCGAAGCCCGGTGGACCAAAGCCCGCTACTCCTCACGACGATATCGAGACGCGACTGCAAGCGATCCGCGATGAAGTCGACGCCATGACCAAAATGATGAGCGCATTTATCAGCGACAAGGTCCATGTCTTCGGATCTACCGCGGAGGCCGCAGCGAAAGAAGCTTCCGCCCGGGCACGCAAGGCACGTGAAAGGATGGAACAGGGCGTGGGACAGGCGGAAAATGCGCTGGACCACCGGGTGCAAGACCATCCCCTGCAAAGCATCCTGATGGCCTTTGGGCTTGGTCTGCTGGTGTCGCTGCTGTTCCGGCGCTAGGTCGGATGCCAACATGATAGACCTGCTGACAAATGTCGGGGCAGTTTTCAAGGCTAGGATAAGGCGGGCGGCTCGTCGTCAGATGGCGAGTGCACTGCTTGGCGGTCTGGCGTTGGTGTTCGCGGGTGTTTCGGTCGTCGCGACTGTCGTTGCGATCGGGGTGGCGCTCGCGGCACGTTGGGGTGTGTTAGCGGCCTGTCTGATTATCGCGGCGGCTGCGTTTCTGGTCGCGATATTGCTGGTCTTTGTCGCGGTACAGCAGGCTAAGGAGGCGCGTCGCCGACAACAGGCAGAGCTGGCCCAGCTACGTCAGACGATGTTGGCGGCCAAGGCCATCGCCGCAGACATGACGCGCGGCAAGGCGCTGATAGTCGTCGCGGTCCTGGGCTTGCTGGTGGGTCTGACGGCAGCCAAGCACGAGCCGCAAGACAAGGCCTAGCAGCGGCGTATCCACCGACCCATGCAGGATTAATCCGCATCAATCTCTTCACGGCAGATGCTGTCATCCTAGTCGTCACACAAACTCGCCGGAAGGATTATCTTGGCAGAAAAAGACAACAAAGCATCTGTACCAAAACCTGTCCCAACCGACGAACATACACACAAACCGACATGGACCGAACAGATTCATGCGCGCGGCGACGAATTGGTCGCTTGCGTCAAGCGGCTTGCGGCCGAGGGCCAGGTGAAACGCATCCGGGTGATCGAGCCTGATGGCGACATCATGATCGAGATGCCTTTGATGATTGGTGCGATCGCAGGTGGCGCTGTTATCCTGGCTGCACCGCTGCTAGCTGTCGTCGGGGAACTTGCCGCCTTTGTGGCCGAATTACCGGGGCGTTGTTGCGTAACTCACGCCTGAGGAATGACAGCGCCTTTCCCCGTCAGCATCAGGCCACACGAACGATCTCGGCCGTTCCAAGGGCCGAGAAGCGGTTCATCAGGGCGACGCGGATCTGGATTTCGGCGGTATGGCGATCCGGGTCTCGCGCGCTGATGCGGTCGCCGAAGGCTTTAAGGCAGCGCATTTTCGCCTCGATCCGGCTACGGGCATGGTATCCGGTCCAGCGCTTCCAGAATGCCCGGCCGTTGTGCCGGGTGGCGCGCAGGGTCTCGTCTCTGGCGATTGCGGCCGGACAGTTCTCTTTCCAGGGCCGGCCGTTCGTGCGGATAGGGATGATCGGCGTGGCCTGGCGGCGAGGATGGCGATGTGGCAGCGGCGGGTGTCATATGCCCCATCAGCGGTCACGGTGCCGATCTCTTCGCCCTCTGGGATCTGGTCGCGCAACTCCGGCAAGACCGGGCTGTCACCATCGCTGCTGGGGGTAAACTCCACGGCGCGGATGTCAGACGTGACGGTGTCCATGGCCAGATGGACCTTGCGCCATTGGCGTCGGTCCTGAACGCCATGCTTGCGGGCCTGCCATTCGCCGTCGCCCAGGAACTTGATGCCCGCGCTGTCCACAAGCAGGTTCAAGGGCCCATCGGCGCGGCGATACGGGATCTGGACGGCCAATGTCTTCTGCCGTCGGCACAAGGTGGTGTCGTCTGGCGCGGCCCAGTCCAGGTCCGCCATCTTTAGCCGGCTGGCCACCATCCCGGTCGTTTGCCGGAGCGGCAGTTTGAACAGAACCTTCATGGTAAGACAGAACTGGATTGCCGCATCCGAGAAGACCGCAGGGCGACCGGGGCCGCCGTCAGGCGGCGCAAGCCAGGTCATGTCCTTATCCAGCCAGATCAACAGCGACCCGCGCTTGCGAAGCGAAGCAGTGTGGCTGGACCAGTTCGTGGTGCGGTAGCGGGCGGGTGATGGCTTGCTCATGCGGCACGTCTAACCGCATGGTTTCACGAGGTGAATCCTCCAACATCAGAGTTGTGCAACAACGCCGTAAGGCGTGATCCGCTTTCAGTGCTGTCACAGACAGGGCCAGCAGCCTGAAGGATCCGCCAGCGCCGCCCAACCAACGTGTGCCCGACCGACTTGGCAAGCCGGACTTTGCAGTTCCAGATGGCGGGGACACCTGCCATCCAGTGCCTGACGCCTTACTCGGGCTTCAGCATGCGCATCAGCAGACCGTCCTTGCGCCAGAACTGGTGATACAGCGAAGCGGCGACATGCAGCGCGATCAGGCCGATGAACACCGGCTTGGCATAAGTGTGCCACTCGCCATACGGGTCGCCATAATAGTAGCCAAGCAGTCCCGTGACTGGCACTACCACAAGCAGCGCGTAGAACAGCCAGTGCGAAACCCTGCCCGCGAGTTCGATGGCACCACTTGTTTCTGGCGGCGGCGGTGGCGCGCCATTCTTGAGGCGCAGGACCAGCCGGACGGCGACCAGCGCAAGGATGGCAATGCCGAAA
>NZ_JANMET010000299.1:0-13449 GCF_031377265.1 Tabrizicola sp. | reverse complement strand
TCGTGGGCCTTGCCCGGCTGTCGGACCCGGGCCTTGCCGACTGGATCGCCGCAAATGTCGCCTTCCCCAACGGCATGGTTGACCGCATCACCCCTTCCACCGGCCCGCGCGAACGCGACATGGCTGCGGCTTTCGGCCTGGCCGACCCGGTGCCGGTGACCTGCGAGCCGTTCCGCCAGTGGGTGCTGGAGGATCACTTCCCCACCGGCCGCCCGGCGCTGGAAAAGGTTGGCGTCACCTTCACCCCCCACGTCCACGCCTATGAGGCGATGAAGATCCGCATCCTGAACGGCGGCCACGCCACCATCGCCTACCCCGGCGGGTTGATGGACATCGAGTATGTCCACGAAGCGATGGCCCATCCGTTGATCAAGGGCTTCCTCGACAAGGTGGAAATCGAGGAGATCATTCCTTTCGTCCCCCCTGTCCCCGGCATCGACATCGCCCGCTACTACGCCACCATCCGCGAGCGCTTTTCCAACCCCGAGGTCGCCGATACCGAACGCCGCCTCTGCCTCGACGGCTCCAACCGTCAGCCGAAGTTCATCATCCCCAGCCTGCGCGACGCGCTGGCCGCTGGCGGCAGGATCGAAGGCCTCGCCCTCGTCTCGGCGCTCTGGTGCCGATATTGCCATGGGACGACTGATGCGGGCACCCCGATTGCACCCAACGACCCGAACTGGGATTACTTGCAAGCCCAGTCGAAGGCCGCTAGGAACAACCCCGTCATCTGGCTGCAGATGCGCCCGATCTACGGCGACCTCGACCGCAACCCCCGCTTCGTCACTGCCTTCACCACCGCGCTGAACGCGCTGTGGTCCAAGGGCACGGCGGCGGTGCTGACCGAGTATCTGGGTAAGGCCTGACCAGAGGGTCGGGCGGGGCAGGCAGGCGCGGCCCGATTTGTCGACGGACAAATCGGGCAAGCGCACCCTCACACGCCCAGCGCCCGGAACACCTTCGGCAATTCCTCCGGCAGATCCTCCGCGATCAACCCCGGCCCGAAACTCCGGGCGCATTCGACATGCAGCCAGGCCCCGGTGCAGGCTGCGTCGAAGGGCGAGAACCCCCGCGCCAGAAGCCCGGTGATGAACCCCGCCAGAACATCGCCCGACCCCGCCGTCGCCAGCCAGGGTGCCGCCCGGTCGTAGTGGGCGGAGTTGATGGCGCAGCGCCCGGTTGGGTCGGCGATCACCGTATCGGGGCCTTTGTAAAGCACCACGCAGCCCGCCCGCGCCGCCGCCTCGCGGGTGGCATCGACCTTGGAATAGGCCGGGCCTTTGGTCGCTGGCGCGGCCAGCTTTTCGGCGATGTCGGGGAAGAGGCGGGCGAATTCCCCGGCATGGGGGGTGAGGATGCAGCCGTCGTGCAGGGCGGCGAAGAGGTCGGGGTGGTGCGAGAGGATGGTCAGGGCGTCGGCGTCGAGGACGACGTTGCGGCGATCCAGTGCCGGAGCCCCCCTCCCCTCTCCCCTCTCCACGAGGGGGAGGGGAAGCGCCTCGGCGTCACCGGTTGCGCCGGACGGCTGGCCCTTGCGGCCCCCCTCCCCCTCGTGGGGAGCGGATGGGGGGCCTCCGGTATCAAGCCCCAACGCCGCTGCCACCAGCCCAGCCTCAGGCGCGCCCGTCCCCAGCCCCGGCCCGAGGCACAGCGCATTGATCCGCTTGTCCCCCAACACCTCGGCCAAGGTCGCGCCATCCGCCACAGCCCGCAGCGTCACCGCATCCAGCCGCGCGGCGTGTTCGGGGATCGCGTCCAAAGGACACCCCACCGTCACCACCCCCGCCCCGATCCGCAACGCCCCCCGCGCCGCAAGACGAGCCGCCCCGCCGCGCCCGGAAGGGCCGGAGAGGATCAGGGCATGGCCGTGGGAGTATTTGTGGCCGCCCTCAGCGCGCCTCAGAGATTGCCAGATTTCATAGTCTTGCTTGGGTGACCGAGTTAGAAACGTTCCCTTGCGCGTCGGATGCCGGGAGACCAATCCCTCGGCTTCAGACGCCCGCAGTCCAATATCCGCTACCCGAAGCTTGGAACAATACTTCGGTCCCTCCCCAAGGAAGTGTCCGAGCTTTGGCCGATGAAATGTGACCGTTAGGTGTGCCGCATACGCCTCGTAGCGTCCCTCACCGCTCTCCAACACAACTCCGGAATCGCAGCACATGTCAGAGGGGTTGTCGATTGCCACAATCCAGGGTCTGGGACGCTCGCCCGTCCACCAAAGACCATCTACGAAAACCCGATGGACCAGCATCTCGAATGGTTCAAGCGATGGCGCGGGTCTCGTGAGGCCCGTCCCGAACAGCGCATCAATCACGATGTCCAGATCTTCCTTGAACAGGCTTGGCCAGAGGGCGTCTGGCTCCGTCGCGCCCACCTCCCCCATCCCCCGCCACCGCTCATAATTCACCCGCGCATCCGGCGGCATCTTCTCGGGGTCGCTATAGAGAAAAACCTCCACCTCCCAGCCCCACTCCTTCAACAGGCGCGCGACGACGAAGCCGTCGCCGCCATTCCCCCCCGGCCCGCACAACACAACCGCACGGTGCGAGGTGGCGCGCAACTCCGGCCATTCCTCGAAGATCGCCTCGACCACGCCGCGCCCGGCGCGTTCCATCAGTTCCAGGCCGGTCACTTCGCCGGACGCGATTGCCGCCGCTTCTATCGCCTTCATCTGCGCCGCCGTCAGCAGTTCCGTCATCGCCAACCCCTGTTTTCACAAACCGCCCAGTCACGCGCCGCATTGCACAAAATTTAAGCGAACCGCCGGGATTCCCGCTGGCAAACCCTGCCCTCCAACCCTAGCCAATTGTTCCTGCTGCAGGGAAGTGGTCAGACGGCCAAGACGCATACCGGGCGGAGGTCACCCATGAAGAAGATCGAGGCGATCATCAAGCCGTTCAAGCTTGATGAGGTCAAGGAGGCGCTGCAAGAGGCAGGCATCCAGGGCCTGTCGGTCACCGAGGTCAAGGGTTTCGGGCGCCAGAAGGGCCACACGGAACTGTGTCGCGGTGCTGAATACGTGGTCGACTTTCTGCCCAAGGTTAAGATCGAGGTGGTGCTGACCGACGATATGGTCGATGCCGCCGTGGCCGCGATCGTGGCCGCTGCCCGCACCGACAAGATCGGCGATGGCAAGATCTTCGTGTCCTCCATCGAACAGGCAATCCGCATCCGCACCGGCGAAACCGGCGACGACGCGGTTTGAACGTAACTCTTCGGGGCAACCCTTGCGGGGCACCCCGACACGAAACTCCAACCAGAAGGACAGCATGATGAGCGCAGTGAAGAATGCTCTGAAACTGATGAAAGACGAGGAAGTCGAATATGTCGACATCCGCTTTACCGACCCGAAGGGCAAGCTGCAGCACGTGACGCTGATTGCCGATCTGGTCGACGAGGACTTCTTCGACGAAGGCTTCATGTTCGACGGATCGTCGATCGCGGGCTGGAAGTCGATTGACCAGTCTGACATGAAGCTGATGCCGGATGCCTCGACCGTCTACATCGACCCGTTTTACGCCGAAAAGACCATGTGCGTGCATTGCAACGTGGTCGAGCCCGATACCGGCGAGGCCTACAGCCGCTGCCCCCGCCAAGTGGCGATCAAGGCCGAGGCCTACCTCAAATCCTCCGGCATCGGCGATGCGTTCTATTGTGGCCCGGAAGCCGAATTCTTCATCTTCGACGACGTCCGCTATTCGGTGACGCCGCGCAAGGTGGCCTATGAGATCGACGCCGAAGCCGCCGCCTGGAACACCGATACCGTGACCGAAGGCGGCAACTACGGCCACCGGGCGGGCCACAAGGGCGGCTATTTCCCGGTGAACCCGATTGACGAAGCGCAGGATCTGCGCGGCGAGATGCTGTCCACGATGAAGCGGATGGGCATCAAGGTCGACAAGCATCACCACGAGGTCGCCACCTGCCAGCACGAGCTGGGCATGATCTTTGGCGGTTTGGTCGAACAGGCCGACAACATCCAGAAGTACAAATACGTGATCCACAACGTGGCGCACGCCTATGGCAAGACCGTGACCTTCATGCCAAAGCCGATGAAGGGTGACAACGGGTCTGGCATGCATGTTAACATGTCGATCTGGAAGGGCGGCAAGCCCTTGTTCGCAGGCGACAAATATGCCGACCTCAGCCAAGAGGCGCTGTATTTCATCGGTGGCGTGCTGAAGCATGCCAAAGCCTTGAACGCGATCACCAACCCGTCCACCAACAGCTACAAGCGCCTGATCCCCGGCTTCGAAGCCCCGGTTCTGCGCGCGTATTCGGCCCGCAACCGCTCGGGCTGCGTGCGTATTCCGTGGACGGAATCGCCGAAAGCCAAGCGTGTCGAGGCGCGTTTCCCCGATCCTTCGGCGAACCCGTACCTTGCGTTCGCTGCGTTGCTGATGGCCGGCCTTGACGGCATCAAGAACAAGATCGATCCCGGCCCGCCTTCCGACAAGGATCTCTACGATCTGCCGCCGGAAGAACTGGCCGAAATCCCGACCGTCTGCGGCAGCCTGCGCGAAGCGCTGGAGGAGCTGGAGAAGGATCATGATTTCCTGTTGTCCGGTGACGTCTTCACCAAGGACCAGCTGGAAGGCTACATGGCGCTGAAGTGGGAAGAGGTTTACGCCTTTGAACACACCCCGCATCCGATCGAGTATCAGATGTATTATTCCTGCTGAGGCAGGTGCCTTTTCGGGCAACGCACAGGTCTGATCGGGGGCGCCTTCGGGCGCCTCTGGTTTTTTGTCGTGTCCCGGACAACACGCGCCCCGCGGCACCCCGGCATTGTTGCCAGCGTCACACGGCTTCTGTAGCATCCGGCCAGCAGATCAATAACTTCAGGCGGCACCCGGTCCATGGACAAAACTCCTCCGAACCGCAAACCTTCCGATGGTCGGCCCAACATCTGGGCCGACGGCAGCCAGAAACCGCGCTTTGACCCGCGCGCCTTTGCCTTTGCCAGTCTGCACATGGCCCGCGAGGGCGTGGCCCCGCTGCTGACCCATGCCGCGGCCGCAACGGCGGGCTTTGGGCAGAAGGTGGCATCGGGAACTTACCGGGTGCCGGCAGATCGTTGGGGGCGGGTTGGTCGCTATCTGCCGTCGTATTCGCGTGTCGCAGGCTGGATCGGCAGCAGTGCACAAATCCTCGACCGGGCTGGGCAGACCGCCGATCCTTTGCGCGCGAAAACCACCGAGCCGTCGCCGTCAGCCCAACCCGCTGCGCCTGCCACACCCGGCGGCGTGGTGCCCGTCAGACCCCGCGCCGTGCGCAAGCCGGCAGAGACTGCCGCCGAAACCGCTGTCGCGGAACCGGTCGTGTTGGAAGATCCCGAAGCCGGCAGTCCTGTGTCAGACGCCACCACAGTGGAGCCACAAGACAGCGAAACTCTGCAGGCCATCCGTTCGATCATCGGTCCGGACAGTGGCACCCCGGTGGCGCGCGGTGTCGCTGACGCCCAAGGCCGCGCCAGCCACGATGCCGCGACCCAGCCTGATGCCAGCAGCGGCGGAGGCTTTGGCCAAGGGCTCGTCGCGGCCAGCGGTGTCGCCCTTGGCTGGGGCGTCAGCCTCGTGGCCCTGCCCTACGGGATCGTGCGGGCCAAGTTGGCGCATCTGAACGGTCAGGACCTGCGCAAGATCAACGACGACGGCTGAGCCCCGTCAGGTCCACCGATCTGCCATCACCCGCTTGTGCGACAGGTCGCGCGTCGCGACGCCGGGGGCGATTTCCAGCCGTTCTGTGCCCGCCCAAAGGGTTTCGAATGGTCCGTCGGCGCAAGGCCGGCCCTAACGCAGCGCGGCCTGCAGAAAGCCAACCATCGGGCCGATCACCTCGTCGCTGTCGAACGCGGCTCCGCCGTGCCCTGCCCCCGGCACCAGCGCGTAATCCACCTGCGCGGCCGGGTCAGCCTTGATCCACGCTTCGCGCAGGCGGTTGGCTTGCCGGTCCGAAATCATCGGATCGGCGTCCCCGTGCCTGATGAAGATCGGCGGCAGCGGGTCGCCAAACCCGTCCAGCCGCCCGATCGGCCCCATCGCCCGGGCGGTGCTGCGGTTTTCGCCTACCGCATAGCCTAGCAGCTGGCTTTCCGCACTGTCCGCCGCATCGGTCGGCCCCAGTTGCGACACCCGCTCCAGTGCCGCCATATCGGCATCCATGGTGGAAAAATCCATTGGACCGTAAAGGCTTACCACCGCACGCGGCGGCAGTCCCACCTCGACCAATGACAGCGCGGTAGACACCGCAAGGAACGCGCCCGACGACTGCCCCATCAGCGCCAGCCGCGACGGATCAAGCCCGTAAGCGCCACCCGCGCGCTGCAAGAAGACCACTGCGGCAAGGCAATCATCGGCCTGTGCGGGCCAGAGGTTGCTGCCCGATAGCCGATGGTTGATCCGAACCACTGCAATCCCCGCCGCCAGAACCGCCGCAGGGGCCGGTGCGTCGGCCTTGTCGCCACCGCGAAACGCACCGCCGTGGATGTCGACCAGCATCGGAAACGGCCCCTCGCCGTCCGGCAGATGAATGTCCAGCCGCTGCCGTGCGTCCTCGCCATAGGCTATGTCCGCCAAATCGCCCCTTGGCCCCAGACCCCGACGCCAGCCGTAGTACACCCCGGCACCCAACGCCAACACACCCGCACCCAGCACCGTCCGTCTGATCAGACCAGCCATTGCACCCCCCTGACCGGCGGTATTGGCCGGACCGGACCCCTGTCAGAAACCGCTGGTCTGGCAGCGCTCAATACACCGCCTCCTTCAGCGCGGCGGTTTCCGCTTCGGTCAGCGTTTCGGCCAGCACCACGTAGGTATGGATGGCAAAGACCACGGCGCGGGTCTGCGGCAAGCGAAGCAGGCACTGCCGTTCGCTGCGCACAAAGAAATTGCCCATTGGGCGCGGGCGGCTTTGGCCCTCCAGCCGTGGTTGGTGCAAGACCGGGTCATCATAGGTCAGGAAATTCATCCGCCACAGGGGCTGTTCCGGGCGGATGGCGGCAAACATCCGATGCACCCGGCGCGCCATATCTTCGGTGAAGGGTTCGACCGCCGCATGGATGCGGGTCATCGGGCGGCCGATCTTTTGCGCCAGCGTCCAGCCCGCCGGGAAACACAGGATCGCCCCGGTCAGACGGTACTCCTCGTCTTGCGCCTCCATCAGGCAGAGATCCTCCTGCACCAGCCGCCCCAGCGTGGCCAAAGGCGCGCTTGGGTCCAGCGCCACCTCCACCCCGTCGGGCCGCTGTACAGAACCCGCCGCCACCCGGTAGCCCGGCGTCCGGGCCAGTTTGGCCAGCGCCGTTGCGTACAGTTCCGCCGCCGCAGGTGCTGCTTCGGGCAGCATCTGGTGCACGGCGTCCCGTCGCTGCGCAATGAGCCGGTCGCGCAGCGCCATTTGCGCGGCAAAGGCGTCGTCCACCCGCAACCATTCATCCGCCTCCACCGGCAGGACGCCCGGCAACCGGCGGGTGCGCGGGTCCATCCACGACAGCAACGGCAGGCGCGATTGCAGGATCGGATCGGTTTGCATCAGGCGGCTCCTTTGACCGGGCAAGTTCATCATGCCGCACGATCCCCGTCAAACGCCCGACGATTGCGACATTCCCCGTCGCGCGCAGCCAAGCGCCATGCCGCTGCCCGCGCGACCCTGTTCCCCAGCACTGTAAGGCCCGACCATGACCCAGCCCCCCCTGTTCCAGCGCAAGATCGACCCGACGCGCGGGGCGACGCTTGGCGATGGCACCCCGAACGACAATAACCGGGTCGAGATCGGCCCCACGCAAACGGCCTTCGCCGAATGGGCCGCTGCGGGCCTGACGCCGCCCAACCTCGAGGCGATGCGTGACTATCGTTGGCGTCGCCTGACCGAGGCGCTGGTGGCGCAAGACATCGGCGGCCTTTTGATGTTCGATCCCTTGAACATCCGCTACGCCACCGACACCACCAACATGCAGCTGTGGAATTCGCACAACCCGTTCCGCGCCTGCCTGCTGTGTGCCGACGGCCACATGGTGATGTGGGAATACAAGAACTCGCCCTTCCTTGTCACCTTCAACCCGCGCGTCGCCGAACTGCGCGCCGGCGCTTCGTTCTTTTACAACGTCTCGGGCGATCACACCAAACGCCACGCCGACGGCTTTGCCGCGCAAGTGACCGAAGTGATGCGCGCCCATGCCGGCACCAACCGCCGCCTCGCGGTTGACAAGATCATGGTCCACGGCCTGCGGTCGCTGGAAAGCGCGGGGTTCGAGGTGCTGGAAGGCGAGGTCATCACCGAACGCACCCGCGCCATCAAAGGCCCTGACGACATCCTTGCCATGCGCTGCGCCCACCACGCCTGCGAGGCCGCCATCGCCGAGATGGAGGCCTTCACCCGCAAGAACGTGCCGCACGGCAAGACCTCCGAAGACGACATCTGGGCCGAACTGCACAAGGGCAACATCCGGCGCGGCGGCGAATGGATCGAAACCCGCCTCCTCGCCTCTGGTCCGCGCACCAACCCATGGTTTCAGGAATGCGGGCCGCGCATCGTGCAGCCGAACGAAATCGTCGCCTTCGACACCGACCTCGTCGGTGCCTATGGCATCTGCATCGACATCAGCCGCACCTGGTGGGTGGGCGACAAGCGCCCGACCAATGCGATGATTTCCGCGATGCACCATGCCCGCGATCACATCGCGCAGAACATGGCCATGCTGAAACCCGGCGTTGCGATACGCGACCTTATCCACGGCGGCCACCAGCTTGCGCCTGAATACTGGCGGCAGAAATACTCCTGCAAGATGCATGGCGTCGGCCTCTGCGACGAATGGCCCTTTGTGCCGTACCCCGATGCGGGGCTGGATGATGCCTTCGACCACGAACTGCAAGCTGGCATGGTGCTGTGTGTCGAGGCGCTGGTCTCGCCTGAAGGCGGCAATTTCTCGATCAAGCTGGAAGATCAGGTGCTGATCACCGAAACCGGGCATGAGAACCTGACGCGGTATCCTTTTGACCCCCGCCTGATGGGTTTGACCGGCTGACACAACTGTCTTGCCAGATGGTCGTCGCCGGGGCTAGAATTGCTGACCTGATACCGGAAATTTACCGTTCGTGACTGCGGCCCTGTGCCGACCCGAAGCAACTTTTGCCGACTTTTTGCATTTCAAAAAGAGGGAATGGACCAAATGAAACCCACTGTCATGCTGATTACCGCACTGTCCTGCGCGGCGTCGCCCGTTCTGGCCGGCGGCCCGGTGGTGATCCCCGCCGATCCGGTTGTGATGGCACCCAGCCCGCCGCCAGCTTTGGACTGGACCGGTCCTTATGCCGGTGCGCAGCTTGGTTGGGGCTGGGCCAGCATCGTCGAATCCGGCGACCCGGATATTGACGGCGACGGCTATGTCGGCGGCCTGCACCTTGGCTACAATCGCGACTTCGGCAGCATCGTGGCCGGGATCGAGGTGGATTATAACCTCGCCAACATCGAATTTGACAATGGCGATGCGGATGCCACAATCAACACCCTTGCGCATCTAAAACTGCGCGCTGGTTTTGATACCGGATCGACGCTGCTGTACCTCGCAGGTGGCGTCGCGCGGGCCGAAGCGGATGGCGGCGCATCGGGCACTGGCCCGTTCTACGGTCTGGGGATCGAGCACCGCTTTTCACCGCGTTTGTCGGGCGGCGCAGAATATCTTGTTCACAGCTTCGACGATTTCTATTCCGGCGGCATCAATCTTGAAGTCCAGACGCTGCAGGCACGGCTGTCCTTTCACTTCTGACCGCAGCCACTTTTGACCGCAGCCACTTCTGACCGCAGCCACTTCTGATCGGTGACCCTTCGGCGAGCGGCCGCTAGAAGACTTCGGCTCAGGGCGACAGTCCCAACCGCCCCACCAGGCCGCGATGATCCGACCCCAGCAAGGGCCGAAGTTCAATGCTACCGCCCCCCGGTGCCAGCACATGGTCGATCGGCAGCACCAGCAGTGGGCCGAACTGCGGATAGGTGCCTCGCGCTGGCCCCGCATTCCTTACCCGCCCCGCCGTCCGCACCCCGCCCAGCGCAGTGGACCAGCGCACCATGTTGAAATCGCCCGCAATTACCATCGGGCCATCCAGTCCGGCAATCAGCGGCACCAGCGTCTCCAACTGCGCAGCCTGCCTGTAGGGCCACGGCCAATGCAGATGAATTGACACCAGCCACAGTCGGCCCTGCGGCCCCTCAACCTGCATCGCGGCCAGGCCTTTGGCGCAAATCTCGCTGCCCGGCACCGGGGTCAGCCGGGTCGCCACAGCCGTGCCCCCCACAGCCGCAAACGGGCAGAACATCTGATGCGGCAGCAGATCGGAGACGCTCGCAAGCAACGCAAGGTTCGCCTTCGACACCTCCTGCAGCGTCAGCACTTCGGGGGCCATGGCGCGGATATCGGCCTCAAGCCCCGCCAGATCACTGTTCCGAAACAGCATGTTCTTTTGGTAGAGGACCAGCGCGCCCGCCTCGCCCTCGATCTGATAGGCCAGCAACACCGGCCCCCCCGCCAATGCCGCGACGACCAGCAATACTGCCGCCATTCGCCGCGCCTGCGCCAGAAATCCAAGGCCTGCCACCAGGGCCAGCGCCATCGCGCCCTGCGCCCGAAACACCGCAAAACTGTCGCCCGCGGGGTGTAGCCACCCCAGATACCCCGCCGCCAGGCACAGCATCACGCCAGCGGCCAGGGCCACCAACACGCCTCTGAAAAATCGCATCCCACCTCCGAAGCCCTTGCCCGACCCTGACCCGGCTTGGGTGGTCCGGCAAGACTGCCACTCCCTACCCCGCCAGCACCGCTTGCACGACCCCCCGCAGCGGTCCGCGCATTTGCGTGCCGGTCGTCATCCGCAGCGCCTCCAGCCCGACCACCGCCGCATAGATCCGCAGCGCACCTGCTTCTACCTCGGCCACACCAGCAGCAGCCAGAAACCCCTGCAGGTCCGCCAACCGCTGGCGATCCACTCGTTCCAGCGCGGCTCGCGCCTTCGGGTCGGTCCGGCCCCAGTCGCGCAGCGCCGGTTCCACCGCCACCCCACCAAGTTCCGGCCCAGGCTGCACCGACACCATGTCGACCAGCAGCATCAACTGGCCCCGCGGATCAAGGCCGGAACGCTGCACCGCCGCCGTAATCTCGGCTGTGGCCAGCCGTTCCCAGACCGCCAGCATCTCTGCCTGCAACTCGTCCATGTTCTTGAAATGCCAGTAGAATGAACCCTTGGTCGTCGCCATCTCGCGCGCCAATGCCTCAACTTTCAACCCGGCCACCCCGCCCAGAACCAACGCGCGGTACCCGGCCAGAACCCAGTCCACCCGCCCCAGCCTCTGCTTGCCCATCTTGTCAGCCATGCGACAAACATACGCACCCGTATGGACATCGGCAAGCCGTCCCGCTAAACCATACGCAACCGTATGGAAAGGATCTGACATGAACTTCTGGCTTCTTACCTCTGGCATCGCGATGCTGCTTCTAAGCCTTGTCCACATCTTCCTTGGCGGGCGCGAGATTCACTTGCCGATGGTCAAGGCCAACTGGCCCGACCCGGCCAAGGCGATCTGGTCGGTGGTCTGGCACATCACCACCGCAATGATGATCTTCGGCGGTCTGGCCTTGGTTGCTGCCGCAGCCCGGCCCGATCTTGCCCTTGCCCTTGCCGCCTTGCCACTGGTGCTCAGCGCCTCGGCTGCGATCCTTTTTGTGGTTTACAGCCTGACCCGCCTCAGAACCCTGCGCATCCTGCCGCATTGGATCGCATTCTCTGCAATCACGCTGGTCGGTACCATCGGCCTGCTATGACGCGGCAACCGGCAGGCTTGCGCGGCGCACACCGGCTTTCCGCAACTGTCCTCGCGGTATTCCTGACGCTGCATCTGGGCAACCACCTGGCCGGCCTTGCCGGTCAGGCGGCGCATACCGGGGTGCTGCATGCGCTGCGACCGGTCTACCGCAACCCGATCATCGAGCCATTGCTGATCGGGCTGTTTGTCTGGCAGGCGGCCTCGGGTCTGCGCCTTGCCTGGCGCTTTCGGCGCGCCAAAGGCTGGCCCCGCGTTCAGGCGATGTCAGGATGCTATCTTTCCCTCTTCCTCTTGATCCACATCAGCGTGGTCCTTGGCGCGCGGGCGGTCAGCGGCACCGATACCGACCTCGCCTTCGCCGCCGCAGGCCTGCACGCCGGCGGCGCGTGGCCTTGGGTCTTCGCGCCCTATTACGGCCTCGCCGTGGCGGCACTGTTCGCCCACCTTTCGGTACCGCTGCGCCACAGGTTTGGCCCTGCCGCCGGTTACGCCAGCGTGGCCGCAGGTGCAGCACTTGGCGTGACGCTCGTTCTTCTGCTGGCGGGGGTGATCGTGCCGCTTATCATTCCCGCCACGCTGATCGCCGCTTTCCCATGATCAGTTGAGGTCGACGTAGCGGCCCACCGACGGCTCGCCTCCGTCAGTGAAGCGCAGTTCAAGCCCCCGTATCTCCACGCTGTAGCAGGCCCAGCGGTCCGATGGCGGCCAGACCGAGCAGTATTCGTCCCCCTCCACCCGCCAGGACCCCCAGCTTTCTTCGCCATACAATGTGCGCCCGTCGGCCATGAAGTCCTGCCGCGTGCCATCCGCATACTGCAACACCCGCTCGCTCAGCGCTGTGGTGATCTCGGGTCCGGTCAGCCCGCGCCACGGCTCCTCGGCGGCCACGACCGATGGCCACAGCGCCAACATCAGAACCAATCTGCGCATCCTGACCGCCCTTCCCTTGCACCACATTGCCCTGCAGTCTAAGGGGGCGCTACCCGCTTCGCCAGTCAGAGGTCCGTGATGATCCCCCGCTATTCCCGCCCCGAGATGGTCGCCCTGTGGTCCCCCGAAACCAAGTTCCGCATCTGGTTCGAGATCGAGGCCCATGCCTGTGATGCGCTGGCCGCTTTGGGCGTGATCCCCGAGGCCAATGCCAAAGCGATCTGGCGCGCGAAAGACGTAAAGTTTGACGTCGCCCGGATTGACGAGATCGAGGCGGTGACCAAGCACGACGTGATCGCCTTTCTGACCCATCTTGCCGAACATATCGGGGCCGATGACGCGCGCTTCGTGCATCAGGGCATGACTTCGTCGGATGTGCTGGATACCACGCTCAATATCCAGCTGGTCCGTGCCACCGACCTGTTGCTGGCCGGTCTTGACCGTGTTCTTGAGGCGCTGAAGACCCGCGCGTTTGAACACAAGGACACCGTCCGCATCGGCCGCAGCCACGGCATCCATGCCGAACCAACGACGATGGGCCTGACCTTCGCCCGGTTCTACGCCGAAATGGCGCGCAACCGTGCCCGGCTGGTGAATGCGCGGGCCGAAATCGCCACGGGCGCCGTTTCAGGCGCCGTCGGCACCTTCGCCAACATCGACCCGCGCGTTGAGGAACATGTATGCAAGATGCTCGGCCTCACCCCC